>JANOKL010000277.1:0-8755 GCA_031419215.1 Luteolibacter sp. | reverse complement strand
CCTACGAAAACGGCGGAGTGCTGATGCGGATTTGCGCGACGTTCGCCCAACCTATTTCCGCACACCTCCGGACCGTGAAGGGCATCGGGTTTGGTAGTGTCACCAGCGCCGAAAAGCTCAAACAGATCAAAGCTTCACTGGATGGCGTCGACCAGGCGCTTGCCCTTTGCCAAGGAACACCCGCCGCGTCGTCATGAACCTCGACCCTGACAGCCTGTTTCCGGACTTCCTACAAGGAGAGCGCCCGAGAACGAAACGCCGAAACTCCGACCCGGACCGAGGGCTTTGGAGGCGGCCAAGCGGACTGTTCATGCTTCGCTTTTCAGTCATCGCTAATCCGCGTGAAGTCGCCCGGCGCGTGGTGATGAGCTTGGAAACCTACGATCCGGAAGAGGCCCGCGCCCGCAAGGAAATCGGGCTTGCACTGGTGGAGAAAGCCCTTGCGCGGATTGCTCCGGAGGGCGCTCGACTGGTCCGATGAAGAGGGAATTTCCGGGCACATCACGCGGATGCACGCGCGAGGGCGGAACGACACGCGGAGAGTTTCCGCCGCCATCGCCCAGGCGTGTGCGCACGACCCCGGAAAGTATGTGCCACCGCCCATTGTTGAATTCACCCGCCAATCCCTGAAAGCCTTCCACTCATGTCATCCGAAGCAGACCGCAACTTCAGAATCTCTATCATCGTCGACGGTGTGGACACCGCCGCCGCTGGTGCCAAGAAGGTCCAAGGCGGATTCGAAGGAATCGAAAAGACCATCGGGACCACCTCGGGCACCGGCCTGGTAAAGGACCTGACCACGCTGAAGGAAAAGCAGGACGCTCAGACGGCCTCGACAGTGAAGGCCACGGCCGCGTTGAAGGAAGAAACCGCCGCCTTGCGCGAGAATGCCGCCGCCAAGGGCTCGACCGCTGGCACCACAATTCCAGGTGCGCCGGGGCTCAGTCAGGACGGACAGGATGCTGTTGCCAGAGTGATGGCAGATTTTGAAAAGCGCGTGGCACCCGTGAAGCGTGGACTTGCCGACCTCAAGGAAGAGGCCTCGAAGCTCGAGCCCGCCGTTGGAGGCGCAGACAAGGCCTTGCTGAATCTGGTCAGTCCGGGGAAAGCCGCCAGCCTTGGGAACCTGGTGAAAGCCTTTGGAGAACTCGCCGGACCGATCGCGCTCATTGTTGGCACCGCCAAGCTCGCGCAAGGGCAGGTTTCCGACCTGTTAGATGAGTTCAAGGACGCCGATCCGGAGAGCTTCAAGGCGTTCTCAGAAGCCAACGCGGGAATCATGGCGCTCGCGCATCCACTGGAAGCAGGCAAGGGCCTGGTGCGTGACTTCTTCAACGCCATGTCCGGCGGGGCTTTCGATTCGGTCGCCGCGCTGAAGGCCGCGCGGGTTCAGGTGGACGATACCACGAAGGCCTTGGCAGACCTCACCAAGCAGCGCGAGGCGGAAAGCCGAGCGTTTGCAGATCGACAGGTGCAAGACCGCATGGCCGCTGAGACGCGGGAAATCAACTCTCAGACTTTGGCTTACGAGCGGTTGAAAAAGGAAAAGGGAGCGCAGGATTCCGCCGCAGAGGCCGCCGCGAAGCTGGAAGACAAGCGGGCACTGGCTGGCGGTGCCGATCCTTTCGAAGTCGGGGCAGGTGCCATCGACCGCCAGACCAACGCACAGCTTGCCGCGCTCGCTCAGGAGGTCGCAGACGCGCGGCAACGGCTCAATCAGGCCGAGGCCCGCGAGGGCCAGCTTGTGACCGAACTGGCGACCTCCAAGGCCACCGGCCAGCAGCTCTTGGAAATCCAGCGAAAGCTCGCCGATGCATCGCAGGCGAGCGAAGAAGCATCGACCGATCTCAAATCGATTAAAGTGCAGGCGGAAGCCAAGCGGCAAGAGATCGTGACCGGTGCGAATGCCGTAATAGATGACCTAACTTCTAATGTCGCCAGGGACATCCAGACCAATGGTAAATCGTTATCCGATCAGGTGACTAAGGACGTCGAAAAGGCCATCGGCATTGTTCAGGATGCCGCCGCCAAAACCGGGCAGGAACTCCAAATGCGGACGAAAACGAACTTCGAAACCCTTCAGGCACTGTTGAAAGACGAAGTGCCCGATGCCAAACAATCAAACCTGATTGCCACCCTGGTCCAAGGCATCCGGGAAGACGCCGCCGTTCGTGACGCGGCGGCCTTCCAGGCGCTTGGCGGTCTTCAAGACGACATCCGGGAAAAGGGACGCCAGTTCGAAGCCACGACCGCACAAATTCGCGTGCTGTTCGCACAGACACAGGCCTTGAGCGCGGCCATTGAAGCCAATTCCAGATCAGCGGGAATTCGGATCTCAACAAATAGCTCGCCCGGAGGGCTCAAGTGAAAACGAGGTGCCACCCGATCGGCTTCCCACAACTCCAAGCCCCGCCACAATCCCGCCATGCTCCGCGCAAGTGACAGTTCTCCAGTGCCCGCCTTACAGGTGCTTGCCCAAAACAACGTCGCCCTTGGAAACGAAATTTCGCTCCTGATTGCCCATGCCGAAAGCCTTTGCGCCAAGGGGCTTCCGAACCGTTGTCGCCGTTTGTCGGACCAGGCGGGCCGACTCTTGAAGATTTCCGCCCAGAACACTGCCGCCATTCTTCATCTGGCGGAGCATGAGCTCCAACGTTGCGCGGAAGCCAACGCCACCCCCGACACCCCCGAATCATGAGAACCCTCCATCAAGTAATGGCCGTCGAGCAATACGACGTTCCTCCGACCCTGAGTGAAATCAATGCGGCCCATGTCGCCGCAGTTGGTGAGAATCTCAAGCGCCTCGGGATCCGCCGCGTCAAAGCTACTGACACCACTTCCGACCCTCCCCCTATTGGTCCCGCTGCGCTGGCGGCCTGGCACGGGCAAAGGGCTGAGGAGTTGCGCCAACAAATCGAAGGGGTGGGAGATGGATCCGCCGTCCCTGCGACCGTCTACGATGAATTCCTCGAACACTTGGAGAAATCTCAGGCCTAAACACCCGATGACCGCCATACTCGAACCACCCGCCACCGAGGCTCCAGAATTCGCGGCCCCACGCGCGCCCGTCCTGCCCTCGCAGAACCCAATCGCCGCATTCCGCCATCACCTGCGCCTCGCTGAGACCTTGGACGCGCAGCTTGCCGCCTTCCCGGCCTTGCTCGACGAGCGGAACAAAATCCGGGCCGCGATCGAGGAAGAGGAAGACGAGAACGTCATGGAAAAGCTCGCCGCCGATCTCACGCGGCAGGAAGTCACGATCCGCACGGCCGAGATCCGGCACCGCCGGCTTGCCCGCGAGTCGGCAGAGCAATGGGAGAAACTTCAGCCGCTGGCCAATCGGGCGCGTGACTGGATGGAGGCTGAACTCGAGCGCGAATTTGGGAATGCCTACGATGAAGCCTTGGAGCTTGTGGAGGCGCTGATTGACCCAATGGCATGGGAATCGTATCAGGTAGAAAGTCACCAACGGCCCGTGCTCAACAACGCGGTGGCAGTGGTCGCAGGCCACACACTTGGCGGATTTTCCAAGGCGCAAATCCTTCTGGGATTCAACCCTTCCTCCCCGATCATCCTCCCCGCATTCGACCCGCTGTCGGTGGACGTCGCGCAAAAGCAGAACATGCGCAACGTTGCCGCATTTCTGGACCGCTTCGACGCGATGCTCCCGCAGGTGCGTGAGAAGCAAGCCCTCTTGGCCAAGGCCAAGTCCGCATTTTTCGAAGTTTTGGCATCAAGCAACTAGTGAAGCCAAAAGCCCCGGCGTGCGAGTGGGTTCAAGCGCCGGGGCAAACTTTGGGAACCTAATTTTTGGCACGTAACGAGTGGACCAAACAGCGCCGGCGGGTGAGTGGTTTCCCCGGCCGGCGCACTCTTTTCAATCCATGGCCAGCCCGCCCAACCTCCGACCCGATCCGATGCAGCCCGATGGCATGCATCACTTGGCCAAGGTCAACGGCGTGTGGTGTGCACGCTGGACCGTTCAGCATGACGGCAAGCTGATGGGCGACCGGGTGAAGGTGTCACTTGGCACCGGAGACGCCGAGCTTGCCCGGAAACATCGAAATCTGATCTTTCGAGCCCTGAAGGAATCAGGCGTTGAAATCGCCACCCCCTCCCGACCGTCGACGCGGCGTCCCCCGACATTATCGGAGAAGATCACTGTGCGCATCGATGCCGGCGACTCCGGGCACCAGCTCCACGCGGAAAGAGCTTTCACCACCAAGGACGTGGCGAGCCTGCCATTTGATGAAGCCGAGGCCATGCGCCGCCTGATGAAGCGCCTCCGTTCCGAGATCCAAGAAAAGCGAACCCGCTCCACTGAGACATGAGCGCGAATAAACGAGCCAAGGAAGACGCCCCGCCGGTCGCCTACAGCGAGCGCATCGCCAACAAGATTCTCGACGCCCTGGCACAGGCCATCCCTTTGGCGAGGGTCTGCCGAGAGAAAGGCATGCCGACCGATCGCACGGTGCGCGGCTGGCTGGTGAAGGTGCCCGGGTTCGCCCAACGCTACGACATCGCCCGCACGGCCGGCATGGATTACGTGGCGTGGGAGGCCCGCCAGATTCTCGACGGCATTCCCGCGAAACAGGCCGCCTGCAAGACCCACATGGAAGCAATCTGGACGATGCGGTGTGAAACCATCCGCGCCCGTAAGAGGATCGACGTGCTGAAATATTGGCAGCCGAAAATCCACGCTCCGGGCAAGTAGCCGTTCCAATCAGAGGCGCGCTTTCCACTGGTCATCCGGGGCGGTAAATGGTGGACTCCCCGTGTCGGTGTTTGCGCACTGACCCGCACTCGAATCCCGGGAAGTAATGACCCCGGCCGCGGCAATCATCGAAACGCGAGACTCTGGAGTCTCGCTTGGAAACTTGAAGGCGTCATTTCCTTCAAGGGTGCGCAAACACCACTCCAAGCGAGACTCCATTTTCGTTCCAATGAAACACCCCAAAGTCGAAATGAAGTCCGTGAAGGTGCCTCTGGCCCTTCACGCTCGCCTGGAGAAAGTCGCCGAAATCGTAAAATGGAAGGGAGGCGTCGAGGCGATGCTTGAGGAGTTCATGCACAGCCAAGTTGCTGGCCTGTCCGATCACACTGCAAATCCGGGCCTCGATTCCCGGCCCGGGCATTTCGTCCGCGTTGTCGGCATCCCAGGCGCGGCCCTCACTGGCCAGTTCCTTCAAGGTCCGCGCACACCTTCAGAAGTTCGCCGCAAGGGCTATGGCTTCACCGCCGACAGCTCGAAGGCTTGGGCCTTCGACAGCGCCAAGCAGGCCCTCGCCAAGGCCGCAATCGTCTCCCGGCACATGGGCGGAGCCATCCGCCTGCAAGTGACCGCTGAAGCTCTCCAGACTGCCAACCACTGAATCCAGCAACCCAATGAAAGCCACCCAACCACCACGCCGCCAGACGGCCACAATCATTCCGTTCCTGCCACATCGCGCCCGGACTCGACGCCCGATCGAACCGCTCAACCGGGAGGAATTGGAACAGGACAAGCCCGCCGCGCCGCGCCTAAAAGGGCAAAAGGCAGGCTTCAAAGTAGAGCCCTACGTGATTCAACAGCCCATCGACAGGGTGCGCGTCACGATGACCATTGACCACAGGACATGTCGCGAATTTGACGAGCTGTCCCAAGGTCTGAAGAATCGCATTGGGACGCGGGCTTGCTACTACTGGCGGCCCTACTCCCAACGAATCGCGAAAGAACCCGATTGCCCGGCAGTGGAAAAACAGCGGGAATCCCTCCCGGCATACAGGACACTAACCGGCTCCAAGGCCGTAGAAGTTTCGTTTTCCGTTGAGGATTGGCTATGGGATGCGATCACGACTTGCGCGAACCACTACGGAGAGAGCCCGCAGACGCTTTTCCGCCTGGCAATGGCCGACTATGCCTTCGAGCTTCGAAGGACTCGCCTTGCCGAGCAGCGGGACCAGCAGGAGACCGCCGTATGCTAGTTTCAGCCCGTCGCTTGAAACCCTTTCCAGATCCCAAAATGACAGATCCTCAATTCACACCATTTGAACGTGATGCGTCCTGGTGGTTCACCCTTGGGCACCTCGAACTTGGTCCCTACGGATCGAAGCGCGAGGCTTCCTTGGACTGCGCGGCCGTGGTTGCCGCAAGCCAGATGATCGTTGCAGAGATCCGCGACACTGCCGGCGGGTGCTTCGACGAGCTGATCGGGCTTCCGGTATCCTTCGTTGGCCCGCTCATTGGCTTCTCGACGGAACAGGCCCGCCGCCGCCTGCCAGTACTGCAGGCGAGCGAGAGGGACAGCCGCGTGTCTCTTAAAGACCTCCGGTCCTTCATCAAGGAGAATACCCGCCAGCCGAACCCACTCACCAGAAAAGGGAATGCGAGGGACTGAGGCCCGACCAATGGCGAGCGCTGTTCACCGCTTCCCAATCAGGCCGGAGAGATCTTTGCGCGGGCCTGCAGGCGTACCGGCCGGACCGCCGCGCAGGGCATTGAGAATCCCTTCAAGTAAGTCGAGCACGGCAGCGAACCAATACAAGGACAGCGAGGCCCCGACCATGGAGAAGGCCGCCACGAAGCCTCCGGCAGTTGACCCCAAGTTTTCGGGGCTCCGCTCCGCTGACATCGCCATCACGAAGAAGTAAGCCGCCGTCACACCGGCAATGCCGGACAGGATCTTGAACAGCATGCTGAGAAAACTCCCCTCGACTTCGACGTTCTTCATGGCCCGCCTTCTAACAGCCGATAGGACTCTAGGCCACCTCGAAAATGCGCGCCGGAGGCATGGCGAAAGGCCGAAAACTTGCCCCGAAAAATCTAGGGTGCAGTCTAGTGGACAGTCGGGAGAATCCCTGAAATCCTCGAAAGCCGGAAACCGCTTGTTTTCAACAGCTTAGAAAAATGGTGGAGGATAGCGGATTCGAACCGCTGACCCCTTGCATGCCATGCAAGTGCTCTACCAACTGAGCTAATCCCCCTTTGGCCGTTAGGCGTGGCGGGTTGTATGCGGCCCCGACCGACCCGCGCAAGCGGTTTTTGCGCGAAATCTCACTTTCCCACCATCAGCCGCCGGACCAGTTCGACGAATCGACCGGTGGACGTGGCCAGGAGTTCTGATTCCGTCGCGCCAGCGGCCACCGGCTCGGCTGGATCGGCGGTGAGGGAAACAGCGGGAAGTCCGCTTGAAAAAAGCCGAGCCGCGAGGGTGCCGCTGGCCTTCTCGACCGGCAGCACGGTGCCGAGGGCGGAGAGCGCGGTCAGTGCCGGATTCGAGGAATCGCCGCTCGCCAGCGCGAGCCCGCCGGTGCCGCGCAGGTTGCCGATGTAGAGGATGGAGTGGGCCATTCCCTCGTCGGCGATCATTTTCACGAAACGCGCCTCGGTGGTGCTGACCGCTTGCGAGGCCTCATGACCCTGCGGCAGGAATACGAAGCGAATAGGACGCATCGGCTTGTCCCCCGCCACGGCTTGCGCCGCCGCGACCATCGCGACCACGGCGCTGGAGGCATCGGCGATGCCCTTCTCATCGGTGGGACTGTCATAAGCGCTCACGATCCAAAGCGGCGGAGCCTTTTCCTCGGAGCCCTGGAGGTCGATGCGCAGGATCGGGTGGCCGCCGGTTTCCGGGCCGCTGAATTTCTGGACCGCGTAGCCGGTGTTCGAAGGGCCGAGGATGCCCTCGATCCAGGACGCCGCACGGGTGAGGCCCTTGCCTCCGTCGACTGCGGAATTCCTCGCGCCGATGACGACGGCGAGCTTGTGAAAATCATCCGCCATCGAGGGCGCGGACACCACGGTGGCGAAGCGCGCGGCTTCTTTTTTCCGCTCCTCCTTCTGTGCCCGGAAATATCCCCAGATGCCGAGCCCGCCGGACACCAGCAGCCACAGCGGGATCGTGCAGAGCAGGATGACCACCCACCGGCGGCGCTTCAGATTCTTTTCCTCCATGAGCTGACCATTTGCCCGCTCCCACACTCCCGCAAGCCCGGAACTCAAGGAGTCGGGTGGTCGGTGGAAACCGGTGGTTCATCGTCGTCCACATCATCCACGGCGGATTCGATGTCGCGGCGCAGGCGCTTGGAGATCAGGGGACGGATGAGTCCGTAGGCCAGATAGAGGCTGAAGAGGACCACCGGCATGACGTAGCGGTATTTCACCGTCACCACGGCCAGCACGGCAGCGACGATGATGGCCCAGAAGGTGCCTTTGGTTTTCAGGTCGACCTTCTTGAAACTCGGGTAACGGACGTCGCTGATCATGAGCGCGGACAAGCCGAGCATGGCCGCCGCGAGGCCGTATTTCCAGAGGCCGAGATCACGGTCGGTGCGGTAGATGTCGATGATGAGGAAGGTGAGCGAGGCAATGAAGCCGGCGGCCATCGGGATCGGGATGCCGCGGAAATCGGAGCGGTCGCCGGGCTTTTTCGGCATCGCGGCGAGGCAGTTGAAGCGCGCCAAACGCATCGCCCCACAGAGCAGGTAAACGAAGGCCAGGACCCAGCCAACATTCCCCTCCAGCGGAAACAGGACCGCCTTGCTCACGAGCATCGCCGGAGCCATGCCGAAGGAAACGATGTCCGCCAGCGAGTCGAACTCGCGGCCAAAGGGCGACTCCTGGCCGCCGAGCCGCGCCAGACGACCGTCGAGCAGGTCGAAGAGGCAGGAGCCGAAGATCAGCAGGATGGCGTATTCGTAGTATTTCCGGGTGATGTCGAAGGTCTCCTTGGCGGAAAGTTGGGCGTCGCCGGAGAGTCGGCTAACCTCGGCGATT
>JANOKL010000276.1:0-17954 GCA_031419215.1 Luteolibacter sp. | reverse complement strand
GACCACGATCACGAGCCCTCCGCCTTTCAGCCTGGGAGTCACCAATGGCAGCAGTGCGCAGGTGGACTACACCATCACGAACAACACCTTCTGGGGTGCGGATGGATTGCAGGGGGCCATCTACGCCGTCACCATCAGCGGCGCTTCCACCACGGCCACCTCTCGGCTCGACGGTTCATTCAATGGCAACAAAATCGGCAGGACTGGCGTGACGGGTTCCGGCGCGGCCAACGGTGCCGGGGGCTTGGGCTTGCTCCCCGGTACGCAGGGGGCCTTCCGGGCCACCGTGCTCAACAATGACATCCGGCAGGTCAACGCCGTGGGCATCAATTTCTTCAACAGCGCTGGCCCTGGTGCCAACAGCACCGCGACGCTCAAGGTCAAAGGCAACACGATCGCCGAGCCTGACACGACGGGCTCGCCGTTGTTCATGCGGGCGATCGTCGTCACACCGGGCAACAGCGGCGGTGCGAACAACCCTTGGATCGCAGAGATCGGAGATACGACCGGGTCCGTTCCCGCCAACAGGAATACCATCAGCGACGGAGGCACTGCTCCCAGCGGCACCAATACCTGGCAGCCCCTCAATTACATCCGTGTGACCAACAACAACAACACGGCGGCGCTCACTTTGCCGGGCCTCTCGCCAACCTCCGGCGCGTCGGCGGCACAGGTCAATGCATTCGTGCAGGGTGCCAACACGCTCCCAGCAAGTTCAATCAACTCAACCGTCGGTACTGCGGGCATCAACGGCGGCGCAGCGCTACCGCTGCTCTTCGCACCGCGAGCGCTGGAAACCTTCGACTCCAGCACGCCGCCTGATTCCGTTTCGAGCGCGATTGCTTGGACAGAGGCGGCACGCGAGCGCCACCTGGCAGAGCCGACTCTGCCAGACATGGCCAGCGCCCCGGAAGCACCTGCTCCGCTCACGCAGGAGCAGCTCGACACTCTAATCACCGCCTCGCGCGAGCGCTGGGTTGCCACTGGCCTGAGCGATGAACAGCTCGCCGCCCTGGACAAGGTGACCTTTGAACTGGCCGACCTGCCAGGCTGGCACCTCGGTGAGACCGCTGGCATGACCCTTCGCATCGACCGTGATGCCGGCGGCAATGGATGGTTCATTGATACCACGCCGATGGACGATGGAGAGTTCGCCGTTGAAGGCAGCCGCCTCATGAGCGCCAGCGCCACGAGCAGCACCCGCAATCGCGTGGACCTGCTCACGACGATCCTTCACGAAATGGGCCACGGCATCGGACTTTGTGACACTTATTCCAATCTTCAGCGCAACAGTGTGATGTATGGCTTCCTCACCACCGGCGAGCGCCGTCTGCCTGCCAAAGGCCAGGCCATCGGAGCCAAGCCGCACGAACACAGTGGCTCCCACTTCCTCACCGGCGCGATCAATATCGGCGTTCTGCCTCCGGGCAAGAGTGTGACCATCATCTACGACGTGGTCGTCAACAACCCGCCAACCACCTCCACTCTCTCCAGCCAGGCTACCGTTTCAGGTGACAACTTCGCCAACGTGCTGACTGATGATCGGGGCCAGCCTCTCATTGTCGCCCCTCCGACACCTGCCGAAACCAACTTGCCCGGTGCTGCCGACCCGACGGTGACTCTCATCGAGCTGCCGGATGTGAACCTTGCCATCTCGCCTGCCTCCGTGTTGGAAGATGGTAGTGGCACCCTGACCTACACCTTCACCCGTGAGGGAGCCACCGCCGCGCCGCTCACCGTCAGCTTTGCGGCCACCGGCACCGCAGCGGCCACGTCGGACTACGGCATCGCCTCCGGCACAGGCACCGCCAGCTTCACGCCGGGCACTGGCCTGGGCACCCTCACCATTCCCATTGGCCAATCCTCCGCCACCCTCACGCTCAGCCCCACGGATGACCTCTCCGTCGAGACGGATGAAACCGCCATCCTCACCGTCGTCACCGGCACTGCCTACGACGTCGGCGTCGTCACCCCAGCGGCCACCGGCAGCATCCTCAATGACGACACCGATGTCTCCGTCGCCGTGGCACCCAGCTCCGTCAGCGAGGATGGAGCGACGAACTTGGTCTATACCTTCACCCGCACCGGCGTCACCGCAGGAGCGCTCACGGTGAACTTCAATGTCACCGGCAGCGCAACCACCGCCGACAGCGACTACACCCAGACCGGCGCGGCCACCTTCAGCGACACCGCAGGCACCGTCACCTTTGCCGCAGCCTCCAGCACCGCCACTGTCACGCTCGATCCCACAGCGGACAACACCCCCGAGGCGGATGAGGGCGTGACCTTCACCCTCGTCAGTGGTGCGGGCTACACCGCCATCTCGCCCACCGCTGCCATTGGCACCATCGCCAACGACGACTCCACCGTCACCGTCTCCGTCGCCCCAGCCGCCACGGCCGAGGATGGTGCCACGAATCTCGTCTATACCTTCACCCGCACCGGCCCGAGCACCAGTGCCTTGACGCTGAACTTCAGTGTCAGCGGCACCGCCACGCTCGCAGGCAGCGACTACGCGCAGACTGGCGCGGCCACTTACTCGGACACAGCAGGCACCCTCATCATCCCCGCCACCGCCAGCACCGCCACTGTCACCATCAATCCCACTGCCGACGTCACCTCCGAGGCCGACGAGACGGTCATCCTCACCCTCGCTGCCAACGGCGCACCCGCCGCGACTGGCGGCTACACCGTCGGCTCACCAAGCGCCGCCACCGGCACCCTCAATGACGACGATCTCCCTCAAGTCAGCATCGTCGCCACCACGCCGACTGCGGTCGAGGGTGGGGCCACTGGCCTTTACACCTTCACCCGCAACCAGACTGCTGGGGCGCAAGTGGTGAACTTCCAACTCGATGCCGGCTCCACCGCCACCGCAGGCAGCGACTTCACGCTCAGCGGCGCGACCAGCTTCAACACCGGCACCGGCGCAGGCACCATCACCTTCGCGGACACCGTTGGAACCGCCACCGTCACCCTCACCGCGCTCGCCGAGACCCCAAATCCCGCCGAAGCCGCTGAAACCGCCCGTCTCAATGTCGTGGCAGGCAGTGGTTATGTCGCCGGATCACCGGCCAATGCAACCGTCACCATCGCGCAGAATGGCACCCTCGTCACCGCCATCACCGACAGCGGCACCGGCTCGCTGCGGCAGGCGGTGCTGAATGCCAACGCCAATCCGGGGGCGGACGCCATCACCTTCGACCCCACCGCCTTCGCCACCGCGCAGACCATCGTCGTGAGCGCCTTACCGCCCACTTTCGCCATGTTAGTCCTGACTGGCGACACCACCATCACCGGCCCGGCAGCGGGCGTTACAGTGGAAGCAGCGGTCAATTCCGGCGAATTGTTCACCGTGGGAGCTGGCGCGACCGTGAGCTTCACTGGCCTGACAATGGCGGGCGACGCAGACAGCAACGCTCCGAGCACTGTCAACAATGGCACGCTCACTGTCACCAACTGCCGGTTTACATCGACTATCGGCAGCGGCAGCTTTGCCAGCGGCATCGGAAACAACCACATCGCGACGGTGACAGGTTGCACGTTTGGCAGCGCGGGCGTCCTTCAGTTCGGCATCGCTTTCTCCAACACCGGTTCACTCACCGTGAGCGACAGTCTCATCCTCAATTGCCATCAGGGCGTCATCAACGGCGGCACCGCGACCCTGAGCGGCTGCACCATCGATAACGAAGTTCGCGTGGATTACGGTTCGATGCGGAACTACTCAGGAGCACTGACGCTGACGAATTGCAGCATCATGGACAGGAGCGGCTATGATGGACTGTTCTTTGTTGATGACGGCACTCTGCTCTTCCAAAACTGCACACTCATCGAGAACTCACCGGCGACGGGTAGCACCAATGCTGGCACGGTGACGATGAAGAACACGATCTACCGGAGGCATCCCGCTTCCGCCGCATTCACCGACGGCGGCGGCAATCTCCTCCTGAACCGCACCGGCACCACTGCCCCGGCCCTCGCCGCCGACCTCACCACCCTCGGCCTCGACCCGACCGGCCTCCAGAACAACGGCGGGCCGACCAAGACGATCAGGCTGCTCGGCGGCTCCGCCATCAACGGCGGCCTCCCTGCCAACGTCCCCGCCGACACCCTCGACCTCGACGGAGACTCCAACACCACCGAGCCCATCCCCTTCGACCAACGCGGAGCCACCTTCCTCCGCTCCATCGGCACGGTCGATATCGGCGCCTTCGAGCTGCAAAAATCCGTCTCCATCGGCAACCTCGCCGCCATCAGCGAAGGCAACTCCGGCACCACGAACTTCGTCTTCACCATCTCCCGCACCGGCGACACCTCCGGCAGCGTGGCCATGACCTACACCGTCAGCGGCGCCGCTGTGAACGCCGCAGACTTCGGCGGCACCCTGCCCACTGGCACCGCCACCATCCCCGACGGCAGCGCCACCACCACCGTGACCATCCCCGTCAGTGGCGACACCACCGTGGAGCCGAACGAAGCCTTCACCGTCACCCTCAGCGCCCCGGACAACGGCTATGTCGTCACCGGCGCTCCCGCGACGAGCACGATCAACAACGACGACACCGCCACCGTCACCCTGGCCAAGGTCACCGACGGCATAGAAGCCGCAGCGCCGACCGCAGGCAAATTCCGCGTCACCCAAACCGCCGCCAGTAGTGTGGACACGGTCGTGGCCTACTCCGTCACCGGCACCGCCACCAGCGGCACGGACTTCACCGCCCTCAGCGGCAGCGTGACCATCCCGGCCGGTCAAACCACCGCCGACATCGACGTCACCGTCCTCAATGAAGGCACCACGCTGGAGCCGACCGAAACCGTCATTGCCACTCTCAGCGGCGTCACCACGACCAACAGCGTCACCCTCGGCAGCACCCTGGCCGCCACCGTGAACATCGCCGATGACGACACCGCCACCGTCACCCTCGCCAAGATCACCGATGGTGCTGAAACACCCACCAGCGCCCTCTTCCGCGTCATGCAGACCGCAGCGGCCACGGTGGACACCGTCATCACCTACACCACCGGCGGCACCGCCAGCGGCACGGACTTCACAGCCCCGAGCGGCAGCGTGACCATCACTGCTGGCAACACCACCGCAGACATCACCGTCACCATCACCAATGACGCGCTCGTCGAGGCCACGGAAACGCTCAGCCTCACGCTCACCGGCTTCACCGCCCGTGATGCCGATGTCAGCCTCGGAACCACCCTTACTGCAACTGCCGACATCGCTGACAACGACACGGCCACCGTCACCATCGCCAAAATCACCGATGGAGCCGAACCGAGCACCAATGGTCTTTTCCGCGTCACCCAGACAGCGCAGAGCAGCACCAACACCGTCTTGACCTATGCCGTCACCGGCACCGCCACCTCCGGCACCGACTTTACCGCCCTCAGCGGCAGCGTGACCATCCTCGCAGGCAACACGACCGCTGACATCAGCGTGCCGGTGATCAATGAAACCCTCGTCGAAGGCACTGAAACCGTCATCGCCACGCTGAATGGCTTTACCGCCCGCGATCCGGAAGTGACCCTCGGAGCCACAGTCGCCGCCACGGTCGACATCACTGACAACGACACGGCCACCGTCACGTTGGCGAAGATCACCGACGGCGTCGAAGCCGCCGTGCCCACCAACGCCCTCTTCCGCGTCACCCAGACCGCAGAGGCCTCCACGGATACTGTGGTGAGTTACACCGTCGGCGGCACGGCCACGAGCGGCACGGATTTTACGGCCCTGAGTGGATCTGTCACGATCCTGGCGGGTCAAACGACCGCAGACATCACGGTGTCCGTTTTGAATGACGCTGTCGTCGAAGCCACCGAGACTGTGTCTCTCACTCTGACTGGATTCACCGCCCGCGACCCTGAGGTGACCCTCGGAGCTACTCTGACCGCTTCCGCCGACATCACCGACAGTGACACTGCCACCGTCACTCTCGCCAAGATCACCGATGGTGCTGAAACGCCCACCAGCGCCCTCTTCCGAGTCACCCAGAACGCAGCGGCCTCGGTGGACACCGTCATCACTTACACCACCGGCGGCACCGCCAGTGGCACCGACTTCACCGCCCCGAGCGGCACGGTGACCATCCCCGCCGGTCTGACCACCGCCGATATCAGCATCACCATCGTCAATGACACCCTCGTCGAGGCCACTGAGACGCTTTCACTCACCCTCACCGGCTTCACCGCCCGGGATCCCGATGTCAGCCTCGGAGCCACCGTGCTCGCTACCGCCGTTATTGACGACAACGACTCCGCCACCGTCAGCATCGCCAAGATCAACGATGGAGCCGAACCCGGCACCAACGGTCTCTTCCGCATCACGCAGACCGCGCAGAGCAGCACCGACACCACTGTGGCCTACACCGTCACTGGCACTGCCACCTCCGGCAGTGACTTCGCCACTCTCAGCGGCAGCGTGACGATCCTCGCCGGTCAAACCACCGCCGACATCACCGTTGCCGTTGCCAATGACTTCATCATCGAAGCCACCGAAACCGTCGTCGTCTCGCTGAACACTCTCAACGCTGATCCGCAAATTGTCCTCGGTGCCACCTTGGCCGCGACTGTGAACATCACCGACAACGACGTTGCCTTCAGCATCGCCGTGAACAGCGGCTCTGGCCAGAGCGCCACGGTCAACACCGCCTTCGCCAGCCCGCTCGTCGCCGTCGTCCGCGACTCCGGCGGAGTCGCGCTCCAAGGAGCCTCGGTCACCTTCGCTGCCCCAGGTTCTGGCGCATCCGGAGCCTTTGGTTCCAGTGCCACGGTCCTGACCAACTCGGCTGGACTGGCCACCGCGCCCGCCTTCACTGCCAACACGATTTCCGGCAGCTACAACGTCACTGCCTCCATTCCCGGCGTGGTTCCCACCGCCAGCTTCTCGCTGACGAACACCGCAGGAGCGGCGACCAATTACCTGGTCAGCGCCCCCGGCAGCGCCATCGCCGGAGTTCCGGTCGACGTCAGGGTCACGGCCCGGGATGCCTTCAACAACATCGCCACCGCCTACCCAGGCACGGTCCGCCTCACCTCCTCGGACGGTGCCGCGATCCTGCCTGCCAACAACACCCTGACTTCCGGCACCCGAACCTTCAGCGTCAACTTCAGCACCGGTGGCAACCAGACCGTCACCGCCACCGACACCGTCAGCAGCGGAATCACCGGCACCAGCGGAAACGTTGCCGTCAGCCCCCGCGCCGACCTCGCCGTCACCCTCACTGACTCGCCCGATCCGGTGAATGCCCTCGGTAACCTGACCTACACGATCACCCTGACCAACAACGGCCCGAGTGCGTCGGTCTCTCCCTCCATCAGCCTGCCGCTGCCATCCTCCACCACCTTCGTCTCCGCCACCGGCACCGCTGGCTGGACGCCTTCCACGCCAACCGTCGGCACCAACGGCACCGTCACCTTCAGCAACGCCACCCTCGCCTGGGGGAGCAGCGCTACCTTCACCGTCGTCGCCAAGGTCGACCTCAACGTGGTCAACAACACCATCCTCACCGCCACCACCACGGCCTCACAGACCACCACCGATCCGGATGGTGGAAACAACAGCGCCACCGCCAACACCACCGCCCGCAGCGGAGCCGACCTCGTCGCCACTCTAACAGCAGCGCCCGAGCCCGTCATCGCCGGCACCGATCTGACCTACAGCCTCCGTGTGAAAAACAACGGTCCGCTCGCTGCCGACAACGCCGCGCTCAGCTTCACGCTTCCCTCCGGCACCACCTTCGTCTCGCTCGGCAGCAACAGCGGCTGGACCGGCACCACCCCGGCCTTCGGAGCCACCGGCGCCGTCTCCATCACCAACTCGCTCTTCGCCAATGCCGGTGACGTCAGCTTCCCGCTCGTCGTCAAGGTCGGCTCCGATGTGGTCACCGGTAGCGTCCTCAACGCCACGCTCAACTCCAGTTCGACCACGATCGACGTCGCCCCCGGAAACGAAAGCTCCAGCACCGCCAGCAATGTCATCACCCGCTCCGACCTCGCGATCGAACTGACCAGCACGCCGGACATCACGCCGAAGGGCAGCGACGTCAACTACACCCTCACGCTGACCAACAACGGCCCCAGCGACGCGGTGAACCCCTCCGTCTCCTTCCCGATCCCCGCGCAGATGACCTTCGTCACCGCGGCCACCCCACTCGGCTGGACCGTCAGCACGCCCACCATCGGCAGTGGTGGCACCGTCACCTTCACCAAGGCCGGACTCGTCACCGGATCGGTGGTTTCCTTCACGGTCGTCACGAAAGTGAAGACCACCACCGCCAACGGCACCGTGATCACCGCCACCGCTTCGGCCTCCGCCAGCGGAACGGACATCGTCTCCGCGAACGACGCAGACAGCACCAACTCCGCCGTCGGCACCACCACTCCCACCGCCCTCCAGCTCGCCACCGCCAGCACCTTCAACCGCCAGAACGGCCTCTTCGAGTTCACGGTCAACGTCACCAACACCACCCCGCTTCCGATCAACGGCTTCCGACTCCGCGTCAACTTCGCCAGCTACCTCGCCGCCTACCCCAGCCTGCGTCTCTACAACGCCACCAGCGCGCCCGGCAGCTCCGATGTTTACGTCGACTACCCGTATCCCGTCGCCGTTGACGGAGTCGTTCCTGTGAAGCTCAGCTTCTACACCAGCACCCGCACCTTCCCGAATCCCTTCGAGCCGGTCCTCAGCGTCGAAACCCTGCCCACCTCCGCCGTTTCCAATACCAACGGCGCAGGCGTCCAGCCCCGCTTCGTCCAGCTCACTGACGGCAACGTCCTCCTCGAATTCTCCTCCATCCCCGGTCGCTGGTATCGCGTCCGCTACAGCCATGACATGGTCAACTGGTTCGACAGCCCCGTCCCCATCCAGGCCGCCAACAACCGCATGCAGTGGATCGACAGCGGTGCGCCCTTCACCATCTCCCCACCCTCCAGCGTCCCCAGCCGCTTCTACCTCGTCAACGAGATCACGGTCGTCCCTGCTCCCTGAGATCGCCGCATCATCCCTGAAACCTCCATCCATTTCATCGCTATGAATGCCCGCCATCTCCCGCTGCCGCTTCTCGCCCTCACTGCCGCCACCGCCCTCGCCGGTGAGCCCCGGCTTGAAGACATCGCCACCCCGTCCGCTTCCGATTCACCCTGGCGCGTCGGGGCCGGATACGCCCAGCTGTTAGGTTTGAAAACCGAGTTCACCGGCCTAGGCACCTTCCGCAGTCCCAACGTCATCCAGCCCCTCGGCAGTGGCATCGATCGCACCTACGACAACGGCTACGTCCGTCTCGACTCCTCCGGAAATCTCGGCGGCCAAACCTGGAACTGGTCCTACGACAACAACGCCCAGTACAACCCTGCTGGTACCGGCTCCATCAACTACTCCATCACCAACAGCCTCGCCAACGCCCGCACCGACGAGGACGGCGGAGCCAAGCCCGGCTTCGAACTCTTCGCCTACTACGACATGGGCGCCGCCGGCTTCAAAGGCCTCGGCAACCGCCAGGCCACCTGGGGCTTCCGCGCCGGACTTCAGTACTCCCGCGTCGCCCTTGGAAACAGCGACCTCCTCACCACTGGCCTCACCACCACCACCGACAGCTTTGACCTCGGTGGCACCATCCCGCCCCTCGCCCCTTTCACCGGCTCCTTCGCCGGTCCCGGCCCCCTCCTTGGCGACAACCCCACCCGCAGCACCGTCGTCGGTGGAACTGGCCTCGTCTCCGGCAGCCGCCAGCTCGATGTCGACCTCACCCTCCTCAACCTCGGCAGCTACCTCGAAATCCCTGTCACCGAAAAGCTCAGCCTCCTCGTCGAAGCCGGCGTCACCCTCGGCCTCGCCTCCGGCTCCTACGACTTCCAATCTGCCACCAACCTCGGCGTACTCGGCACCCAGTTCAGCCGAGGCAGCGACTCCAGCACCGACTTCCTCCCCGGCGTCTACCTAGGCCTCGGTGCCACCTACAAGATCAACGACGACTGGTCCCTCCTCGGCAGCGGCCGCTACCAGTATATGCAAAGCTACGACCTCGGCGCCAACGGCTCCCAGGCTTCCCTCAGCTTCGACTCCGCCTTCGTCCTCTCCCTCAGCGGCGTCTATTCCTTCTAACCGTGGCAGCGCTTTCCAAGCGCCCGGCCCCATCTGTTAGGCCAGGCGGATGGAATCCGCCGCCACGATTCACGCCAGGATGTTCTTCACCACCTTGCCATGCACGTCGGTGAGGCGGAAATGGCGGCCTTGGTGGAAGTAGGTCAGGCGGGTGTGGTCGACGCCCATGAGGTGCAGGATCGTCGCGTGGAGATCATGCACGTGGACGGGATCCTTGGTGATGTTGTAGCCGAACTCGTCGGTTGCCCCGTGGACAATGCCGGGCTTCACGCCGCCGCCGGCCATCCACATCGAGAAACAGCGCGGGTGGTGATCGCGGCCATAGACGTCCTTGGTGAGGGTGCCTTGTGAGTAGGCGGTGCGACCAAATTCACCGCCGCAGATGACGAGCGTGTCTTCCAGCATGCCGCGCTGCTTGAGGTCGGTGATGAGTCCGGCGCAACCTTGGTCGACCTCTTTCGTCAGCTTCGGCAGGGCCTGCGGAACGTTGCCATGATTGTCCCAACCCGGATGGTAGAGCTGGATGAAACGCACGCCGCGTTCCGCCAGTCGGCGGGCCTGGAGGCAGTTGGCGGCGAAGGTTCCCGGCTGGTCGACTCCCGGGCCGTAGAGATCCAGCGCGGACTTCGGCTCGCCCGCGATCGAGGTCGCCTCCGGCACGCTGGTCTGCATGCGGTAGGCCATTTCATACTGGGAGATGCGCGACTCGATTTCCGGGTCGAGTTCCTTTTCAAACTGGATGCGATTGAGCCCGGCGAGCTTGTCGAGCATGGCACGCCGACCACTGCCGCAGATGCCACCGGGATTGGTCAGGTAAAAGACGGCTTCTTTCCCGGAGGAGAAGCGCACGCCCTGATATCGGGAGTCGAGGAAACCGCTGCCCCAGAGGCGGCTGTAGAGCGGTTGGTCGGTCGACTTCTTGGTGACGAGCACGACGAAGGCCGGGAGGTTGTCGTTCATGCTGCCGAGGCCGTAGTGGACCCACGAGCCGAGGCTGGGGCGACCGGCGATCTGTGAGCCGGTTTGCAGGAACGTGATCGCGGGATCGTGGTTGATCGCCTCGGTGTACATCGAGCGGATCAGGCACAGATCATCGGCCACGCCACCGGTGTGGGGCAGCAGTTCGCTGAACTGGGTGCCGCATTTTCCATAGGGCGAGAATTTGAAATGCGAGCCGGCGAGGGGCAGGATCGACTGGTTGCCGCTCATGCCTGTCAGACGTTGGCCGGCGCGGACCGAGTCGGGCAGGGGCTCGCCATTGCGCTCGCGGAGCAGCGGCTTGTCGTCGAAGAGATCATGCTGGGCGGGGCCGCCGCTCATGAAGAGGTAGATCACGCGCTTCGCCTTCGGAGCGGCTCCGGAAATCGAGATCGGCGAGGCGTCGGCTCCGAAGGTCTTTTCGGAAAGCAGCGAGCCTAGCGCGAGTCCGCCGAGCCCGGCGGAGACTTTCGAGAAGAAGTGGCGGCGGGTGATGAAGAAGGGATCGAGTGGGGAGGCCATGGGTCAGCGGAGGGTGATGGCTTCGTCGAGGTTCAGGATCGCATTGGCGAGCACGGTCGCGGCGGCAAGGTCGATGGCGGGAATGTCGGCAGGCGGCTTGAGATCGCCAACCTTGAGATAAGCCTCCGCCTGGGTGGCATCCTTGCGGAAGGTTTCGAGCTGATCGTTGAAAAGTTCAGCGAGCAATTTCATTTCAGCCTCGGTCGGCTCGCGGTCGAGGGTTTCACGGAACAGCCAGTGGGTCCGGGCTGTTAGATCCGCGCCGCCTTCCTTGAACATGCGGATCGCGAGACCGCGCGAGGCCTCGACGAACTGCGGGTCATTGAGCATGACCAGCGGTTGCAGCGGAGTGTTGGTCTGTTGACGGCGGACGGTGCAGACATCGCGCCCCGGCACATCGAAGGCCAGCATGCCGGGCGGTGGCGCGGTGCGACGCCAGAAGCTGTAGAGGCTGCGGCGATAGATGCCGGGAGCAGCATCGCGCTTGTATTCCGGGACCATGTTGTTGAGCACCCGCCAGCTCGCGGAGTCGGGCAGGTAGGGCTTCGCAGGGGGTCCGCCGAGAGTTGATTGAAGTAGGCCGGAAAGGGCGAGCGCCTGATCGCGGAGGTCCTCGCCGGAGAGGCGCTTGGCAGGTCCATGGGCGAGCAAGATGTTCGCCGGATCTTTTTCACGCAGTTCCTTCGAGGCCTTCGAGTCCTGGCTGTAGGTCGAGCTGAGCACGATCTGGCGGCAGAGACGTTTCAGGTCCCAGCCGTGGGAAATGAAATCACGCGCCAGCCAATCGAGCAGATCGGGATGCGAGGGCGTTTCTCCCTGCGAGCCGAAATTTTCCGTGGTGGCCACGAGCCCGCGTCCGAAGAAATGCTGCCACGTGCGGTTGACCTGCACTCTCGCTGTCAGCGGGTGACTCGGCTCGGTCAGCCAGCGAGCGAGGCCCAGGCGGTTCATCGGCTGATCCTTTGGAAACGTTGGGAGGAATGACGGCGTGCTGCGAGGCAGCGGATCTCCGGTCGGCTGATCATAGGCCCCGCGTGCAAGAATCCTGGCGGGTTGCGGCCTGTCCATTTCCTTCATCACCGGCAGCTCGCGGAGGCCGTCGATGGTCTGTCTCAGCTTTTGACGCAGGATCTTCAAATCGGCGGTCGCCTTTCGGATCTCCGGATCGACAGCGGAAAAATAGTAAGCACGGAGTGTGACGAGGCCTGCTTCATCACGCGCCGTGCTGGCGATGAGTTCAGCGAGCGGCTTGTCCGCATGCAGGGCCTTCACCTCGATCGCACTGACCGTTCGTGTGTAGATCCGGATTTCATCGACCGCGCCATTTCGCAGTCCGGAATCACGGACGCGTTCGCCGAAGGTGATGCCTTTGCCGCTGCCGCAATTCTTGGTGAGGTGATCGCGGACGATCTCGATGGGCGCTTCGCTGCCGTTGAGGAAAAGTTTCAGTCCTGCTGCCTTTGAAGAGCCATCGTAACTGACCACGACGTGCGTCCATTCATTGATTGGCACGCTGTCCTTGCTGCGGATGGCGATACAGTTGCCCGGCCATTCGCGTGAAACCATCCAGCGCAGTCGACCCTCCTCATAGAGCAGTTCGAAGCCATTGTAGCCGGGATCGTATCCGGCGCTGTCATGGAAGATGAGCGTGCGCTTGGTGAGTTCGCCGGGCTTCAGCCAGAAGGAAACGGACAGGCTGTCCTCGCAGTGGGTGGCCTGATGTTTTCCGAGGTCGAGCGGGTCATCACCGGTGAAGGAAAGCGCCTGGCCACGATGTCCGGGCACGGGCTTGTTCTTGGCGTTTGAATTTCCTGGGCGCTTGGGATCGACGGCGTTGGCGAAATTGTTCTTCTCCGCCGCATCAAGATCGTAGGAGCCGCTCAGATCGACTGGCTCAGCGGTCGGTGCGGCGAGCCAGGCTTGGAAGGCGAATTCGCGCGCTGTCTTCTGATCGGCCAGCGCCTTCTCCGCGGCTGTGATCGAGGCTTTTTGAGCGGCGAGGGTCTTGTCCTGCTCGGGACTTGTTAGAAAGAGGCTGGGGTTCGGCTGGATCGAGCCGTTGCCATGGAGCAGGCCCCATTCGTCGATCGAATTGAAGAAGGCCCCCATCGAGTAGTAATCCTTTTGCGTGAGCGGATCATACTTGTGGTCGTGGCAGCGTGTGCACTCGAAGGTCAGCGCCATGAAGGCGGTGCCGACGGTGTGGACGCGGTCGGAAATCCCCTCCTGCCGGAACTCCGCCTCGACGCTGCCGCCCTCCTGCGTTTTGCGGTGAATGCGGTTGAAGGCGGTGGCGATGAGTTGCTCGCGGGTTGGATTTGGAAGCAGGTCACCGGCGATCTGCCAGGTGATGAACTGGTCCCAGGGCAGGTTCTGGTTGAAGGCGCTGATCACCCAGTCGCGGTACGGCCAGGCGTTGGTTTCAAGATCGGACTGGTAGCCGAAGGAGTCGGCGTAGCGCGCGACATCCAACCAATCGACCGCCATTTTTTCTCCGTAACGTGGTGAGGCGAGGATGCGATCGACTGCGCGTTCGCGAGCTTCCGGTGACTTGTCGGTGAGGAAGGCATCGAGGTCCTTTTGCTCGGGTGGAAGACCTGTTAGATCGAAGGAGACGCGTCGGAGCCAGCGCTCTGGACTGGCGGCAGCGGTCGGGGAAAGGACTTCCAGATCGAGCCGCGCGGCGATGAAGCGGTCGATCTCGTTTCTCGCCCAGGCGGCCTGCTTTGTCTCCGGCACTGGCACGGAGGCGGGCAGGGGAGTGAAGGACCAGAGCGGTTCATATTCCGCGCCTTCTGCGATCCAGCGTTCGAGGGTTTCGCGCTCGGTGGCGTTGAGTTGTCGTGGCGACTTCGGCGGTGGCATCACCTCGTCGGGATCGGTTTCGTGAAGGCGGGTGACGAGTTCGCTCTCCTTTGGATTTCCGGGGACGAAAGCCTTCGCCTTGATTGCCTCCTCGCGGATATCGAGCCGCAGCTTGGCCTCGCGTTTCGCGGAATCCGGGCCGTGGCATTGGAAACACTTGTCAGAGAGGATTGGCCGGATGTCGCGATTGTAGGCGACTTTCTCCGCCGCTATCAGGGGCGTCGTGAAAAGCAACGCAGTCCCCATAAGGAGAAGGCGGTTCTGAAGCGGCTGTCGCGGAAACGTCATGGGAAAGTGCAAGCGGCCTTACGTGACCAAGCTAGCACTTTTGTCGCGACATTCGAGGCTCAATGCGTCGCTGGAAGCTTCAAGACCGCGACGGTGCCGCTGCCTTCCGCTGGATCGCTTTCCCTCACAGGAAAGCTGTTACCAATTCTCACAACATCTCGGCCCCTAAGTGCCTTCTTCAAGTAAGACTTGCATCCCAATATTCATTACGCTTCTTTTTGTCTATTCCCCCTCCACAGGCGGATGAGGACCTTAGACCCCTCCCAGCTAGCGGTCGGCATCGACCGCAACGATGCCGCCAAACCGACCAAATGGCCGGGGAGGCGGTGGCGTATGTCCAGGCCACCTCCTCGGAGATGGCTAAAGGCCATCGCGGTCGTCTAGCTGCGACTTCTAAGCTCCCCGTCCACCAGGAAGGAAATCACCCATCACTCCTGATTTCATGACCTGGCTCCGCAACCTCCTGCTTTCTACCGTTCTGGTCTCTCCGCTATTCGGCCAGTTGCTCTCCGAAAATGATCCGTCTTTGCCGGGAAATGCTCCGAAGCTAGAGGTCGGCATCACTACTTGTGATGACGGTTCGCGCTGGCACGCCTTCACCTACAAAACCATCGCTGGATTGCCCTACGTGGTGGAGAGCGGCAATGATCTGACGGGTTGGAGTGAGGAGGATTCCATTTATGGTTTTGGACAAGAGGAGGTCGTCATCATGAAGCAGGCACCGGCCTTGCCAGCGCCACCTCCTCCCGGCACCTATCACACCCCGCCACCCATGATCCGCGTGCCCGCAGCGCAGATCATCATGCGCCGTGGCACCACTGGCGGAATTATTCTGAGTTGGAAGTCTCTGGATGATACTTCCGCGAAGATCGTCTTCCTTCCTGGGCTCACTCAGGATCCCGGATGGATCAATATGCCGGGTTACGTGAGACGATTTGGAGGTCATGATTTTTACCTTTGTAACCCGTTGCTTCCGCAAGTTCCTCCCGCAACCAATTCAACGCTCGGACCGCTGGACACAGCGATGGTGGCAGCGTTCGAAACGAACTTTCCAACAATGAACGCCGAGGTGGCTGCTGCCGTAGTTCGTGCACGGACGGCTCCTCGCATTCCTGCGCCACCGACTGAAAAGCGCTTTTGGCGCGTTCGGGTGAATTGGGATCTGGACTCCGACCTTGACGGCACGCCGGACTGGATGGAGTTCGCTCAACTATTTGCAGCAGGTGCGGGAAACAACCCGGTGGAAGGCCCGGAGTCTGATCCCTTCAACATGGATGCCGACAGAAATGGAATTGCGGATGGTGCCCAGCGCAGCAGTGACGGAGATTCAACTCCAGACGATGTCGATGCCGACAAGACAGACGGTCTCATCGACTGGCTAAAATGCCCGGAATACCGCTATGCCATTTTCGAGGTTTCAACAGCCACTGACGACCCAGGGTTCCCCATTAAACCGACAATTACGGCCAAATTCTTTTCTCTAGGGGTCAATGGGTCGCAGGGAGCTTCAACTCACTTGGCGAAGGCGCTACCGCGCTGACCGGAAATGATATCGGCAACATACTCGGGATCGTGGTCACAGAGGAGGGTTCATCCAACCTGTTGAGATGGGCGACGGCCTCAGCCACCCCGCAGGGAATTGCCGTCGGGCAGAGCGTCGCGGGAGGGACTACAGTCACCGTGGCCCAGCTAGGAGGAATTTCGCCAAATGCCCGATTCAGCGGCTACACTGTTGACGGCAGCTTCATCGCCGATACATACGGAAGTGAGCCGGATTCGAGTGGAGAGCTTCCCTTCCTTCGCCGATCCAAATGGCGTTTCAATCCCACCACGGAAGCCATCACCGAAACCCAAGTGGAAGATGGAACAATCTCTCTGGATGATTCGAATTTTTCATGGGGGCTGGACTACGATAGCCCGACTCAGCCGACCCCTACCTTCCTAAAAAATCCTGCCGGACAGAAAGAAACCTGGAACTCGGGTGAATTCTCGCATGTCACCACCATGTCCTCTGGAACCACTGTTGCCAGTGGCGGCTACCCAAACACGATGAGAATCAAACGACAGGGCTTTTGGCAGACGCCACGGTTATTAAAGACAGCCACCGACGTTTCTCCTGAAGGCATCATCATCCGACCAGAAACCAACCCCGTCTGGATGAACGGACGAGAGCGCTCCACGCCTGACATCGCTCCTTACTACAGTGGAAATCCCCTCATTGTCCCCATCGACATCAGCGGCAACGGTTGCATCCTCGCGCTCGATCAAGGCGGAGCCTGTGACCCCTTTTTCATCAGCGGCATGCCCTTCCATGTCGAATCGAGCTACATCGGTCCCTACGGAAAGTCTCTCGGAGTCGACAATGTCTCCGTCGGCAGTGATCAATCCGGCGCGGCAAATGATCGCCTCTGGATCATGGTTCCGGAAGGGCGCAGTGACAGCATCGTCATTCGCAGTGCTGCCTCTCTTGCTCATCCCTTGAAGCTCAGCGCCACAGGCGTTACTCTGAATGGCGTCGCCAACACGACGCTTGGCATACCGGATGAGCCCGTATCATTCAGGGCGGATACCGGTGCCGCCCAAGGTCAGGAGGCCGATCTGGACATCAAGCTTGAGTCTGGTCAGCAGTCCCTCTCGAAACCCATCGGCCTGAAACTCATGAAAAGCCGCACCGTAGAGGTCGCGGTCTGGTCAATCGATTCGGAACTGACGACTCCTGCGATCCCGCCGAAAGATGATGACCCTGGCAGACCTGCCGTCGATTACACCAAGATTCCAACGTTCGCTCCGACAGAGGCTGAAATTGAAACTTACCTGAATTCTGTTTACGGCCCTCAGGTGAATGTGAATTTCAATGTCACCATTCACCCCACGCATGTCAGCGTCAGGTGGGACAAACTCAATGCCAATGGCTCCCCAGCCGATGAAATATTGAGTACTGATTTAGCGCCCACGGAAGAGCAGCAGGCAATCACCGCAGTTACCGGAGATGAGGCTGCGGACATCAATGTTTATTGGGTCGGTGGCAAGTTTTTCTTTGGCGGGGATGGGACGGCGGCAAAAGGAACCAGCAATCCAAGGGAGCGAGACCGAAATGTTTGGCTGGTTGGCAATCCAATTGTGCCAAGCGTCACAGTGGACGAAATGCTTCACACCATGGCGCATGAAATCGCCCACGTGATGATGGGGGAAG
>JANOKL010000275.1:0-4137 GCA_031419215.1 Luteolibacter sp. | reverse complement strand
CTGAAGCGCACGGTGAAGGCGATCAACTACTGCGCCATGGACTCTATCGCGGCCTGCGGCGACGTCAACCGCAACGTGATGTGCAATCCGAACCCGCACCTTTCGTCGGTCCATGCAGAGGCCCTGAAGCTTTCCCAGGATATCTCCGATCACCTCACGCCCGCCACCCGTGCCTATCACGAGATCTGGCTGGATGGTGAAAAGATCGAGTCGTCCGAGGAAGAGGTCGAGCCGATCTACGGCAAGACCTACCTGCCACGGAAGTTCAAGATCACCGTCGCCGTTCCTCCTTCGAACGACGTCGACATCTACGCCAACGATCTTTCCTTCATCGCCATCGTCGAGCACGACAAGGTCGTCGGCTACAACGTCGCCGTCGGCGGCGGCATGGGCATGACCCACGGCAACGACGCCACCTTCCCGCGCCTCGCCGAAGTCATCGGCTTCTGCACGCCGGAGCAGGCCGTCGATGTGGCCGAGAAGGTCGTGCTGGTGCAGCGCGATTTTGGTGACCGCACCGATCGCAAACATTCCCGCCTCAAGTACACGATCGAGGACCGTGGCATCGCTTGGTTCAAGACCGAACTCGACAAGTATCTCGGCTACCACCTGGCCCCCGCGCGCTCGTTCGTGTTCGAGGACAACGGCGACCGCTACGGCTGGGTCGAGGACGCGAATGGCAATCACCACCTCACGCTCTTCATCGAAGGCGGTCGCGTGGTCGACACGCCTTCGTACCCGCTGCGCACCGGGCTTCGTGAAATCGCGAAGATCCACGACGGCGACTTCCGCCTCACCGCGAACCAGAACGTCATCATCGCGAACATTTCGCCGAAGAGTCGTCCGCTCATTGAGAAGCTGCTCGAACAGTATGGCATCAAGGACAGCCACCTGAAGAGCGCGATGCGCCTCAACTCGCTGGCCTGTGTTTCACTCCCGACCTGTGGACTCTCACTGGCCGAAGCCGAGCGCTACCTTCCGACCCTCATCGGCGATCTTGAGAACGCCCTTGAGGAAAGTGGTCTCCGTCATGATGCGATCACCATCCGCATGACCGGTTGTCCGAACGGCTGCGCCCGTCCGTACATTTCCGAGATCGGCTTCGTCGGCCGCTCACCGGGGAAATACAACGTCTACCTTGGCGGCGGATTTGCCGGCCAGCGTTTGTCGAAGCTCTATCGCACCGACTTCCCGGGTGATGAGGTTCCAGCCCTGCTGTCACCCATCTTCAAACGCTACGCGGCCGAGAGACTGGAAGGCGAACGCTTCGGCGATTTCGTTATTCGCACCGGCTACGTCGCGGAAACCAAACAAGGTGCCGATTTCCACGCGAACATCGGTGTCACCGCATGATCGAAACCACCTCCATCACCGAGGCGGAAGCCCTCTCCAACGAACTCGCCGCGCTCAAGACCGGCGACCGCTTGCGCTTGCTTCATCAGCGCTACGGCTCGCGTCTCGTCGCGACCACCAGCTTTGGCATCCAGGCGGCGGTCATGTTGCATCTCATCCATGAACACGCGCCGGAGATCCCGGTCGTGTTCATCGACACCGGCTTCCTGTTTCCCGAGACCTATCGCTACGCCGATGAACTCGCGAAGCAACTGAAGCTCGACCTCCGCACTTATCAGCCGACCGTCACCGCCGCGCGCATGCAGGCCTTGTGGGGAAATCTTTGGGAGCAAGGGAGGGAAGGTGCTGACAAGTATGGCGTGCTCACCAAGATCGAGCCTCTCGACCGCGCGCTCAAGGAACTGGGGGCCGACGTCTGGATCAGCGGAGTGCGTCGCAGCCATTCGAAGACCCGCGCCGAGCGCACCTTTGCCGAGCAACAGAAGAAGACGCTCAAGGTCTATCCGATCCTCGACTGGGCGGACGCGCAGGTCAGCGTCTACATGAACCAGCATCAGCTCCCGCCGCATCCGCTGGCCGAACAAGGCTACGTGACCATGGGCGACTGGCATTCCACCTCTCCCGCGGCCGACGGTCTTGATGCCGAGGCCACCCGCTTCAACGGCGAAAAATACGAGTGCGGACTTCACCTCGACTCAGGTGTTCCGGACTTTCAGATCTGAAAGGATGCAAGACTCAAGACATGAAAACGCAAAAAGAGAGCGAAGCGAACTCCTCTTTTCTTAAGTCTTCCCGTCTTGCGTCTTACGTCTAGATTTTCTCTCAACCCCAAGCCTCTTAAGAAAATGCCCATCGCTGAAAACATGGTTGCCACCGTTGGCAACACCCCGCTTGTCCGTCTCAACCACATCACCAAGGGTCTCGGAGCCGAGATCTGCGTAAAGGCCGAGTTTTTCAACCCGCTTTTCAGCGTGAAGGACCGTATCGGCAAGGCCATGATCGAGGCCGCCGAGCGCGATGGTAAACTCAAGCCCGGCGGACTCATCATCGAGCCGACCTCCGGAAACACCGGCATCGCCCTCGCCTTCGTGGCTCGTGCGAAAGGCTACCGCGTGATCCTCACCATGCCGGAAAGCATGTCGATCGAGCGTCGCGTTCTTCTTCGCCTCCTCGGTGCCGAACTCGTCCTCACCCCGCGTGCCCGCGGCATGGGCGGTGCCATCGCGATGGCGAACAAGCTGCTTGCCGAAACCCCCGGCGCCTACGGTCCGGGCCAGTTCGAAAACCCCGCCAACCCGCAGGTTCATCGCGAGACGACTGCTGAGGAAATCTGGAAGGACACCGATGGCGAGGTCGATGTTTTCGTCGCCGCAGTGGGAACTGGCGGCACGCTCACCGGTGTCGGTGAAGTGCTCAAGTCCCGTCGCGACGTGAAAGTGATCGCCGTGGAGCCTGTCAACAGCCCCGTCATCACCCAGACCCGCGCGGGAGACGAGGTGAAGCCCGGTCCGCACATGATTCAGGGCATCGGTGCCGGCTTCGTGCCGAAGAATCTCAACGTCGGCGTGATCGACGAAGTGATTCAGGTCACCAACGAGGACGCCTTCGCCACTGCCCAAGCCCTTGCCCAGGACGAAGGACTTCCGGCCGGGATTTCCACCGGAGCCAATGTCTGGGCCGCCATGCAGATCGCCAAGCGACCCGAGTTCGCCGGAAAGCGCATCGTGACGATCGGCTGCTCTTCTTCCGAGCGTTACCTTTCGACCCCGCTGGCCGAGAAGCTCCGCGAGGAAGTCGCGAATCTGCCTGTTCACGAAATCTGAGGATTGGCGGATGAGTCCGCCGATGCATTTCCGAAATGCCCGGGTCGCAGGACCCGGGCATTTTTGTGGGGCTCCATGCTCTCAGCAGACCGGGTTCATAGCCCATAAGTGGTATTTACAAAGCCTCAGGCGAAATGCATGTTTCGGGTGAACCTTGCGATTCAACCGTTTCAGAGATTCCAGCCTGATGAAAGGCCCACGACCTTAGAGGCTGTCGCAGCCCGTCGGGCGTGACCTGGATCCCGTGAAAGCGTGATTCTCCGGAGGAGGGTGGCTTCAACTCCTTGTTTGACGAAGTCACCTTCAAAAATTACTTTGTAGTTACTTTCCTTGTGCAATCTTTGAATGCACGGTCAGTGCTCCGCAGCCAAAGCCCATTGGTTTCCCAACCACTCTTGATGAAAACCCACTCCTCCTTGCAAAAGCGGCGCGTGGCCGTGTCGAACGGCGATGCCCTCGTCCGTCCGCGATCCCACCGTCGTGGTTTCGCCCTGATTGTGACCTTGACCCTCATGATCCTGCTGACGATTCTTGCCGTGGGATTGCTGACCCTTTCATCCGTGAGCCTGCGTGCCTCCGGACAAGCGGATGCCGTCCAAGTGGCCCGCGCGAATGCCAGAATGTCCTTGATGCTGGCGATCGGCGATCTTCAGAAGCAGATGGGACCTGATCCTCGGATCAGCGTTCCGGCAGATCAGCGCACGGCGGCCGCCGATGGTGGCAAGTCCTCAGCAGCAGTCGGTCGCAGCTACTGGACTGGCGTTTATCGCGCTTGGCCCTCCACTGTGACGACTCGCCCGGCTCCGGAATTTCTCTCGTGGCTGGTTTCCGGTCAATCAGCCAATGTTTCGAATGTCGCGACTGTCGACACCGCGCCCTCAGTGGCGGACGACATCGAACTGGTGGGCACCGGCACCGTGGGGCAGACGGATCTCGCTCGAGTTTCCGCTCCTGCCCTGAA
>JANOKL010000274.1:0-12999 GCA_031419215.1 Luteolibacter sp. | reverse complement strand
CGCGCTGATGGAGTCGTCCTACACGGAACTCATCGGCGGACTCGGGCTGGCGGCAGTGCTGGTATTTCTCGTGATGGTGGTGAATTTCCAATCCTGGTCGCTGCCCTTCGTCGCGATCAGCGGCCTACCGCTCGCGGTGGCCGGAGCACTCGCCGCGTTGTGGTTGACCGGCACCCCGTTGAGCGTGCCTGCACTGATGGGCATCATCATGGTGGTCGGCGTTTCCACGGCGAACAGCGTGCTCGTCAGCAGCTTCGCGCGCGACCGCCTGCTGGAAGGCGCGACCGCTTCCGAGGCCGCTCTTGAAGCTGCCACGACACGGCTTCGACCGGTGGTGATGACCGCACTGGCGATGATCCTCGGGGTGATCCCGATGGCCCTCGGTCACGGCGAAGGCGGCGAGCAGAATGCCCCGCTGGGACGCGCGGTGATCGGGGGCTTGATCCTTGGAACCTTCGCCTCCCTGTTCATCGTGCCGCTGATGTTTTCCCTCTTCGCCCGTGTGAAGAAACCAGACGAGCCGATCCGCGAGGAAGAGCTCGCCGATGCCACCACGATCTGATCCTGCCGCCATGACTCAACGCTCCATTCTTGCCTGCCTGCTCGTGCTTTCCACCGGACTGCACGCGGATCCGGTCGCCGTGAAAACCGTCCTCCCGCAGGCGGCCACCGCGCCCCGCGTGTTTGAAGTTCCGGGCCACACCGAGCCCGCCGAAGAGGCAAGGATCTCCTGCCGCGCCACCGGCACCGTCCGCGAGCGAAAGGTCGACATCGGAGATCAAGTGAAGGCCGGAGACATCCTTGCGGTGATCGATGCGCCGGAAATCGACAAGCAGGTCGAGGCCGCCGAGGCCGCCGTCGATGTCGCCACCGCCAAGGACCACAACGCCCGCAGCAATGCGGATCGTGCCGCCGGAGCGTTGAAAAGCCGCGCCGTTTCCGTGGAAGAGGCCGAGCAGCTCGCCTCCACCGCCGTGCAGGTGGAGGCCGCGCTTCGCTTGGCAAAGGCCGAGCTGGGAAGGCTGAAGGAAGTGCAGGGATTCGCCACCGTCCGCGCACCCTTCGATGCCACCATCGCGGCGCGGAAGATTGATCGCGGCGATCTGGTGAAGGGTGACTCCGCAGGCGAGGAAGCGTGGTTGTTCCACCTCGTCCACATCAAGGAACTGCGCGTCGTGGCCGAGGTCGCGCCGGACCTGGCGCTGAGGGTTGAGGACGGTCGCGACACCGTGATCCGCTTCTCCGAACTGCCGGGAAAAACCTTCCCCGCGAAAGTGTCGCGCAGCAGCCGATTGATCGAACGCACGTCCGGCACCATGCGTGTCGAGCTGTTGTTGAAGAACGAGGACCGCAAGCTTCCGGCGGGTCTAACAGGAACTGTTGCCTTCACCATGGAGCCCGTCGCCGGAACCTTCCTTCTACCATCCAACACGCTTCTCAACCGCAATGGCAAGTCACAGGTCGTGCTGGCGGATCAGGGCAAGGCGAAGTTCATCGAGGTCGCTCAGGGCCGGAACCTCGGCGAGCTTGTCGAGGTTACCTCGCCCGCACTCGCTGGCGCGACGGTCATCGTCAGCCCGAACGCGATGCTGCGTGAAGGCGATGCCGTGGAGGCCACCGCGTTGCCACCAAAAGCCAAGCCGTAGAATCAGGACGCCTTCTTCAAGGGCTCCGCCGGTTCAGCCTTCACCTCATCAGGTTTCGGCACGTCCCAAGCGGTCGCCCATTCCTGCTTGGTCATCTTGAAACCTTTCTCCAGCAGGCGCTTCTCCATGTCCGGGAAATGCGCGGCTCCGTAGAAGATCGCCAGCTTCTTGCGGCCCTTGCCCAGCTCGGCGTCCATCACCTCGAGGCACTTCGCATTCCGATCGCCAATGATCGCGCTTTCACCGGCGAACATCTTGATCTGATCATCGCCGCCGCCGAGCGTGTGGATGATCTCCAGCTTCATCTTGCTGGAGTTTCCGGAAAGCATCGCCTGCATCAGCTTGGCGGTGTCCGGCTGTTTGGCTCCGCCTTCCTTCTGGGCCTTTTGCGCGAAGCCGATGATTGACTCGCCGCGCTCGGCCTGAAGTTTTTCGAACTCCTCCGCGGTCACATCGGCATGGACGAAATTTCCCTCCGTGTAGTCGATCGACTCCATCTGTCCGGTCAGTGCCAGGAAGCGTGCGACCATCGTGTAGATCTTGTGCAGGCCCGAAAGGTCCTTCTGCTTCTTCTCCGCCGCCTTTTCCTCGGCGTCCTTCGGGAGATTCGCGTTCTCGCCGCCGATCATTTCGTAGAGCACCGCCTGGTAGCCCTCGAAGCGCTCTCCGAGTCCCTTGTAGTAGGCCGCGTCCGCGATGTGGACGGCTCCGATCAGATCGACGCTCGCGCCATCCTTTTCATAACGCGTCACCGCCGTCTGGAGCCGGGCAGCCTTCGCGTCCTCGTCGACCCGGATGAAATCGGTCGGTTTCGGGGCCTCGGCGAGGGCCGGAAGCGCGAAACACAGGGCTACCAGGGCGGAAAAGAGCGTTTTCATGGAGGCTTTAAGGGCAGAATCACCCACGGAGCGGCACGGAAAGCACGATTTGTTCCGTAGACCTGCCGGGCCCGTTGCTCCCGGTCCGGTTTTCCGCTATATCCTCCTTCAGATGAACGATCCGCTGCGCTACTGCCCCTCCCTGCTAAGCTACACCCGACGCAAAACCCGTGAGGTGACGGTCGGGCGCGTCGGCATCGGTGGGGAAAACCCGATCCGTGTGCAGTCGATGATCACCTCGGATACGCGCGACACTCCGGCCTGCGTCAAGGAGGTCTTCGATCTCGACGCCGCCGGTTGTGAAATCGTCCGCATCACCGCGCAGACGAAGGTTTACGCCGCGAATCTGGAAAACATCGTCCGCGAGGTCCGCGCGGCGGGCTGCGGCGTGCCGATCGTGGCCGACATCCATTTCAAGCCGGACGCCGCGATGGAGGCGGCCAAGTGGGTGGAGAAGGTCCGCGTGAATCCGGGCAACTACGCCGACAAGAAGAAGTTCGAGATCCGTGAATACAGCGACTCCCAATACGCAGAAGAGCTGGAGCGCATCCGCGAGGAGTTCGTGCCGCTGGTGAAACTCTGCAAGGACCTCGGTCGCGCGATGCGCATCGGCACGAACCATGGCTCGCTGTCCGACCGCATCATGAACCGTTTCGGCGACACGCCGAACGGGATGGTCGAGAGCGCGCTGGAGTTCGCCCGCCTCGCCCGCGAGGAGAACTACCACAACTTCGTCTTCTCGATGAAGGCCTCGAACCCGAAGGTGATGATCGAGGCCTACCGCCTGCTCGTCGCCCGGCTCGATGCCGAGGGCGCGGACTGGAATTACCCGATCCATCTCGGCGTCACCGAAGCCGGGGATGGTGAGGACGGTCGCATCAAGTCCGCCATCGGCATCGGTTCGCTGCTTTCCGACGGCATCGGCGACACCATCCGCGTCTCCCTCACCGAAGACTCCATCCACGAGATCCCCGTCGCCCAAGCCCTCGCGCAGCCATTCAACCGTGGCTGGAGCGTCCCGCTCCAGTCCGTCTCTGGAGCGTCCCGCTCCGAGTCTTCTCTTCATGATGACGCCGCGAAAATCACCATCGATTGGGACGAGCTTTCACGTTACACCTCCTCCTATCTCCCTCATTGGCGCGTGACGGGGGGCACCTATGCGGTGACATTCCGACTTAACGATTCCATTCCGGTTGCCGCCGTTTCGTCCTACGTTGAGAAGAAAAGCATCCTGGTCAAACGCCTCGAACAGCTCGCCTCCACCGCCGGTTCACGGAACTCACTGGAGGCCCTTGTATCTGCTCGCCGCGAGCTTTCCGAGCTACACGCCAACTTCCTGGAAGGGGCGCTTCAGGAGGGTCACGGCGAGTGCCATCTGGCCAATCCCAAAATCGCCAGTCTCGTCGAAAGCGCGCTCAAACACTTCGATGGCGAACGGTATCAACTCATCGCCTGGTCGGTGATGCCGAATCATGTTCACGTGGTGCTAAGGCCATTCGAGTCACACGGTCTTGAAGATATTCTTCACTCCTGGAAATCCTTCACGGCCAAAAAGGCGAACGAGGTCATCGGGCGCACTGGAGGGTTCTGGCAGGAGGAATCGTATGATCACTTGGTCCGTGATGCGGAGGACTTTGTCGCCCAGGTCCGATATGTGCTGGAGAATCCGGTCAAGGGGCGGACTTCGGGGGAATGGACCGGGTCGGTTTATGGGAAAAGCTGGGAAGAAGTTGGACTCGGAGCGGGACGCTCCAGAGACGGAATGGAGCAGGATGCTCCAGCCACGGTGATTCCTACCTACGATCCATTCTCCTACGAGCGGCGGAAATGCGACGTGCTCAGCGTGGAAGGCATGGAACTCGGCGGCGACCGCACGGTTAGAGTATTCACGACGCAGGCAAACTGGAATGCCCTCGCCCACAAGATCGCGAAAATGGGCGACTTCAAGCCGGAGATCGTAGTCGAGAAATCCGGCGTGATCGCCATCGATCCACGCGATGCCGCTGCGGTGGCGGAGCTGAATCATTCTCCAGTCGCGAGGCTCGTTACCGTCGCCGACGGGCTCGATCTCGAACCGATCCACGCCTTCCGACAACTCGCGTTCGTGATCGATGCGCGTCATCCGATCCTCCTCAAGGACACGCTGCATCCGCCGACCGGCGAGACGGTCTTTCTCCAGGCGCTCCTGCCTGCCGCGCGGGTCATTGGCTCACTGCTCTGCGATGGAATTGGCGACGCGATTCTAGTCCGTGGTGAAACCGCGCCTGGCCAGTCGCTGCGGCTCGCTTACAACATCCTCCAAGCCGCTGGCACCCGCATCTTCAAGACGGATTACGTCGCCTGCCCAAGCTGCGGCCGCACGCTCTTCAACCTCCAGTCCACCACCCAGAAGATCCGCGCCGCCACCGGCCACCTCAAGGGCGTGCGCATCGCGGTCATGGGCTGCATCGTCAACGGCCCCGGCGAAATGGCGGATGCCGACTTCGGCTACGTCGGCGGCGCACCGGGCAAGATTAATCTCTACGTCGGCAAGACCGCGGTGAAGTTCAACATTCCCGAAGGCGAGGCGGTGGAGCGCTTGATCGATCTCATCCAGGAACACGGGAAATGGATCGAAGCCCCCACCGGCGAACCTGCGGAAGTTTGACCCGCCATGGCCACGGAGACCCTCATTCAGACCCGCGAGTCCGTCTCGCTCGACGTGCCGTGGAGCATCGTCGTGCACGATGATCCGGTGAACCTGATGGACTACGTGACCTGGGTGCTGAGGAAGGTTTTCGAGTACGATGAAGCCCTCGCCCACCGTCTGATGCTGGAAGTCCACACCGCCAAGCGCTCCATCGTCTGGACTGGCGAGCGTGAAAAGGCCGAGCTCTATGCCTCGCAGTTGCAGGGTTTCCAGCTCACCACCTCGCTGGAGAAACCGGCATGAGGATCGGCCCCACGCTCAATGGAGGCATGCGCATCGACGCCGAATCCGCCGAGGACTGGGAAATTCTACGGTATCTCCCGTACGACGCCCGCCCGCAGGAGTTGGCCGAGCGGTTGGCGGATGCGACGGAGGAAGACACCACCGATTGGCGCGAATACGTGCTGCCGGATCTACAGGAATCCTTCACGAACCAGGTGGCCTTCGTTTACCACGCGATCGAAAAGGCAGCAACCGACGCCAACGGACAAGCCGGCCCGCTGTTCGTCGAGAAGGCCGATGCGATGAACTGGTATGGCGCACTCAACCAGGCGCGGCTCACGCTTCAAGTCATGCACAATCTGCCTCAGGATGCTTCAGGCTTGAAGGGCATGGACCCGGAAAGGCGCGGGGCCTACTATCGGTCCCACTTCTACTGCATCATCCAGACGCTGCTGATCGACCGGATTCTGTGACTCAGCGCGTGACGATCTTCACCTCGAAATGGACCAGATCGTTGACGAGGTGACCGGCGAGACGATGGAAGAATTTTCCGGAACCGTAGAGCACGCCCCATTTCGTGCGATCAATCGAGAACACCGCCTGCGCGGCGACCTGTCCCTCCGGTGTGAGACCGGATGCCGCATCGAATTCTATGGCATGTGTTTGTCCCTTGATCGTCAGGTCCGCCGTCACCCGGAGGTTGGCCGCACCTGGTCCACTGCCTGCGAGTGGAGCTGCTGAGGTGATCACCAGACGGGCCTCGGGAAATAGCGCGACATCGAAAAAATCGTGGTCGTGGAGGTGGCGGATGAGCACGTCGTGATGCGGGCTGCCCGCAAGATCGCTGCAATCCAGCCGCAGCATGTCCAAGACCATCTCACCTCCGGTCAAGCGGCCCTGATCGAAATCGAGTTGCCCGGATTTCAAAGCCACGCAGCCGCCATGATTGTTGAGCAGGTTCCGGCCCGTCCAGCCGACCCGTGAGGACTCCAGATCGATTTCGAGAGGCCCATCCGGTAAAGCGGGTGAAGCGGGCAGCGGAGTTTTGGCAACCACGGGCATTCCAGCAAATTGCCAGGCTTCAAATCCGCCATCAAGTTCGGCGACATCGGAGAATCCGGCGCGTTCCAGTTTCTCCAACGCCATCCGTGCCTCCAGGCTGCTACTAGATGCACCGTAGATGCGGATTGCTGTTGATTGATCAGGAATCTGAAGCGGCAGCCGTTCGTGGAACGCGACCTCGAAGACCGCGTTGTTCATCGCTCCGGGCACATGACCTGCCGCGAAGTCGTCGGCCAACCGGACATCCAGCACCAACGGAGGAGTGGAAGATTCCAGCTCGGCGGAAAGATGGGAAACGTCGATCATGGCCAAACTGTTTTCAAGCTTCACCGCCGCCGCTGGTCCATGCCGCCGCAGCCTTGGCGATTTCCTCCGGGGAAACGTCACGGGTCTTGGTGGCCAGCGTCCAGCGGTAGCCGAAAGGATCGGCGACCTGCCCGGTGCGATCTCCCCAGAACTGGTCGGTTGGGGCTTGTAGCGGAGTGGCTCCGCAGGCGACGGCTTTCGCGAAGGCGGCATCGGCATCCGGCACGTAGATCATGTAGAGCGCGCCTTTTCCGATCTCTGGCGCGTAGCAGCCCCAGTCGGGAAACTCGTCGGACACCATCAGCTTGGAGTCGCCGATCTGGAACTCGGCGTGCATGACTTTTCCGGAGGGGTCGTCAAGGCGGAAATGCTCCACGGCGTCAAAGGCCGCTTGGTAAAAGGCGATGGCATCCGAGCCATTGCGGACGGTCAGCGAAGGGGTGACGGAGTGGAAGCCGTCGGGTTGGAATGAGGTGGACATGTCGATTCAGGGATTCCGACACCGATCACCGATAAGCGCACAAAAAGCGAGGAGGAACTCGCCTGAATCCGGCCTCAATGCACGATCGTCACCGGAGTTCCCTCCCTGGTGACACTGTACAGGACCGGCGCGAATTCCTTCGGGAGACGAATGCAGCCGTGCGAGGCGGCCTCACCCGGCTTGGGAATGACTCCGGCGTGCATGCCGATGCCGTAGCTCGTGAGGCGCTGCCAATAGGGCATGGGAGCTGGCACATACTTCTGTCCCTCGGGAACACGGGTGCTCGGCTTGGCGTCGCCATTGGTGACATTGCCGAACTCATCCTCGATCCAGCCGTAACGATTCGAGTACTTGTCCTCGATCTTTTCCGTGATGCGATAGGTGCCGGAAGGTGTCCCGTGGCCTTCTTTTCCAGTCGCCACATACGACCAGCCGATGTCACGCCCACCGCGGGTGTAGGTCGCCCGCTGCAAGCCGAGGTCGATTTTCATCTTCACCTCGCCAGGACCGCCGTCGTCATACCATTCGTAGAGGACATGATCCGCCTTCAGTGGCGGACCGGTATTCACGGTGCATGAAGACAAAGAGGCGACGGCAATCGCGGCCGATAGGCTCAACTTGGCGGCTGAGATGATGCTGGAATTTCTCACAGGAGAGGATTGGGACGCGGGTTCCTATCACAGGACCGCGCCCCTGCCCAACGGAAATCCGAGCGGGTCGAGCCTTGGCGGGGCCCGCCGGATTCAGGAAAGGTCCTTTAGGGCGGGGTAGTCGATGTAGCCGATGCGGTTGTCGTCGAGGTTGATCGGATAGAAGGTCGAGGGGTCCGGTTCGTTCAGCGCAGCTCCGCTTTCGAAGCGCGCAGGCAGATCCGGATTCGCGATGAAGGCCTTTCCGAAGGCAACGGCATCGGTCGTGCCATTGTCGATGGCAGCCTCGGCGCTCTGGGCGGTGAAGTTTTCATTGGCGATGAAGACGCCGCCGAAAGCCTGTTTCATGGCCGGTCCAACAGCAGGCTGCTCGTGGGACTCGCGGGCGCAGAGGAAGGCGATCTTCCGATCTCCAAGCTCGCGGGCGACCGTGGTGAACAAGGTGCGCGGATCGGAGTCGCCCATGTCATGGGCATCTCCACGTGGGGCGAGGTGAACGGCCACGCGGTCCGCGCCCCAGACGTCAATCAGGACATCGACGACCTCCAGCAGCAGGCGCATCCGGTTCTCAAGCGAGCCGCCGTATTCATCGGTGCGGTGGTTGGTGGAGTCCTGGAGGAACTGGTCGATGAGGTAGCCGTTGGCAGCGTGAAGCTCGACGCCATCGAAGCCGGCGGCCTTCGAATTCTCTGCGCCGAGGCGATACTCGGCGACGGTTTCCTGGATCTCCTCGAGGGTCATCGCGTGGGGCGTGACGAAGGCCTTTTCCGGACGGACGAGGGAAACGTGGCCCTTGGCGGCGATGGCGCTCGGGGCGAAGGGCAGCGCGCCGTCGAGATAGATCGGATCGGAAATCCGGCCGACGTGCCAGAGCTGGCAGAGGATCAGGCTGCCGTGGGCATGCACGGCGGAGGTGACTTTTTTCCAGCCCTCGACCTGTGCGGCCGACCAGATGCCTGGGGTGTTCGGGTAGCCGACTCCGCGCGGCGAGATGGCGGTGGCCTCGGAAAGGATCAGTCCGGCGGAACTACGTTGTGCGTAGTATTCCGCCATCAGGTCGTTCGGCACACGGCCTTCGGAGGCGCGGCAGCGGGTCAGCGGGGCCATGACAAGGCGGTTGCGCAGTTCAAAGGCACCGGCCTTGAGAGGTTGGAATAGGATCGAGGACATGGTTGGGAAATCTGGAGACAAAAACGCCACCCGCCGGGAAGACGGGTGGCGGATGAGGGAAATCAGGCTTCGGGCTTGGCTTCAAGCGCGAGGTCGATGACAACCTCGTCACGGATGAGATCTTCAGCCTTGCCTGGATAGACGATGCCGAAGTCCTTGCGTTTGATGTCGAACTTCGCGGCGATCTTCACCAGCTCGCCATCCTTCGTCACGGTGGCCGGGAACGTGATGTTCTTCTGGACGCCGTGAAGGGTGAAGTTTCCGGAAACGGTGTAGGCTCCCTCGGCGGTCTTTTCGAGCGAGGTGACATCGAAGGTCGTCTGTGGGTGCTTCTCGACGTCGAAGAAATCGGCGGACTTCAGGTGGCCGGTGAGTTTCTCGTCGTCCGAGAAGGTCGAGCTCATGTCGATGACGACCTTGTGCTCATTGCCGACCGGGGCTCCGTCCTTGAGGGTGAAGTATCCGGTGAAGCTCGTGAAGCCGCCGGTGTGGCTGCCGGTGACCTTGGAGCCGACGAAGCCGATCTTGGAGTTCGGTGTGAAGGCGTATTTCACGCCGCCTTCCGCGCCGGTGTTGGCTTTCGCGACGCTGTCCTTGACGGAGGCGTCGGTGGTTTTGTCAGCGGGGTTCTCGCAGGAAACGAGACCGAGTGTGAGGAGGGCGACGCCCAGGAGCAGGGTGGGATTCATATGGTTGTTCAGTTAGAGAGTTGGCGTGATAAATTCACAGGTTCAGCCGATGTCAAAAAGCAATGCCTCCAGGCCATCGTCGCTGCCGCTGATTTCGAAGCTGCCGGCGGTCTCCGAGGAAACGGCATCACCGGCCTTGAGCGCGACTCCGTTGAGAACGCCGGAGCCTTTCGCGACGTGCAACCACATCCCGCGCCCGGAGACGAGGTCGTGCTGGATCGCCTGGTCCGCCGCGAGTATCACGCGGTAAATATCGGCATCCTGGTGAATCGTGGCGGACTGGTCGCGGCCATCCGGGGAAATGACCAGCACCTTGGGGTCGTTTTCCGTGCCGGGCTTCGGGTGCCACTCGGTGTAGCTGGGCTCCAGACGACGCTCGCTCGGCGTGATCCAGATCTGCAGCATGTGGGTGGTGACCTTCGGAGAAGGATTGTACTCCGAGTGGACCACGCCTTTCCCAGCGCTCATGAGCTGGATCTGGCCGGGCTCCAGGATGCGCTTGTTGCCCATCGAGTCCTCATGGGCGAGCTGGCCCTCGAGGACGTAGGAGAAGATCTCCATGTCCCGGTGCGGGTGGCTGGGAAAACCACCGAGCGGGGCGATCCGGTCGTCATTGATGACCCGCAAGGAGCGGAAGCCCATGTGCGCCGGATCGTAATAATCGGCGAAGGAAAAGGTGAAATGGCTGTCGAGCCAGCCATGGTTCGCATGGCCACGTACTTCGCTGCGACGGACAGTCAGTAAGGAGTTTGCTTGCATGCCCACATCATGCGTCAGGATCAGATTCCGGCCAATGCCGTCTCGTCAGCCTGAGCATGTGCTGAGGGCATGGGGCACTCAGTAACGGGGGCGGTAATAGCCGCCGCCACCGTAGTAGCCGCCACCCCCGTAGTAGCTGTGGTGATGGTGGTTGCGGTAATTGGACCGGTTGTTACCGGCTGCGTATCCGATCAGGCCTGCAGCAGCGATGCCTGCAACTGCCAGGCCCGGATCAACGGTTTGGACCGGTCGGCCGTAGCCGTCGTAGGTGGTCATGCAGCTCACACTGGAGCCCAGAAGGGCGAGCAGTGAGAACCAGGTGGTCAATCTCAGGAGGGAGGGTTTCGTTTTCACATGCAAGTGGACGTGCCGGAAGAGGGAATATTCAACCGATTTTTGAATCCAGTTTCCGCAATCCGGCGAATTGCAATGTGAACCTCGAATAATCCTGAAATGGCCTACGATTCCGACAACAGCATGGACCTTTATCTGAAGGAAATCTCAAGAACCCCACTGCTCACGGTGGCGGAGGAGTACGCATTGGCCGAGCGGATCCGGGATGGCGACGAGAAGGCTCGTGAGCACCTGATCAAGGCCAATCTCCGATTGGTGGTGAAGATCGCCCGCGACTATGCGGGCTACGGCGTTTCCCTGAGCGATCTGATTTCCGAGGGAAACATCGGGCTGATGCATGCAGTGGAGCGCTTTCATCCGGACAAGGGCGGCAAGTTTTCGACCTACGGGGCCTGGTGGATCAAGCAGTCCGTCCGGCGGGCGCTGGCGAACCAGTCAAAGACCATCCGCCTGCCGATCCACATGGTCGACAAGATCGCTCGCATGCGACGTATCGCCTCAATGTTGGCAGAGACTCTTGGACGCGAGCCCACCGATGAGGAGATCGCCAGCGAGCTCGGCTTGCCACGCCAGAAGATCGCCATGCTGAAGCAGAACGCCCAGCGGCAGGCATCGCTCGACGCTCCGATCAATGAAGGCGAGGCCACTGAATTTGGAGAAATCATCAGCGATGAAGCCGCGCAGGATCCGCTGGCCTTGCTCACCGACAAGAACCTGCATGAACAGATCGATGGGTTGCTCTCGGTCCTCAACGAGCGCGAACGGCGCATCATTGACGAGCGCTTTGGACTCAATGGCCTGAGGCCCATGCGTCTCGAGGATGTGGGAGTCGAGTTCGGAGTCTCTCGCGAGCGGATCCGGCAGCTTCAAAATTCGGCCTTGGACAAGATGCGGAAGGCTTTGATGAAAAAGGACAAACCCAATCCGGGGCTCTCGGAAATGGCCAATGCCTGATCACGAAAAAGCCTCCGCGACCTGAGTCGCGGAGGCTTGTTGAAATTGCGGATCAGCTCACTTGTCGAGTCCGGCGAAGCCATCAAGCGACTTCGGGATCATGACGCTTCCAATGCTGTGCATCACGCCGTTGTTGGCCATGACATCGGCGCTGAAGACCTTCGATTTTCCGACTTCAATCTTGGCACCATCGACGTCCACCTTGACGCTTTCGCCATTCATGGTCTTGACGTCGCCATCCTTCAGATCGGCTGCGGTGACCTTGCCCGGAAGGACGTGATAGAGGAGCAGCGACCGGAGCTTCTCCTTGTTTTCAGGAAGCATCAGCTTGGTGAGGACTTCGGCGGGGATCTTGCCGAAAGCCTCGTCAGTCGGGGCGAAGACCGTGTATTCGCCCTTGGTGCCGAGCGTCACATCCAGTTCGGCAGCCATGAGCGCCTTCTTCAAGGTCGAGAAGGTGGCGCTGTCACCGATCATTGCGGTGAGTGAGCCGGGTTGGATGGTGGATTTTGCCACAACCTTGGTGGGTTCCGCCGCGCCTTGGGAAAGTGCGATCGGGGAGAATGCTGCGAGTGAAAGCAGCAGTGCGGCTTGGGTCAGATGTTTCGTTTTCATTGTCGTATGTTCTAGCAGAAGCCGGATACCTGATGGCCCGTTTCTACCCCATCACTATCCATCGTTGGCATGGAGCCGCCATGGGGTGAAGACCCCAACTGTCCTCCCATCAAATGCATGAAAAATCTGCAAAATGCATCATGGCATCGCATGTTGCAGGATGCCCGAAAGCCGGATCATTGATTCTTCGGGCATTCTGGTCGGCATGGCTTCTGCAAGGAGTCATCCATCATGAAATGCCTCCACTTCATCAGCCTGCTCTCGCTCTTCCTGTTCCTTACCAACTGCAAGGAGACCAAGATGAAGGTCTCCGAAATCAAGCAGGATGTGTCCACCGTCGGGGATGTGAGCTTTGCCCGGAACACCTTCGAATCCCTGGCACGGGGAGACTCGGCCGTTGCCTCGAAAATCGACTGGGCCGTGTTCACCTCGATGGGCGTGGATTTCGGTGCCGCCTATGTGGCACTCTCATCAGGAGTGGAGCAACAGAAGATGGTCACTGGCTTCATCACCCAGTTCGCCAC
>JANOKL010000273.1:0-3007 GCA_031419215.1 Luteolibacter sp. | reverse complement strand
AAAAGAGCGAGACGACCATCAAACACTTCTAGCCTAGCAGAAAAACCAAAACCTCCGGCGCGCCGATAATCAGCCAGAGATTCTAGCTGACTCTCTCCTTGAAGACAAGCCGCAACTGCACCGCACCCACGAGCACGCCGCCGTATCTCGGCACCGTGAGCGTCTCGCCACCCACTCGCATGCGGCCTGTGCCTTCGAGCACGAAGTAGAATTCCTCCGCGCGGATGTGCTTGTGCAGCGTGTTCGCGCTCATTGGCGGCATACGCCAGAGCCGCGCGCCCATGTTCTCACTACCGGTCCGTTCGAGGAAATCCGCATTCGGGATCTTCATCAGGTTCGACGGCCGCCAATGGAGATCGTCGGGAGTGATGAGGTGATAGGGTGGGCTGGTGGACATGACGATGCGGGTCGCGGGCCATGAAGCCAATTTCGCCAACCTGCGGCAAGACCCGGCATCGAAGCCGTGATCAGGGTGCCTTTGATTGGCGCAGGTAGAGGAACAAGTCCCTGACTTCCGGTTCCTCAAGCGCATTGAGCAGGCCGACCGGCATCATCGACTGCGAACTGAGCTCACGTTTTGAAATGCTGTCCTTCGACAGGGTCACGGTGGCGGCGAGGGTTTTCAAGGTGACCGTGCGATCCTCCTCAGCCGTGACCACCCCCGCGATGAGATTTCCATCCTTCGTGGTGATGAAGGTCTGCTGGTAGTCGCGGCCGATGACTGCATTCGGATCGATGATGTTCTGAAGCAGGTAGTCGGTGTCGGTGAAATTCCCAGGAAGCTCGGGGCCGATGTGCCCACCTTCAGCGAAAATCGTGTGGCACGCCGAGCAGGTGCGCTGAAAGACCGCGCGACCATTCTTCACATCCGCGCTGAGGATGGAATCCGTTCCCAGGAACTTGCGATAGCGCTCGATGTCCACGCGTCGATCCGCATCGGATGGATTCAGGGAACCGAAATTCTTCGCCAGCCAGCGGTCGAAGTCCTCGCGATGAACTCCCTGGATCATCCGGGCGATCGGGGCGGTGAGGTCCTTGAGTGGGATGGCTTTTGAATCGAATGCGGTGATGAGGGCTTCGATGCTGGAGGGGCGGGCGACCATGGTGGTCAGAGCAGCGGATTTCTCCTCGCTCGATAGGGCCGGGTAAGCCGCGATCAGGCTTACTGGGATGCGTGAATCTTCGAAGCCGGCAAGCGCCCGGATCGCATCGATCCGCAGTGGCCCGGACTGTTTGGAAAGTTCGAGAATGGGCTCAAGCGACGTGAGATCACGGCGAGCGACAAGCGCTTCCATCGCCTTGCGACGAGAGCCTTCAGGAGCCGTGTGGTCCTTGAGCGTCGAGCGGAATTGATCGAGCGCGGAACTGCTGCCAAAGAGCAGCGCCAGAGCCCGGGCGCGTAGCTGGACTTCCGGATTCGAATCCGTCATCAGCTTGCTGTAGGTCACCGACCATCCATCAGGTTCCGGTAAACTCGTCCGCCCCTTGGAGGCGGTGAGCATCCCCCGCAGGGCCACCATGCGGGTCGCCGAATCTGATTCTGCCAGAGCCGAGGAAAGCGCTCCCATTGCAGCGGTGGATTTCGACTCGTCTGCCAACGAGACGCTGAGAATGCGTCGGGCGATGAACTCGTGGAGCCGTGGCTGTCGGGTCGATTTGAAAAGCTCCACCCCGCGGACAGGATCCGCTGCCACTGCGGCCTCGGCCGCATACCAGATCATCAGCGGAAGATTGTGATCGTTGATGTCCTCGTCATGGGCGGCGAGTGCGGACAGGATCGGCCAGCGGTCACCGATCGGCAGTTTCTGGACGGCGGAGGCGAGTCGGAGCCTGACCGACGGGGAGGGATCACGCTTGGCGAGTTCCAGGAACCGGATGAGCGCGGCGCCCGATGGCTTTCCCTGTTCGGAAAGGCAGGTGACCGTCCACCCGCGGACAAACTCCGATGATGCGTCCAGCGTCTTCATCGCGGTGGCCTCGCTCAAGGCCCCTTGGCTGTGCAGAGCCCACAAGGCCCGCAGCTGGCGGGTGTCGTCCGGATTCCCGAGGAGGATCTTTTCCAGCGCGGCGGTGGTCTCCGGATCCGATCCACGCTCCTGCAACAACCTGCGTGCATGGCGGACATGCCAGTCGTTGGGGTCGAGCTGCATCCTGACGAGTTCGAGATTGCTGGCCTTGGCCAGATTGACGGTGCGGGGTTTCACCTGATCGTTGACGATCTTGTAGATTCGGCCGTTGGAGCGATCGGTGAACGCCCGCTGCTGATGGCAGGGAACCTTGTCATACCAGTCGGACAGGAAGACTCCTCCATCCGGGCCATACTGCGGAGACAACCCACGGAACCACGCGTCCGGACTTGTTAGAAAGTCCGTCTTTCGAACGCTGTGGTAGCCGGAGCCCTCACGGCTGAAGGTCTCGCAGCGCAGCTTGTTCATGTGCACGTCATTGAAGAGAAAGCTGTCACGCCACTCGGATGGGAAAGCCCCTCCCAGGTAGACCATGGCCCCGCAGTAGCCGGCCTTTTCGTAGCGACCCCAGGCGATGGTCTTGATGTCCTCGTAAACGTGGGGATTGAAATGCGATCCCGCCTGGCGGGTGTAGTGCGCGCCTTCGATGGCGTGCCACATGTGGGGGACCACGCAGGCGGCGAAGAAGGCTTCGCCATGATCGTTCCAATCCAGGCCCCATTGGTTGCTGACGCCTTCGCACCAACGCTCGAACACCTTCCTGACCGGGTGATATCTCCAGACTCCGGCATTCAGCGGGATCCTCGCCGCAGCAGGTGACCCCGGCGGGCCGACCCGTGAGTTGGTGAAGATTCCATGAGTGCCGTAAAGCCAGCCATCCGGCCCCCACGTGAAGTTGTTCAGGGTTTCATGGGTGTCCTCCGCGCCCCATCCGTCGAGAACGATCTCGGGCTCACCTGCCGCGACATCCTGCTTGTCGTCGCTTCTCGGGAAAAAGAGCAGGTTTGGCGGCGAGCCGACCCAGACGCCGCCGTGGCCGA
>JANOKL010000272.1:0-10984 GCA_031419215.1 Luteolibacter sp. | reverse complement strand
TTCAAAGGCAGCCATCCATTCCTTCGAGAGAAAGGGCAGGTAGCGTGGCTCAGCGCCCTCGGCTCCATAGATCGGGCAAACCTCGACACCCCCGAGGCCCGCCTTGGAGAATGCCTCGAGTTCACGAGTGATCTCCTTGGGATCGACTGCGCTTCCCAGCCACCACCAACGCGTCCACGGTTTGCTTTCCAATCCCGCCGTCGGCCAAGCCAGCGGATCCTCTGGAAAGTCCGAAGCAAGAGTGTGGACGAACGAAAGAGCGCCTAGAGCAACGAACCTCATGGCTCCGCTGGAAAACCATGAACCGAGTCGCAGAGTGGATCTTCGGGTGATGCGCATCTCGCAGCCTCCCTCATCGCCGACTGCGAATCAACTGCCTCGAATGGGTAATCAGCCCCTAACCCAATCCATTAGAGACCGGGAATCTCAACCCGCTTCGAATAGTTGAAGGAGTTGGTTCCAAAAAACTTCGCCCGCTCGGCGTCTGTCTTGAAGGTCTGGACCTTTGAGCGGTTCACCCCGAAGTCGGAAAGTACCGTCAGGGAAATCTCCACAGCTGCGATTCTTCCTGCCTTGAGTTCGTCGAGCGTCGCGCCGGTCGGGGCTGAAGCCAGAAGAATTCCTGTTCCCTGAACCTGGAGCTGCTTCGTCTGGCCAGCGGAGGCTCCAAGTGGGACAGGAATCAGAATCTTGGTGGTCTTAGCCCCCACGACCCTCGAAATCTCGATGTAGAACGTGGTGGTGAACTGGTAGACATTTTCGCAAACGAAATTCTCCACATTCGTGACCATGGGATCCTTGATGCTGAAAGCTCCCTTGAGATCCGTCTTGCCGAGAAGATTCGTGAAGGTCTCATCCGGATTCACCAGAAGACGATAGAGCGCGAAGGTCGAGAACTCCGTATTCGAAGAAGCGCCGATCGGATCCTGATACTTCAGCCTGTAGGAAACGCAGGAAACATCGCCACCCCTGTCGTCCTTGGTGTTGATCTGACCGGCATAGCGATCCGTCGCGGCGGTGAAGAAGATCAGGTTCGCGGCATTGCTGCTGACCAGCTTGTCCCCGGTGGTGTCCACGGCTGCATAGAGCCACTCGAAGCTGTTGCCCTTGCGGGTGACCATGGCTTCGAAATCGCGGGTGATGGTATCGACCATCGACTTCGCCTGGCGTGAGGCGCGGACTTCAGCACGAGAGCGCGACCAGGCGTCCAGCGCGACAGAGGTGACTCCGACCAGCACGGTCACGATGATCGTGGTGATCGCCATCGCGACCATCAGCTCAAGAAGCGTGAAGCCACGGCGGACTTTCGATTGCAAAGGGATTTTCATGACTTGAGAAATTACGGATCAGCGGCGGACTGCGAGATTCCGGGTGAAAATCGGGCTCTTGAGTTTGGTGGGGTCGAACTTTCCACCCGTCCTCAGAAAGGCGGGGGCGGTGCTGGAAACGCCGAAGAATTCAGCCGAGAAGGCGATGACCGCCTCTGGATACTTTCCTGCGGCTCCGGCGCCGGCAGGTGGAACAGTTCCGGGAGGATCATTGCCAGGGGATGGATCCTTGATGATCTCATCCGTGGTGAGCGTGAGCTGGCCGTTGTTGAAGACCAGCTGGGTCATTCTCACCGCGAACACACGACCTTCCAAGGCTGCCAGGTCTTTCTCGAAAAGGGGATCATTGCGGCGGCGCACCATCGGAATCACGGTGAATTCCTTTCCAGCGACTCCAGTTGGCTTCAGATAGGCCTCAAGTGTTCCATCCGGACGGAGATTGCTCGGGTCACCACGATATTGGTAGATGAAGAGCAGATTGGGTGAGCTCTTTTTCATTGAGTCCTCAATCCACTGGTAGGCCTTGTCAAAACCGGTCGGGTAGGTGGTGGCTTCGGTTGTGCCACGCAGGTTGACCAGTTCCTGCTCGAGAGTCGATGCGAGGCGATCGGCTTCTTGAACATTGATGGCGCGGCGGATGCCTGCGGTCGCAGGGCCGAAGACCCCGAGGAACGCAGTCAGGAGAACGGCAAGCACGCCGATGGCGATGACAGTCTCGAGCAGGGTAAAGCCTCGGCGTTTGAAGGAAGGAGAGATCATGGCTCAGAAAGTGGTGACGGAAGACGGAATGTTCATTTGGTCCGGCGAGCGGAAAAGCGAGGACCGGCCGTTGCGCCAGATGACGAAGCCACCGAAGTCGCGCTTGCCTCCACCGGTCACCCGGGGATTCTTGTCCGTGAGGCCACGGGCACCGGTTCCGATGACGAAGCTGGCTCCGGGAGTCGTGCAGATGCCTTCGGAGTTGAACTGATAGACCAGATACCTGCCGGCATAGGCCGGCTTCACGGTGTCACCCGCCTGGAGGATGATTTCAGGAAGGATCCCGGAACCCGCTTTTTGATCGCTGAAGCTGAAGGACTGACTGAAATAGGTCTGATCAGGAAGCGTGAGACCCTTGCTGGAGAGGGCGAAGTTTTCAGATTTCGTGCCATCGGGATTGAGCTCCTTGTAGGCAACCACGATCCGCCGCAGGTAGGTGCTGGCATTGGAAGGATCATCAACACAGACCATCACATAGGCGTCGGTCCCTTTGCTGACGGCGATCGATCGTGCTTCCTCAAAGAGAGCCTCCGTTGTGGCGACGGCACTGGCGACGCTCTTGCCGCTGGTGATTCCGCCAATGCCGACTGCGCCAACCGTCAGGAGGATCGACATGATTGCAATGACGATCAACATTTCGATAAGCGAGAATCCAGAGGAACGTTGCCGGTGGAGCCTACCTCGGCTGAATGATTCAGGGGTGTTCATGAGATGATTGGGTTTCGTGGGAAGGTGCAGGAGACTGATCGACTTGCAAGCATCAATGTCAATACATCGCATTTACGCGAGAACGAAATTCAGGAGGTATAGCGACCGCTTCTGGGACCACTGATCCACTTCCAAGCAGGCCTGACCATTTCGCGAACATCCTTGCGGCAGGCCTCCCAACCGAGCTTGGTTTTCGCGAATGACGGGTCTGCCACAAGCATTCCGGGATCCCCTTCGCGTCGAGGACCATAGCGCACAGGAACTTTCCGTCCAGTGATCTCTTCAGCCGCATCGATGATCTGCCTGACGGAAACTCCGACCCCGGTGCCGAGGTTGCACTGAAAAGATTCCCCGCCTGATGCGAGGTGGTCGAGCGCGAGCGCATGGGCATCGGCCAGGTCCTCCACGTGAATGTAATCGCGGATGCAGGTGCCATCCGGAGTCTCGTAATCGGTGCCAAAGACTTCCACATACTCGATCTCGCCAGTGAGCGCCATCAAGACGCGTGGAATGAGGTGCGTTTCTGGATCGTGATCCTCCCCGATCAGCCCGTCCTCGGAGCTTCCACTGGCATTGAAGTAGCGCAAACAAGCGCTGCGAAGCCCCCAGGCGTGGGAGCAATCGGCGAGCACCCATTCAAGCATGAGCTTGCTCCGTCCATAGGGATTGATTGGGCGCTGGGAATTCGACTCGGTGATGGGCACCACATCCGGGACGCCGTACGTGGCACAGGTGGACGAAAACACAAAGACCTTGCAGCCGAAGTCCTGCATGGCCTGCAGCAGAACAAGCGGTTCGGCCGTGTTGTTCCGGTAGTATTTTAGGGGATTGGTGACGGACTCCCCCACGTAGGCGTAAGCCGCAAAGTGGACGACTGCGCCGAAGCGGTGCTTTTCGAAAAGACTGTCGACCAGCTCCTTGTCGCCGATGTCCCCCACCACCAATTCCACGGACTCGTCAACGATTGCTTCACGGTGACCGAATACCATGTTGTCCAACACCACGATTTTCCGTCCTTGGGACGCCAGCAGGCGTACCGTGTGGGAGCCGATGTAGCCGGCGCCGCCGGTGACGAGAATGGGTGATGACATGTGGATGCTGAACCTGACTGCCTTTAGAAAACAAGAGCCTTGGGGCAGCTGTCAATCCACGCCTCCTCCCCGGTGAAGAATGTTCCTTGAATAAATCACCCGCCATTCGAGTCTCATGCGTCATGAAGAAAACCTTCTTCCGTTGGACAGCCGCCACCGCCAGCACGGTGGCCGCCCTCACCTTGGCGTCGTGCGCATATGATCCCTACTACGCATCCTCCGGCTACGGCGGTGGTTACAGTGGCGGTGGTTACGGCGGAATCGACACCACCGTTTTCGTCAGCACCGGCAACAGCCGTTGGGGCTACGATCCTTATCGCTCCTGCTACTTCGACTACCAGCGCCGCTGCTACTACGATCCGTACCTTTACGGCTACTACCCGGCGAATTACTGCCCACCCCGCATTTCGGGAAGCCCACGCCCATACGGTTGGAACGGGTCCGGCTATTGCCCGCCGCCGAGAAACGTCAATTCGGGATACATCTCGAATTATCAAAACCGGCTCGAGCAGCTTCGCGAGCGCAATTACGCGTGGGCTGCAGAAGCCCGCGAACGCCGTGAGGTGAATCAGGAGGCATTCCGCGGCAATCTGGCCTCCAATCAGAATGCCTACCGCGACAACCTGGCCCAGAACCAAGCCAACTATCGGGCAAACCAAGAGTCGAACGTTGATCGCATCCGCCAGAACCAGGAAGAATACCGCCAGCGTCTCCAGCAAAATCAGCAGAACTACAAGGACAAGCTGGAGGAAAACCGTGCCCGCCAGCAGCCACAGCAACAGGCCCGGCCGAATCCCTACACGAGGGTCAGCGCCCCAATTCCCAACCAAGGCAACGCCTACCAAGCCCAGCGTGAAGCCGCAGCCGCGCGCCAACAGGAATTTGCTGCAAAACAGCAGGAAAATCGTGCTCGTGCGACTGAGGCCAGCTCGCAACGCCAGGCCGCCTGGCAGCAGAAAGTCCAGGACGTGAAGGACAAGCGCGGCAACCGCTGAGCTTATCCGACCTTGCCATCCGCCTCGCGCCGGGCCCGCTCCCGGCGCAGGCGGTCAAGCGTCACCCGGGGGCGAAGCAACCATCGGCCATAAAGCCACCCGGCGAGGCCTCCGCCAAAGTGGCAGGCATGGCCGATGGACCACCAGGATGAGAGCCCATTTCGGCTGATCCATTCACCTACCAGGGAAAAACCCGGAATGCTTAAGACGGGATCCATCAGCGCAAGGAGTGCTGATGACAGTAACAGCCCAAGCCCAAGGTTCCGACCTGAGACCGGCAAGGGCCACATGCGCGACTCCGGGGACAAGGTGGTGATCAGGATCAGTAGTCCAAAGCACGCCGCAGAACTCCCAACAAGTGGCCCCACTTTTCCCCCTCCCGCCGCAAGCATGAGGTGTCCTACGGCACCACCGAACACGCCGATCCCGAGTATTTCCAAAAGCGTCCTGCTTCCCAAATAGTGCTCAATCCGCGTGCCCAGCATCAGCAGACAACAAGCGTTCGCAACCGCATGGAGCCAGTTCCCGTGTAGGAAGGCGTAGCTCACCACTTGCCACAGCTTCCCATGAAAAATGTCCTGCCGCGTCAGCCCGAAGGTCTCATACCACCACGGCACGGAGAGGTAACCGCCGCGAAATTCCACCCAAGTCTGGATTGAAAGCAGCACCAGCAGCGCCAACCAAGGCACCCTCGCCTGCCCCAACTGGGCGAAATTTCTTCCAACTCCATTCATCCGAGCCACGAGAGGTTTCATGGCACAATGAGAGAAGGAAGAGGTCAGGCAACTTCAAAAACCATCCTCAGGGATCAACTCAAGACACGAGCTCTCGGCTCGCGATCGACCGTGTCATCACCACCGGCACAGGTCACGAACGGCCCGCCTTCCAGCGGAGCCACGCCCGTGAATGCCACGTCCGGCATGTCCGAGGGACGGCCCGCCAGCGGGAAATCTTTTCTCAAAGGGTGGAAGGGATAGCCCTCCCACATCAGGATGCGACGCAGGTCGGGGTGGCCCGAGAACGGGATGCCCATCATGTCGTAAACTTCGCGCTCATGCCAATCGGCACCCGCCCAAACGTCTGTGACAGTCGGCACTTTCTCGTCTTCACTGACGGGCGACTTCACCCGCAGGTGCTTCGAGTCGTTGACCGTGACGAGTTCGTAGACCATTTCGAAACGCGGGTCCTCGCCGAAGTGATCGAGGCTGCAAATGTCGATCACCATGTCGAAGCCGAGCTCCTTTTTCGCGAATGCCAGCACGTCATGCAGCGAGTCGAGCTCGACCGTGACCGTGTGCTCGCCGCGAAACTCGCCGCTCGATTTCACCTTTGCGCCAAACTTCTCGCGCACCTTGCTGACGTCTTCCGCTGACATGTTCGTAAAAGTAAAATTCAGGCCATTTCCTCAAAGAACGAGGCCTTCTGCTCCTGCGTGGACGACTCCGCCTCGATCTTCCGCTGAACCTTCATCAGGCCCTCGATCAGTGCCTCGGGCCGCGGCGGACAGCCGGAAATGTAAACATCCACGGGGATGAGCTTGTCGATCCCCTGAAGCACCGCGTAGCTGCGATACATCCCGCCGCTGGAGGCGCAGGCCCCCATGGCGATGCACCACTTGGGCTCCGGCATCTGGTCCCAGACGCGCTTCACGGCCAGGGCCATCTTGTAGGTCACCGTTCCGGAAACGATCATCACGTCCGCCTGACGCGGCGAAAAGCGCATCACCTCCATGCCGAAGCGGCTCAGGTCAAAGCGACTGCACGCAGCAGCCATCATCTCGATCGCACAACAGGCAAGGCCCATCGGCATCGGCCACATCGAGTTTTTGCGCATCCAGTTGATGGCGGCATCGACTTTCGTAATGATCACGTTGCCCTCGATTTTTGAATCGTAGGCAGTGTGCAGGGGTTGGGAAGAATCGCTTACCATGGCTGTTGGTAGGAGTTTGGTCCCGGAGAACCGATGCCTCAAGCCGTTTGTGAAAGTTTTCACAAAGTCGTCTTTCGAACTGGTAGGGTCCGGAATGACTCCTTGTGGAGTCGAGCATCCTCCTGCTATCGAATGGCGCGATGCACCTCTTGAAAAAGCGTCGTGGTCTGGCCCTCGCACTGGCCGTCATGATCGCCTTGCTGCTTTGGAATCGTGAGGCCCTCTTTCCTGGCAAAAGCGCTGCTGCAAAAGCGGATCGGGATTCCCGAAGTTTTAGCAGCGACTCATTTCAGGAAACCCGTCGGCGCGCCTCCCCTCGCCCGAAACTGACGAAGACCATCGAGACCGACTCGGAGACCCCTGCGGCACTTCATTTCCGGAATTTTGTCATCAGGTCGGTTCATCTGGATGGCGAGCAAGGCCTTCCTCTCGCCGAAGCCGTCGCACGCGTGAAAGCGGAGTATTTCAAGACCGCCAAGGAGACTCAAGAGGACAGCCTTTCCCTGACCGTGGATCTTTCGCAGGCGAATATCTCGAAAACACTCGCTCTGAAACTTCCTCGCGGGCCGGTGACCTCGGTCTTACGGCTCCTCGCCGCAGCCTCTGGAAATCGCCTGGTCGGCAGCGGGCCGAGTTTCCGGATGGAATTACTGCAGGACGATGGCAGCAAGGGGACACGGACTCTGGTGTCCCGAGCGTTTTCCGATTCGATTTTCAAAGTCGATGAGGAACCGGATCTCAATGCCCCGCCCCATGATCCTTTTACTCCGTTTGAGTCTGCTCCGGACATTCGTGGAGCGTTGCTGAAGCTTGGGTTTGAAATCAGCCGGAATACCTGTGTCCTGAGCGAAAACACGGACTACGGTGTGGTGACCAACATCTCCAACGCCACAGCGAGCGAACTTGAGCTTCTGGACGCCGCGAATGAGATGGCTCATTCAGATGCCATGCACCAGCAGGTGAAAATGTCCTCGAAGATCATCCAGATGCCTGCGGATTTCGAATGGCCGGAGGACGCGCAGGGAACGATCAACGAGGGAAGATTCCAGACTCTCATGCGCCAACTTGCCCAAACAGAGGGAGCTGATCTGATCACCGCACCCTCGGTCGCCGCCCGCTACGGGCAGCTCAGCAGCATCGAGATCTTTAAGGGAGCGGACGATCCCTCTTCACCGCTTTGGTCCGGGACCCGGATCCGATACGCCGCTCAACCTCTGGGAACCGGCACGGAGGATTTCTTTCAATTGATCCAGTCGACCCCCAATGCCGAACGCGTCTCCGACGCCACACCGCTATCCAGGGTGACCGTTTCCGGAAGCGGGACCAGCAATCAGGATTCCGTCCAAGTGACCGTTGCCAACGATCCCGCTGGCGCGAGGGTCGTCTACGTCCACCGCAGCCAGCGAATCGATGCCACCGGCAGGCCGCTCGACAGCAGCGGAAAGCCGATCAATCCACCCTAGGGCCGCCCCACACCCGGCCTTGCCACGCGGCGGGAAAGCGAGAATGCTCCGCCCGCCTCATGAATCGCATCGACTCCACGTTCGCCCGCCTCCGTTCCGAAGGGAAAAAGGCCTTTGTCGCCTATGTCGCCGCCGGTGACCCGGATTTTGACCGCTCGCTGGGGGTCATCAAGGCCCTCGCCGACGAGGGTGCCGACATCATCGAACTCGGCCTCCCCTTTTCCGATCCTCTCGCCGATGGCATCGTGAACCAGATGGCAGCCGACCGCGCGCTGAAGTCCGGCATGTCCACTCCACGTTCGCTGGAACTCATCGCCCGCTTCCGCGAAACGCATCAGACCCCGATCGTTCTCTTCACCTACCTGAATCCGGTCTTCACCTACGGCTACGAAAAGTTCCACCACGACGCCGCCGCTGCGGGCGCGGACGGGATTCTCCTGCTCGATCTGCCGCCCGATGAGGCCGAACAGAACCCCGATCTAGCCATCGGGGCCGGATTGAAGCACATCCGCCTCATCGCCCCCACTACCCCGGCCGAGCGCGTAATCAAGCTGGCGAAAAGCTCTGAAGGCTTCATCTACGCCCTTTCCCGCACTGGGGTCACCGGCGGTCACGTCGCGCCCTCCGCCAACATCGCCGCCCTGGTCGCCACCATCAAGGCCCACACCGACACCCCGGTCTGCGTCGGCTTCGGCATCACCACCCCCGACCAGGCCCGCATGGTTGCAGAATCGGCGGACGGGGTGATCGTCGGCTCCGCCATCGTGAAACAGGTCGAACTGAATCCCGAAAACGCCACGAAAGCCGTCCGCGATTTCACCGCCCCACTCATCGCCGCCACCAAGTCAGTCTGAATCTTCCACCAATCACGATTCACCACTTACCATTCACCTCTCCGCATGATCCTCCAATTCTACAAAATGAACGGCGCGGGCAACGACTTCATCGTTGTCGACAACCGTGATCTCTCGCTTTCCAAGGAACTCGACGGTGACACGATCGCCGCGCTGTGTGACCGCCATCGCGGCATCGGCGCGGACGGTCTCCTCGCGGTCGAACCCGCCGAGAACGGTGCAGATTACAAGTTCCGCTATTACAATGCCGACGGCGGCGAGGCCGAAATGTGCGGCAATGGTGCCCGCTGCTTCGGCCGCTTCACCGCCCATCTCGGCGACGAAGTCCTTGAGCGAGTGACGTTTGAAACGATCGCTGGCACTCTCGCGGCCGACATGATTGGGGAAAATGTCCGCATCGCGATGTCGGAGCCGAAAGATCTCAAGCTCGACACTGGTGTGAAGATCGAGGGCCTCGAGGCCACGCTTTCCTTCCTGAATACCGGCGTGCCTCACGTGGTAGCCTTCGTCGAGGACCTTGATGACACCGACGTCGTTGAACACGGCGCGACCATCCGCTTCCACGAAGCCTTCGCCCCCGCCGGCACCAACGCCAACTTCGCCAAGGTCCTGGAGCCCGGCCACATCGCCATCCGCACGTATGAACGTGGCGTGGAAGACGAAACCCTCGCCTGCGGAACAGGCATGGTCGCGAGCGCCCTGGTTCACCACCTCCTCACCGGAGCCCCGTCACCGATCCAGGTGGATGTGGAAGGCGGCGACACCCTGGAAATCGGTTTCGAAAAGTCCGGCGATCAGAGCTTCACCAACGTCACGCTCTCCGGTCCGGCTGATTTCGTCTTCGAAGGCGAAATCGAGATCTGAAGTCCTGACATGCCTACCTTAATCCTCATCGCAGGCCCGAACGGCGCGGGGAAGACCACCTTTGCGAAGGAGTTTCTCCCCCACGAAGCTGCCTGCATGAGGTTCCTCAACGCCGACGAAATCGCGCGCGGTCTTTCCCCGCTCGATCCAACAGCCTCGGCCGTGCAGGCCGGGCGTTTGCTTCTGGCTGAGTTCAAAAAACTGGTCACCCGAGGCCAGAGTTTCGCGTTGGAATCGACCATCAGCGGCCACACTTACATCCGCTTGATTCGCGAAGCGAAAGAACAGGGTTATCAGATCGAGCTTCACTACCTTTGGATCTCCAGCCCTCTGGAATCCATTGCCCGCGTCAAGCAACGGGTCAGCAAGGGTGGGCATCATGTGCCGACAGTCGACATCCGCCGACGGTTTGGTCGCAGCCTCAACAATCTCGTCGATCACTACCTGCCGCTCGCGGATCGATGGGTCATTTGGGACAACCAAATTTCGCCGCCTAAGCCCTTGGCAAACCATCAGAGCCACACTATTCTTCAAGTAGCTCAAGTGCTGAAATGATCGCCCCACGCAACGAACCATTGAAGCACCAAAAGGAAAGCGAACTTCCAGAGTTTGCCCGATTGGCGCTTCGTGCCCACAAACGCGCGGCCCGAAAACTCCGCGCGGAGCACCGCAAGCTCGGGCTACCGATCATCGTCTGGAAAAACGGGCGCGTGGTCGAAGAGCCGGCCTGACCAGTCCTCCCCGCCTTTTTCTCCTCTCCCGACGTTCAAGGTTGGACGTCGGCCTTTTGTTGTCCAAGCTCTGCCCCGCCATGCATTTTTCCGGTACTTATACGGCTTTGATCACTCCCTTTCGTGACGGCAAGATTGACGCTCCCGCTTTCAAGTCTCTCATCGAACGGCAGATCGCCGGAAACATCACCGGCATCGTTCCAGTCGGCACCACCGGGGAATCCCCCACCCTCGACACCGAGGAACACATCGAAGTGATCCG
>JANOKL010000271.1:0-8201 GCA_031419215.1 Luteolibacter sp. | reverse complement strand
AATCACGCCGCCGTATCGCGGGTGGTGAGGTTCCGGAACAGGTCGTAGAGCGAGCCGGTGCCGGACTGGGTGAGGAGCTCGCCGGGGGTGCCGTCGGCGACGATCACGCCGCGATCCACGATGACGGCGCGGGTGCAGGCGGCTTCGACTTCCTCAAGGATGTGCGTGGAGAACAGCACGGTCTTGGTTTTCCCGAGTCGCTTGATGAGCTGGCGGATCTCGTATTTCTGGTTCGGGTCGAGGCCGTCGGTCGGCTCGTCGAGGATCAGGATTTCCGGATCGTGGAGCAGCGACTGGGCGAGACAGGTGCGGTGGCGGTAGCCTTTCGAAAGGGTGTCGATCGCCTGGGTGGCGACGGAGCCGAGGAAGCAGGTCTCGATCGCGCGGTCGACGGCGTCCTTTTTCGAGGTGCCGGAAAGGCCACGGATGTCGGCGCAGAAGCGGAGGAACCCGACCACCGTCATGTCGTTGTAAAGTGGTGCCGACTCAGGCAGGTAGCCGACCTTCTTCTTCGCCTCGGTGGGATTGTCCACAATGGAGATGCCGCAAAGCCTGGCATCGCCGGAGGTGGGAGGGATGAAACCGGTGACCATGCGCATGGTGGTCGACTTCCCGGCGCCGTTCGGTCCGAGGAAGCCGAGGACTTCGCCCGGGCTGACTTTGAACGACAGGTTGTCGACGGCGGTTTTGGTTCCGAACTGCTTGGTGAGGTTCTCGACTTCGATCATGGGGAGTTGGGAAAATGGGTTACGGATCGGCGTGCGGGTCAGCGACGCCCGATGGCGCACACGTCTTGAATTTTTCAAAGGCGGGTCATTTTCAATCGAAAAATTGCGACGAATTTTTTCCGATGACCCGGGGCCGGGAATGTGGTTAGAGAAAGTCGGATGAGCGACGATAATCTTGCGGAAATCAAACTGGAGTTCGACACCCCGCAGTTCCTGCAGTCGCTCTTCGCCAATGAGCCTCGAAATCTGGCCTACCTTGAAACCAAGCTCGGGGTCCGTGCGGTGACGCGGGACGGCTGGGTGCTGATCTCCGGAGCTGAGGACTCCGTGGAGCGCGCCAAGTCGGTATTTCACGACCTGGAACAGGCCCGGCGTAACGGGGCGGACATTTCCACGCGGGACTTCCACCTCTCGGTCGACGTGGCGGCGGATGGCGGCGACGTGAAGGTGGCGAAGCTGGCCGAGGTCCGCCTGCTGGGCCTGCGCGGGCGCAAGCCGGTGGTCCCGAGAACGCCGCACCAGCTCGAATACCTGCGGGCGATTGAGAAAAACGACATCGTCTTCGGTCTCGGACCGGCGGGGACGGGAAAGACCTACCTCGCGATGGCGATGGCGCTGACGATGCTGAAAAAGCGGCTGATCGGGCGCGTTGTCCTCACCCGACCGGCGGTGGAGGCTGGGGAGGCGCTCGGTTTCCTGCCCGGGGATTTGAAGGAGAAGGTCGCGCCTTACCTGAGGCCGCTTTACGACGCGCTGCACGACATGCTCGATCCCGAGGAGGGCCAGCGCTACCTCGACGACGGGACGATTGAAATCGCGCCGCTGGCCTTCATGCGCGGCCGGACCCTGGCGCGCTCGTTCGTGATCCTCGACGAGGCCCAGAACACCACCCGCGAGCAGATGTTCATGACCCTGACCCGGCTCGGCGAGGGCTCGCGGATGGTGGTGACCGGCGACGGCTCGCAGATCGACCTGAAACCGGGCCAGGCCTCCGGATTGGCCGAGGCCGAGCGGGCCTTGCAGGGGATCGAGAGCGTGGAATTCATCCGTTTCAACAAGGCCGACATCGTCCGCCACCCGGTGGTCGCGCGGATCGTGCAGGCGTATGAGGCGCACCGGGGGACCGGAGAGGGCTGATTTCATGAGCCGGACCCGCTATTTCAAGGCCATCAACGTCCTGCTCGTGTTCGTGGCGCTGGGGTTCATGCTGGCGGGGCAGTTTTGGCCCGTAATCCCGATCTTGGCGGCTATTGCCATGCGGATTGCTACCTCCTGGATCAATCGGGATTTCTAGAAAATGCTGATCTCCAACGCCCCATGAATCCATCTCGCCTTTTCAGCATGGTCAGCGTGCTGCTGGTGATCGTCTGCCTCGGACTGGTGGCGGTGAACCTGCTGGTGCCCGCGCTGTTTATTCTGGGGACGATCGTGGTGGCGGGGATCGCCTTCACGGCGGCGAACTGGCCCCGTTAGCTCGGGGATTTGCGGGTTGCCAAGGGGGTTCGGCTGGGGTAGACCTCCCTCCCGTAGAGGGCGCAGGACATGCGCCCTTTGCCGTCCCTGAACCGATCACGCCTGTGGGATTTCTGGATGAGCTCAAACGCTGGAGACTGGCCCGTCAGGGTCTTTCGTCCGGGAAGAAACGCCGCGTTCACTGCGAAAGTGCGGCCATGCAGTCGCTGGAATTCAGCGTCTGGGTGCGTTTTGCCCTCTACGCGACCTTCGCGGTGGGTAGCTCGGTCCTGGTCCTGAAGTCCTCCGCGCAGTCGGTCTTTTCCGCAGACCCCCTGAAAGGCACGCTCTGCGGGCTGATCCTGGCCCTGACTGCCCTGGCGACCTTCCATTTCGGCCGCGAGGCCTCCTGTCGACGGAACAGCCGGGTGGTGCTGGTGCTCGGCGGAATGCTCGGCCATCTCGGGGTGATCCGTCTGGTCATGGGCTTCACGGTCACGGCTCCCGGAGAGGATATTTTCCGTTTCCTGCTGCTGCCCTTCGCGCTGGCTCCGATGCTCCACAGCGTGTTGCTCGGTCGCTCGATCGGTGGCTTTTCCGCCGTCTATGTCAGCTTGATCGGGGCGCTGTTGGTTCCTGAAGGCGACGTGCTGAGCTACTTGATCCTGAGCCTGATCAGCGGCATGACCGGCGTGCTGGTGACGACGCAGGTTTCGAAACGCGTCCAGCTTCTCAAGGCGGGCCTGTTTGTTGGCGGAGTGACTCTGCTTCTCGGCCTGATCCTCGGACGACTGGATCTCGCCTCGGTCTTCGGCCCCAGCACCATGGACCACCTCCAGGCAATCGGACTCGAAGCCTCCGCCGCGTTCGGGGCCAGCATTGCGACGGCCCTGGTGGTCGGTGGGCTGCTGCCGGTCTTCGAGGGCATGTTCCAGCTCACCACCGGCATCAGTTGGCTGGAGCTGAGCGATCTCAACCACAAGCTTCTCCGCCGGATGCAGCTCGAAGCTCCCGGCACTTTCCACCACAGCCTGATCGTGGCGGCCCTCGCCGAGGCGGCGGCGGAAAGCATCGGCGCGAATGCCCAGCTTTGCCGTGTCTGCGCCTACTTCCACGACGTCGGCAAGCTCAAGAAGCCGGAGTATTTCATCGAAAACCAGCACGACGGCGCGGAGAACCCGCATGACTCGCTCACGCCGACCATGAGCGCGCTGGTCATCATCGCCCACGTCAAGGATGGCGTCGATCTGGCGGTGAAGCACAAGCTCAACCCTCGGATCATCGATGTGATCCAGGAGCACCACGGCGACTCGCTCGTCTTCTTCTTTTACCGCAAGGCTCAGGAGCAGAAGAAGGCGGAGCTGGAAAAGGTCGAGAAGGGACTCGGAAATCCTGAGGACCTGCCGCACGTCGAGGAGAAGAATTTCCGCTACCCCGGCCCGAAACCCCGCTCGGTTGAAAGCGGCATCATTGCCCTCGCCGACTCCATCGAAAGCGCCTCGCGCTCGCTGCGCAAACCGACTCCTGCGAAGATCCGCGGAATGATCGACGACATCGTGAAAGCCCGCATCGACGACGGCCAGCTCGACGACTGCGCCTTGACCATTCGCGAGCTGTCGAAGGTGAAGGAAAGCTTCGCCAACACCCTGCGCTCCATGCTCCACAGCCGGATCGACTATCCTAAGGACGATGACAGCAAGTCCGGTCAGGCCAGCCGCCGCTCGGACACGCAGAAGCTGGTGGTGCCATCCCCGTTGGACCGCGACGCGACCCGTGGTGGACGTTCGTTGAGCACGGATGCCGCCGCCTGAAATTTTCACCATTCAATTCCAATGAGCCTCGAAGTCATCGTCGGAAACCACCAGGAAGCGGTTCAGATTCCAGAAGGCTGGCTCACCGCCATGGAAGAGGCGGCTGGCGAGGTGGCAAAGCTCGCGCTGGCCCGCGCCGCGCATGACGACTCACCGCTGGCACTGCTCGCCACGATCGAGGTCGCGCTGGTTGACGATGAGACCAGCGACCGCGTGCACAAGGATTTCATGGACATCGAGGGACCCACGGATGTCATCACGTTCCATCATGGAGAAATCGTCATCGGCGCGGAAGTCGCCCTGCGTCAGGCGGCGGAATATGGCGAACCGCTTGGCCGGGAAATCTTCCGCTACCTTGTCCACGGCATGCTGCATTTGGCCGGTCACGAGGACACACTTCCGGAAGAGCGGGATCGCATGGAAACCGCACAGGAGGCCATCGTCGCCGAGGTCTGGAATGACGGCCTCAACGCGAAGTTGAAGTAGGGCGGGGAGAGAGTGGAAAGTGAGTAGTGAAAAGTGGAAAGTGAAAACCCGGGGAATGAAGTCCGAAAGTCACTCTTCTTCGTCTGAAGCCATTTCTTCCTCCGAGTCGTCCGAAAGCACCAGATCCTCTCTAACAGGTTCTTCCTTCTCCACGATCAGCGCCTCGGGCTCGATGACGACGGGCTCCTCGATCACCGGCTCCGGCAGACGGCCACCGTTCTCGAGCATGAGGATGATGTTGGCCTGCACCTGGTCCACTTCCGAAAGCGGGATGTCCGGATCGCGGATGATGTAGACGTCGCCGTTCTTGCGATGTTCGTAAACTCGCAGGATTCCATTCGGCATCCGCTGCGTGTCGGTCTCACGCAGCAGGCGCTGGCGTTCGAGCATGACGGCGAGGATGTAGCGGACGTTTTCCGTGTGGTCCTCGTCTTCCTCAACGAGGCGCTTGAGCAGGCCCTCGACGCTTTCCTTCTCGATCATGCCGGGCTTTTCCTCGGTCACGGTGGCGTGGAAGGTCGCCTTCCAGAACGAGAACGGTGCCTCATCCTCCGGCGTCCGCGCGGCCCAGGCTTCGACGGTGAAATCCTTCCGCAGATAGCCGCTCGATTCCGGATCCGGGAAAAGCGCGGTCACGATCGGTTGCCCGTCGACGAAGGCCACACCGGTGGCGGCACAGTCGCGGGAGCGGGAACGGATATGCCAGGATTCAGCGAGGGCCATAGGGGGAGAAAATTCTAAGCACTAGATTCTAAATTCGAAACGGAAGACCTTCAGTTGCCGGAGAAAAGGCGCAGCAGCGATTGGTAGATCGGTCGGCCAGCCATGCGGCGCTGGAAAAGATAGAGTCCCAGAAAGGCGAAGAAACCATTGGGCAGCCAAGCCGCCATCAGAGGCGTGAGGAAGGAAGCCTCCCCCAGGCTCAAGGCGACGGTGGTGAAGAACAAGAGGGAAACCGAAAGGACGACCGCCATTGCCACGCCGCCGGTGGAGCCGCGGCGTGAGAAGTGGATGCCGAGTGGGGCCGCCAGCAGGACGGTGACCAGACAGACGAAAGGCTGGGCCCAGCGATAGTGCCACTGGGTCAGGTAGGGAGCCGGACTGACCGTGAGTTCGTTGCCAGCGTTTGCCTGGAGCCAGCCATTGAGATCAGGAATGCCGAGAAACGGGGCGGACAGGCCAGGTTTGATGAGCAGCCAAGGCGTCTCCGCCCAACCCTGAAGGATCAGGGGCTCGCTCAATTCCTCAAAGTCGGGCGCGGTGTCGGGAGCGAAGGAGCCGATCGTTGCATGATCGAATTTCCACGTCCGGTCCGAGGGGTTCCAGCTCGCGTTTTCCGCTGAAAGCCGGCTCAGCAGGCTGCCATCGCTGCGGGTGGTGGTGACTTCGACCTTGAGCAGCGGATTGCCTTTTTCATAGTCCTTCGGGAAAGTCCCGACCATCCACAGCCGGTGCTGCGGAGCGTTGCGATAAAGCACGTTGCTGGCTTGGGAGACGGTGGCTCCTTTGACCTTCTGGAGGAATTCATCCGAGCTGCCATCCGATACCGGCGCCCAGTGGTAGTTCAGCGCCGCGCAGAGCAGGGTCGAAATCAGGCCGGCCACGATCAGCGGCAGGGTGATCCTCGGAAGGCTCCGGCCGGTCTGGATCATCGCGACAATTTCCCGGCTCTTCGAAAGTTTTCCCAGGCAGTATAAAAGGGAAAGCAGCAGCGAGTAGGGGAGAAGCTGCATCAGGATCGAGGGCAGCCGCATGCCGTAGAAGAGCAGCAGGTTTTTCCCGAGATCCTGGCCCTGTCTCAGATCACTGAGGTTGTTGTTCAGGTCCATCAGCACCCAGACGACCAGCAACGAGCTGAAGCAGATCCCGAAAATCCCGAGGAATTGCCGGGCCATGTAGCGGGCGAGGGTGCCTCCACAAGCGTAGGCGATCCCGGCCAGCGCCGGGAGGAAACAGATCACGCCGAGGATCTTCGGCCGCATCAGGTGGGCGGCCGCGTCGGAGTCCGGGAAACCGAGCAACTGGCTCTCCACGGCCCTCGTTTCCGCCGGGACCAGCCACGCGAACAGCGCCACTCCCAGCACGGCCAGGAGCAGGGGCAGCAGGCCGCGTTTGAGGATCTCTTTGGAAACTGGCATCGTCCTTTTGGGTGGCGGGAGCATGTCGCCCGTCCTCCCCGGGTGTCGAGCGTGTTGTCGGAGGTTGGCGAACTTGCGGCTTGGCAGGCGGGCGCTGGCGGGGTGCCATGCGCTTGCAAATGATCGCCATCACCGAAGGCCAGCCGATGCCCGGATTCGCCGAACTGGTGCGCGGTGACTTTTCGACGAAAGGCGTGCTCGCGAAGTCGCGCGACTTCGAGTTCCGCCCGCAGCAGCAGGAGCTGGCAGTCGCCGTGGCCGAGGCCCTGGTCAAGGCCGAGCCGCTCGTCGCCGAGGCTGGCACCGGAGTCGGGAAATCCCTCGCCTACCTCGTCCCCGCAGCCCGCTTTGCTCTCGAAACCGGCCGGAAAGCGGTCATCTCCACCCACACGATCAACCTCCAGGAGCAGCTCGTCCGAAAGGACATCCCGATCGTCCGCAAGCTCCTCGACGACGACCTCCCCGCTGTCCTGCTGAAGGGCCGCCAGAACTACCTCTGCCCGCAACGGCTCCGCCGCGCCCGTGAACAGGCGGCCGACCTCTTCACCACCAGCGAAAGCGAGGAACTCGAAGCCATCCGACGCTGGGCGGAGGGCACACGCGATGGCACCCTCAGCGACCTCGACATCCAGCCCTCGATGAAGGTCTGGCTCCAGGTCTGCAGCGAGGCCCACATCTGCACCGCCCGCCACTGCGGCCCTCGCGGCGACTGCTTTTTCCAGGAAGCCCGAAAAGCCGCCGCCGATGCCAAGCTGATCGTGGTCAACCACACCCTCTTCTTCGCCCTCCTCGGGAGCACCGAGGACGTCGAGGGGAAACCCGCCGGCTTCCTCTTTCCGAACGACTTCGCCATCCTCGATGAGGCCCACACCATCGAACAGGTCGCCGCCATCCAGCTCGGCCTCCGGCTTTCCCAGTCTGGCCTGCGCTTCGACCTCCAACGGCTTCATCATCCGCGCACGAAGAAGGGCCTGCTGAAAACCTTCCGGAAAGCCTCCGCAATCAGCGCCGTCGATGAGGCCATCCAGGCGGTCGACCGCTTTTTTCACCACCTTGGCGACAACGCGCGTTTCGGCGACTACGGAAAGGAATTCCGCGTGCGGAAGCCCGAGCTCGTCCCGAACACCCTCGCCGAGCCCCTCCGCATCCTCTGGCAGGAAATCGACGACCTCGCCTCCGACATCGAGTCCGAGACGACCCGCTCCGAACTCCTCGACGCCTCCCGCCGCCTCCGCGAGGCCCATGGTGCGGTCGCTTCTTTTCTCGATCAAAAGGACGAGGACAGTGTTTACTGGGTCGAACGCAGCGGTCGCGATGAAACGCAGTATTCCATGCACGCCGCGCCGGTGAACGTCTCCGAGCGCCTGCGTCCGCTGCTTTTCGCGAAAGGCCGCAACATCGTTCTCACAAGCGCCACCCTCGGCGTAGGCGATCCGCAGCTCGGCTGGTTCCGCAAGCGCGTCGGGGCCGAGTCCGCGCGCGCTCTTTCCATCGGCAGCCCCTTCGATTTCCAGCGCCAGATGAAGGTGAAGATCTACAAGGCCATCCCCGATCCCGGCACGCCCAAGTATGACGAGGCACTCGCC
>JANOKL010000270.1:0-3017 GCA_031419215.1 Luteolibacter sp. | reverse complement strand
GCCGGTCAGCAGTGCCGAGAACTGCCATTTTCCCTGGCGGAACAGTGGCTGGATGCCCTGCATCAGATAGCCCATGCCACCGAAGAGAAGGATGGAGTATCCGAAACGAAGAGACTCCACCGGCTGCGAATAAACATCAGGGTCACCACCGGCTGGACCGAGTCCGCACTGGGCATCCCAGAGAAAGCCGCAGACGAAGGCGAGCAGCAGCATCGTCGGCGTCCCCACTGTCACGGCGGCACAGAGGAAGACGAGCTGCACCAGCAGGATGCGGGCGTTGTGAAACCCGGTGAAGGCAGGAATGAACTGCTGCACAATGAACGCAGCGAGAACGAGCAGCAGGGTGATGATGGTGTAGCGGATCACGGTAGTTCAATCGCCTGCTGTGAGCACGACAAAAACAGTCCCCAAATCCGCGAAGTTGACCGATGGACGGACAAAAGCTTCGGAATCCAGGGAGCCTTTCTCAATTGACTCGATGGTACCCAAAAGGATGTTGGCCGGAAACAAACCTCCCCGGCCGGTGGTGAACACGCGCTGCCCCGGGCGGAGCGCGGCGTCCTTGGATAAAAAACGAAGTCGGAGCATCGGCGTGCCTTCGAATTTCCCACGCTGGCCACTCAGGATTCCGACTTCCGGAGTGCCCTCGACCTTGGCGGAAACCTGGCATTTTTCATCGGTCAGCAGGATCACGCTGGCGCGGTCCTCTTGCACCATGTCCGTCTTTCCAACCAGGCCTTCATTAGAAAGCACGGGCAGTTGAGGGCCGATCTTGGAAAGTTCGCCACGATCAATCTCGACCGTCTGCCACCACGTCGTCGGTTGGCGACGGGCGATGCGCGCCGCGACGACGTCAAACTTCGTGGCTTCCTCAAACTTCAGCGCGTGCCGGAGTTGGGTGTTCTCACGCTCCAGATCGCGGAAGCGTCCCTCGATGATTTCCAGTCGCCCGATCTTTCCCTCGATCTCCTGCAGCTTCACCTCGAGCTCCTTCGAATGATGGGTCTCGTCAAGAAAGGTGCGAGCCTTGATTTCCAGCGCGGAGCCGGACCTCAGGAACGGAGAAATCGCGGAGTAATACGCCGCCTGAATGTCGCGCACGGCAGGATCCAGCCTGGTGAGCGCCCAGACGGCACCACCAAGAAACAACAACAGGGCGATCAGGTTCAGCGGCTTCATGGCTGGGGCAGCCTGCCGGGGCGGATGTTAGCGATCGGTGTTGGTCACCCGCTTCAGGAACGAGAGTTCCTGAAGGGCCTTTCCCGTGCCTTCGGCCACGGCGCTGAGGGGATCTTCGGCGATGTGGACCGGCAGACCGGTTTCCTCGCGAAGCAGGCGATCGAGCCCCTTGAGGAGCGCGCCACCACCGGCGAGTACGATACCGCGATCGACCAGGTCGGCCGCGAGTTCAGGAGGGCAACGCTCGAGCGTGGTGCGGACGGCATCGACGATCGTGCTGAGAGGGTCGGACATGGCCTCGCGGATTTCCTGCGAGGTGATGGTGATGGTTTTCGGAAGTCCGGCCACGAGGTCACGGCCCTTGACCTCCATGGTCATTTCCTTCGGCAAGGGAGCAGCCGAGCCGAGGCGGATCTTGATGTCTTCCGCCGTGCGCTCGCCAATCATGAGATTGTAAGCACGCTTCATGTATTGCGTGATCGCCTCATCGAGTTCGTCGCCAGCGGTGCGGACACTGCGGGCGTAGACGATCCCGGAAAGGGAGATGAGTGCCACCTCGGTGGTGCCGCCGCCGATGTCGACGATCATGTTTCCGGACGCATCCTGGACCGGCAGGCCCACACCGATCGCGGCGGCCATCGGCTCCTCGATCAGGTAAACTTCACGCGCACCCGCCTGTTCGGCTGACTCGCGAACGGCACGACGTTCGACTTCGGTGATGCCGGAAGGAATCGCGACGAGCACCCGCGGATTTGATCCACGACGCGGATTCACCTTGCGGATGAAATGCCGGAGCATCGCTTCAGTGACTTCGAAATCGGCGATCACGCCATCCTTGAGCGGGCGGATAGCGACGATGTTGCCCGGGGTTCTGCCAAGCATGCGTTTCGCGTCATCCCCGACGGCGAGCACTTCATTGGTCCCGGCCTTCACTGCCACCACGGAAGGCTCCCGCAGTACAATTCCGTGGTCCTTGACGTTGATGAGGGTGTTCGCGGTGCCGAGGTCGATGCCGATATCGTTGGAGAACCAACTGCCAAAAAACTTTTTAAACATGGATCAGGTTGAAAATCAAAGAGGTGAGTAGCCGCCCGGCGCTGCGGAGAAACCCCGAAACGACTGGCGAGCCTAACGAAAATTCACGGTTCGGAATGAGCCGGGAAAGAGGAGCGAGATTCATCAGCCGTACCGACAACGTCAAGCGGGAATCCGTGTTCCTCTCCGCTGCAGCCAATGTTCCACGGCCCCAGAGCCTCAGGAAGTTGCCAAGGCCGCGCGGCGCGCCAGAAACTCGTCCGCCATCGCTCCGTAGGCTGTCGAGCCGGGACCGAGCGGATCGTGCTCGAAAATGGTCCGACCGTGGCTCGGCGCCTCGCCGAGACGAATCGTCCGGGGGATCACCGATTTGTAGATCTGCTCCGGGAAATAGCCCTGAACCTCCTCAACCACCTGCCGGGAAAGCAGGGTCCGGCCGTCAAACATGGTCATCACGATGCCTTCCAGTCGCAGGTCCTCATTCGCGCCGGAGCCCTTGATCTGGTCGATAACATGGACGATTTTCGCCAGCCCTTCGAGTCCGAACCACTCGCACTGGAGCGGAATCAGGATCTCGTCTGCCGCCGCGAGAGCGGAGGTCATCAGCACCCCGAGCGAGGGAGGCGTGTCGAGAATGCAATATTCAAAGAGATCGTTCGGCTTCAGCGCCTGAAGGATCCGGCGCAAGCGGGTGAGGTGGTCGTCCGCCCGGGCGAGCTCGATTTCCACTCACCAAGGGCGTACCAATCGCCGCCCCGATACTGCCCGCCACCAAGTACAAAGTGGTTGCCATACTCGAGGGG
>JANOKL010000269.1:0-15465 GCA_031419215.1 Luteolibacter sp. | reverse complement strand
GCCGGGGGCGATGTCGGTGGTCAATGGCCCGAGGGTGTAGAAGGGGGCTTCGTGGCACCATTCGAGTTGCTTGGCCATGTTTTCCTCGATCATGTGCATGGGGACGTGGCCGGGGCCTTCGTTCATGACCTGGCAGCCCTTCGCCCACGCGCGGGTGGTGAGTTCGCCCTGCACTTCGAGTTCGCCGAACTGGGCTTTGTCATTCGCATCGGCGATGGAGCCGGGGCGGAGGCCGTCGCCGATGGAGAAGGAGACATCGTAGGCGGCGCAGATGTCGCAGATTTCATCCCAGTGGGTGTAGAGGAAGTTCTCCTTATGATGGGCGAGGCACCACTTCGCCATGATCGAGCCACCGCGCGAGACGATGCCGGTCATGCGGCTGGCGGTCATCGGGACGAAGCGGAGGAGCACGCCGGCGTGGATGGTGAAGTAATCGACGCCCTGCTCGGCCTGCTCGATGAGGGTGTCGCGATAGAGTTCCCAGGTGAGGTCCTCGGCCTTGCCGTTGACCTTTTCCAGCGCCTGATAGATCGGCACGGTGCCGATGGGGACGGGGGAATTGCGAAGGATCCACTCGCGGGTGGCGTGGATGTTCTTGCCGGTGGAAAGGTCCATCACGGTGTCCGCACCCCACTTGGTGGACCAGCGCATTTTTTCCACTTCTTCCTCGATCGACGAGGCGACGGCGGAGTTGCCAATGTTGGCGTTGATCTTCACGAGGAAGTTGCGGCCGATGATCATCGGTTCGCACTCCGGATGGTTGACGTTGAGCGGGATGATGGCGCGGCCGGCGGCGACCTCGCTGCGGACGAACTCCGGCGTGATCTCGGCAGGGATGCGCTGTGGGAAGCGCTTGAAGATGCCGGGGGTGTAGGGGCTGTCCGGATTCTGGGTGGAGCCCTCGTGCTGCTTGTCGAGATTGTTGCGGACGATGTCGTCGGTCATGTCCGCGATCTTGGCGCGACGCATGTTTTCGCGGATGGCGATGAATTCCATCTCGGGGGTGATGATGCCCTGGTCGGCGTAATGCTTTTGAGTCACAGGCGAGCCGCCTGTGCCCCTCTTGATGGCGCGGAGTGGCTGGCGGCGCTCGGCGGTGAGGCCGGGGAACTCGATGAACTTATTGGCGCGCTCCGACTTGGAGGCGAACTCGGCGTGCTTCTCGGTGAGGTAGCCGTTGTCCTGCGGTTGGACCGGGCGGCCGTCGTAGGCTTCCACGTCGCCGCGGCCGAGAATCCAGTCGCGGCGGAGGGCGGGCAGGCCCTGATCGGAGGTGCCGGTGAAGGCGGGGTCGCCCCAGGGGCCGGAGCAGTCGTAAACGCGGACGGGCTCGTTCTTCTCGATGCGGCCGTTGAAGGACTTGGTGTCGGACAACTCAATCTCGCGCATCGGCACGCGAACGGAGGGGTGGATCTGGCCCTCGAGGTAGACGCGGGTGCTTTTCGGAAGCGGAGTGCGGGAGGCGTCGTGGGATTCAGCGGTGCCGGTGGTTTCTTCGGGGCGGATCATGTTCTTAAAGTTTGCTAGTGTTCAGTTTGAAGTTTTCAGGAAGAGGAAGAGGAAGAGGAGTGGAAAGTGCGAAGTGGAAAGTGCGAAGCGGGGGGAGGAAGAAGTTTGCTAGAGTTCAGTTTTCAGTGTTCGGCAACAGAATGTGGGAGACTGGGCACTTCGATGTTGGACGTCCGGTGTTCGATGTTCAAAAAAAAGGGCCGTGCGGTGGGGCACGGCCGGGAAGGGGAAACGGGTGGGGGTTTCGACTTCCTACGGCGGCTTGACCCGCATCAGGTTCGGAGGGTCTTTTCCATGCGCTGGAAAATCTCGGCTCCGCGAACGTGGAGCACCCCTGTCTGCTGCGGAGTCTGTCCCGGCAGCCGGAGAAGTCAAGGAGCGGGCGTGACCACGACCCGGTAGAAGCGGCGGGGACCGTCCAAGGGCGGCGTGAACCGCAGGGCTGGTGGATTCGCGGCGGTGCCGGTGCCTGCGACGGTGGGTCCGAGCGGCTGCCACGCGGCGGTGAGGTCGGTTTTCGTTTCGAGCTGGTAGAGATGGCCGGCGTAACTCGGGACGCTGAGGGTGAAGGTGGTGGCGCTGGCCTGGGTGGAGGTGACCCGGATGGCGGAGCGGTCGAGGATCGTGCCGGTATTGACCAGGCTAGGGGGCAGGGTGCCGGACCAGTTGATGATGTCGATGACGCCGGTGTTGGTGAAGGTGCCGGAAACGTTGAGGACTGCATTGCCTGTGAGTCTCAGTACGCCGTGGTTGGTGGCGTCGCCGGTGATGTTGACCGTGCCGGCGCCGAAGCTGAGTGTGCCGTCGTTGAGCAGGCTGTCATAGGTGACGGTGGAGTTGGGTAGGGCGAGCGACTCGCTGGCGGTGACCACCAGATCGTTCGAGATCACGAGGGTTCCGGAAGACGAGCCCGTGTAGTTGGTATCGGTGACGGACGCGATGATGGCGTAGGAGCCGGAGGTGGAAGGCGAAGTGGACGAACCATCATAGGTGATGGAAACGGACAGTCCGGCGGGGACCGTGGTGGCGGTGACTGATTTCGAATTGCCGTCGTAGGCCTGGGAGAGTCCGGCGAGCTGGACGGTGGCGGAGGCTTTCGCAATCTCCAGCGATCCGCTGGCCGAGCCCTGGTAGTTGGCGTTGCTGATTGTGGCGACGACGTCATAGGTGTCGGCGTCAACCGGCAACGTCGGCGAACCGTTGTAAGTGAAGCTGACTGTTAGATCCGCCGGCGAGGTGGTGGCGGTGGCGGATTTAGCCCCGCCGTTGTAGGTCTGCGACAGGCTACCGAGGGTGACGGTGGCCGTGGCTTTCGAGATCACGAGGGCACCGTCGCTGCTGCCTGCGTAGTTGATGTCGTTGATCGTGGCGACGACGGCGTAGGATCCGGCATTGGTTGGCTGGGTAGCGAAGCCGTCGTAGGTGAAGTCAACGATCAGCCCAGCCGGCGATGTGGTGGCGGTGGTGGATTTGGCTGCGCCGTTGTAGGTTTGTGAGAGGCTACCGAGGGTGACGGTGGCCGTGGCTTTCGAGATCACGAGGGCACCGTCGCTGCTGCCTGTGTAGTTGATGTCGTTGATCGTGGCGACGACGGCGTAGGGGCCCGCATTGGTTGGCTGGGTAGCGAAGCCGTCGTAGGTGAAGTCAACGATCAGCCCAGCAGGGGAGGTGATGGCGGTGGCGGATTTGGCGCTGCCGTTGTAAGTCTGCGAAAGACTACCGAGGGTGACGGTGGCCGTTGCTTTCGCGATGACGAGGGTGCCGCTGCTGCTGCCGGTGTAGTTCGGGTCGTTAATGGTGGCGACGATCGCGTAGGGGCCCGCGTTGGTTGGAGCGGTGGAGGAGCCGTCGTAGGAGAATGCAACGGTCAAGCCAACAGGCGAAGTGGTGGCCGCGACCGGTTTCTGTGTGCCGTCGTAGGTGGCGGAGAGGCCCGACAGCGAGACGGTTGCGGTGGCCTTCGCGATCACCAGCGTGCCGGTGGAATTGCCCGTGTAGTTGGGGTCGGTGATGGTGGCGGAAACCGCGTAGGAGCCGGCGTTGATGGGGGCAGTGGCAGAGCCGTCGTAGGTGAAGCCGACGGAAATTCCTGCAGGAGAAGTGGTCGCAGTGGCGGACTTGGAACTGCCGTTGTAAGTCTGCGAAAGGCTGCCGAGGGTGACCGTGGCGGAGGCCTTTGCGATCACCAGGGTGCCGCTATTATTGCCGGCGTAGTTGGTGTCATTGATCGTGCCAACCACAGCGTAGGAACCGGCGTTTGTAGGAGGGGTGGCGGAGCCGTTGTAGGTGAAGCCGACACTGAGGCTTGCTGGCGAGGTGGTGGCGGTGGCGGATTTCGCAGTGCCATTGTAGGTCTGCGAGAGGCTGCCAAGGGTGACTGTTGCAGAGGCTTTAGCGATCACCAGCGTGCCACTGCTACTGCCGGTGTAGTTGGTGTCATTGATCGTGCCGACGACGGTGTAGCTTCCGGCGTTGGTCGGGGCGGTGGACGAGCCGTTGTAGGTGAATCCGACGGTCAGCCCAGCAGGCGAGGTGGTGGCGGTGGCGGATTTCGCAGTGCCATTGTAGGTCTGCGAGAGACTGCCGAGGGTGACCGTGGCGGAGGCTTTAGCGATGACCAGGGTGCCGCTGGCGCTTCCCGCGTAGTTGGTATCATTGATCGTGCCGACGACGGTATAGCTCCCCGCATTGGTCGGGGCGGTGGCGGAGCCGTTGTAGGTGAAGCCGACACTGAGGCTTGCTGGCGAGGTGGTAGCGGTGGCGGATTTCGCAGTGCCATTGTAGGTCTGCGAGAGACCACCTAGAGTGACTGTTGCGGGGGCTTTCGCGATGACGAGGGTGCCGCTGCTGCTGCCGGTGTAGTTGATGTCATTGATCGTGCCGACGACCGCATAGGATCCGGCATTTGTTGGCTGGGTGGCGGAACCGTTGTAGGTAAAGCTGACGCTGAGTCCGGCAGGTGAGGTGGTGGCGGTGGCGGATTTCGCGCTTCCGGTGTAGGTCTGCGAAAGGCTGCCAAGAGTGACTGTGGCGGCTGCGGGATTCACGGTCAGGGAGACAGTCCGCGTCTCGTTGCCGGTGCCGTCGGTGAATGATACGGTGTCGCTGTAGCCGCCAGCATTCAGGGAGTTGGCGGTGCTGTTGATGGAGGCGGTGACCGTGGTGCTGGCGCCGGCATCCAGGGTGCCGCCAGTGGAGCTGAGCGTGACCCAGGTCGTGGATTTCGTGGCCGTCCAGTTCAAGGGTGTGGTGCCGGTGTTCTGGAGCGTGTATTGCTTTGAGGCGGGGGAGAATGGTCCTCCGAACGATCCGGAGGAGACCAGATTTTCCGCTGGTGTCACGCTGAGGGAGCCTGACCCGACCACGCTCAAGGCGATGTTGCGGGTGCTGTTACCTGCGCTGTTGGTGCTGTTGGTGAATGACACGATGTCATTGTAGCCACCCGCAAGGAGTGAGTTCGCGGTGCTGTTGATGGAAGCCGTCACAATCGTGCTGGCTCCGGCGGCAAGGTTGCCGTTGGTGGCGCTCAGCGTGACCCAACCTGCGGTTTTGGCGGCGGTCCAGTTGATCGAGGTGCTGCCGGTGTTCTGCAAGGTGTAGTCCTGGGTGGCGGGCAGGAACGGTCCGCCAACCGGGCCGGAGGAGTTCAGATCCACCGCCGGAGTCACCGCCAGTGTGCCGGGGCTGGACGATGAGGAGTTCGATTGGAGGGAGAGGGAATCGACATACCAGAACGAGCTGGCTGTTAAGTCGTTGGTTGCCATGCCCCAGCGGATCCGCAGGGATTTGCCCGAGTACTTCGCGGCGTCTGTTAGATTGACGACTGTCTCGCTGAACGAGGCTCCTGAATTGGCGCTAAGTCCGGTCCATGCCTGCTTGCCGTTGAATTCGCTGCGTGAGGCTGGGTTGCCAGTTGTGCTGATCGTCCCGCTGTATCCGCCCAAGCCGAAGGCCGCGCCCGAACCCGGATCGTCGATGGCAATCCACGATGCACCGCCGTCGACCGAGAGATCCAGGCGGCCACCGTCCTTCGTGCTTTCCAGATTGTAGCGATGCCAGAAGCGGATTTGCGTGGTCGTCGCGTCCGCTGGGATACCGATCGCGGAACTGACCAGATAGGAGGTCACCTTCGAGTTTGGAACAGGAGCCGAATAGGAATTGTTCGGGGTATGGCTGGTCAGGGGACTGGTGAGGATCGTCCAAGTGGCGCCGCCGCTGGTGGACCAGTCCACAGGCGGGCTGGAGGACGCGTCAAAATTCTGGCTCGCCAGCGATGAGAACCCGGTGATGGAGAGTGCGACATCGCGCGAGGTGTTGCCGCTGCCGTTCGTGGAGTTCACGAAGCTGACAAGATCGCTGTAACCGCCTGCAACCAGCGAGTTCGCCCCGCTGTTGATGGAGACGGTGACGGTGGTATTGGCTCCCGCCGCGAGGGTGCCACTGGTGGCACCCAGTGTCACCCAGCTTTGGGTTTTCGAGGCGGCCCAGTTGATCGAAATGCCGCCTGAGTTGGTGAGGGTATAGCTCACGGAGGAGGGAGAAAAGGGTCCGCCTTCTGAGCCTGAGGATGCCAGGCCGGTGGTCGAGGTGACGGCAAGGACCCCGGGTGTGGTTCCGGTGCCGGTGAGGTTGATGTCAAAGGGGTTTTCATCCGCGTCATTGCTGGCGATGTGGATGGCGGCGGTTCGAGATCCTGAGGCACCCGGACTGAAGGTGACCGTGAACGTGGTGCTGGTGCCGCCGGCGAGGGTGGTGGCGCCGAGGCTGCTGACGGTGAAATCCCCGCTGTTGGCACCATCCTTCGAGACCGAGAGGCCGGTGAGATTGGCCGTGCCGACATTTCGAACGGTGAAGGTGAGCGGAGAGGATGTCCCCCCAATGGTCACCGAGCCGCAATTGATGCTCGCGCTGCCATCGGTGAGGTCGGTGCCAACAGGCTGCTCGACGGCGATTTCGGGCTCGCTCGAGACGACGTAGCTTCCCGTGATGGTGTATTGGCCGAGCGAGCCATACGTTGTGTAGCCGGAAGGAGGGGTGACCAAAGGTGTTCCGGTCGAGGTGGGTTTGATGACGAGGTAATAGGTGCCTGCCGCCACGGTCGTCGAAATGGATGCGGTCGCCGTGGCCGCAGGGTTGTTGGAGGCGACCAGCACCTGGTTGCTGTCATAGAGTTCCATCAGGACATCAAGATTCCCGCCCCAGGTGTCGGCATCGGAGCGGAACGGGTTGGCCGAGAAGGAAACCGGGCCGGCTATGGTCGTGAATTTGAAGTAATCCGGATCGCCGGTGTTTTCCACGATGCCCGCCTGATTGACCGGGCTGCTGATCCAGGTGGTGGCAGTGGCGGACGTGTCTCCGTGGTCGTCTGCGCGGTAGGGGATCCTGGCGCTCATGATCGCCAGGTCATCCACATTGGATTGAGGATTACCCCCCGTGAGGAGAGAATCGTAGTATTCACCCTTGCTCCACTGCGACACATTCTGGTTGTAGCCGGTTCCCATGATCGGGCCCCAGGAGGGAGCGGATGCGGTGCCCGCGTGTCCTCCGTAGTAGGCCAAGGTCGAGGTTCCATCGTGGGTGAGGCCCACGTTGTGCCCCATTTCATGAGAGGCGGCCTCGGCAACGATGGCCTCATTTCCGCCGCCATTCGTGCTGCTGACCCAGGCTGGTTGATAGGTTGGGGAGTAGGTCCCGCTGCCGAAAACCCCGACATAGGCGATCCCGCCCGAGCCATTGTGGGGCAATGCAACTGCGTTGTTGTCCGTGGTTTCACAGATCAGCAGCCAGCCGACGTTGTCCTTGTTGCCGGTGTAGGTGTCCGGGTCGTAGGTGACATCGGTGGTCACATTGACATCGAAGGGCGCGTAGTCCTCCGCCACGCGCTGCCAGACGCGCCGCATCCATGTCTGCTCTGCATCGTTGAAGGTCGTGATGTCCGCGTCCTGAGTCCAGACTTTGACATTGTAAGAACTGACACCGCTGGAGCTGTTCCATGCGGTTCCGGTCACGATTCCGCCGTTGAAATCGAGGTAAATATGGCGGGTCGCGCCGGGCTTCGAGTTGTAGGCGGGAGGAGCGCTGACCGATACAGCGGCTTTCTCGATGGGAGGATCGAGGTTGCCGGTGCTTGTTCCGGGGACGCTCTCAGGGGGGGGGGAGACGCCGTTTGTCGATTCAGGCTTGGCGGGGCCGTGGGGATGACCTTCGCAATTGCCGTGATCATCCGGACAGACGATGTAAATGCCGCCGCCGTTGTCGACGCGTAGGTGTTCCGCCGCGTCGAATTCCGCGAAGTTGATCTCGTGAAGCCACTTGAGCGCCTTGCCCTTCGCCTGGGGATCGAGCGATTGAAGACCGGTTTTCAGCTTTCCCGCAGGCAGTTCATCGAGCTGGAAGGGATGGCCTTTTCCGTAAACGCGTGGCTGGTGGCTCTGTGCATTCGCCAGCAACGTTGAAAAAACGAAACAGGCCATCAGGATGATGGCGGAAGAAGGGTGAGAGTGCTTCATGGGGACAAGCTTTCAGGAAAGCTGAAGGATTTTTTAAAAATTCCCTAAGATCAAGCAGCAAGTTGTGGCCACAAGATAATCACCTAATGGAAATCCCGCAACCTGAGCTCGCCTGGCCCCCAGCTACTTCAGCGCGGAAAAATAGTCGACTTTCAGCCTGGCGGCCTCGCGCGACGACTCATCCAGCGACGGCGATACAAGTTCGATCCTTCCCCGTGCGGCGGCGAGTTCGGACTCCGCCTTCGAGAGGTCGGCTGCCAGCTTTTCCACTTTTGAATTCAAGCCATCCAAGTTCGTTTCGATATCCTTCAAATGGGCTTCTTCGGATCCGCCATTACGTTTGGATTTTAACAAGGATGCCACCTCGTCACGTTCCGTGCGTGCGTCCCTGAGGGCCTTCATTGGCGTTTCAATGGCCTTCGCCGCGCTGCGGAATCCGTCGAGGTGGTTCTCGCTTTCCTCCAGGAGCTTGCGTGAGGTCTCGCGTGCTTCCAACGCACGCGTGTTGATCGCGGCGGCCAGCCAGCGCTTTTCCGCTGTTTGCAGACCGCCGGTGCGGGCCTTGATGGAATCGAGCGTCGCCTTGGCCTCGGCTATGGCTTTCTCGATGGCGGGAACCTCCTGGCGTTTGGCCGTAATCTGATCGTCCGCGCTCTTCGCGCGTGTTGTTGCCTCCAGGCCCGACTGGGCGGCGGCTTCAATCAGCGTGGGTAGTGCCTTTTCCTGTTTTTCCAGACCTGCCAACTCCATCCGCAGGGCTGTGATCCTTGCGTCCAATTCATTGCGGCGTTGTTCGGCAGCCACGAAATCCGCAGGTCTTCGCTGGTCTTCTGGCAAGGCGGCGAGTGCCTGCTTTCGCGCTTCGAGATCCGCGCTGACCGTGTTCATTTCTCCGGAAAGCTGGTCGATCTGGCCGCGGCGCGCGGCGAGCTGTTGCTTCTGCTGATCAAGTTGTTGGCGGAGGCTGGACTCGCTCTTCTTCGCGGTTTCAAGGGCGGTTCTTGCTTGTCTGACGGCTTCCTCCGTGTCGGCGAGGGCCTTCTGCGAGGCGGTCAGCTTGGCGGTGGTTTCAGAGAGCTTCGCCTCGGCCTCCGAGACAAGCGCGGGTTGAGTCTCGATCTGGCTCCGCAGCGCAGCGAGCCTGTTCGTGATCGTCGCCGGCGCCGCAGAAAATTCTCCAACTCCCTGGCCTGATTTCAGGTCGTAGGCACGGACGATCCCGGCGGCGTCTGCGACGAACGCGCGGGAGCTTTCCGTGGCCAATGCCACCGCCGTCGGCAGGCTGGGGAGGTCCTTTGCGAGTTCCTTCTCCAGATTGAAATCGGCTTTCCAAAGTTGAAGTTTCCGATCCCGCCCGGCCGTGAGGAATGAACCGTCGCGGCCAAAAGCAAAGGCGGCCACTCCTCCCGGATGAGCGTCGACTTTCTTCACTTCCGAGCCCGCATTCATTTCCCAAAAACGCACGGTTCCGTCTTCCGAGGCGGTCGCCAGCAGATTCGAGTCGGAGCGGAAAACGGTCGCGGTGATCGCGGCTTGATGGCCTCGCAATGTATGGAACTCGTTTCCACTCTGGGCCTCCCATGCCCAAACGCCGCCATTCCGATCACCCGAAGCCACCAGAATGCCATCCGGGGAAATATCGAGCGCGGTAATCCAGTCGGTGTGCTTCTTGATTGAGGCGATCACTTCGCCGGTTTGGGTGTTCCAGAGCTTCAAAAGCTTCGATGGACCACCGCTGGCGACCACGTCAAAGCCAGGACGAATGTCGGTCGCCAGGATGGAATCGAGCTCCTTCGCGACTGCCAAGGTGCGCTCACCTGAGCGAATGTCGAAGGTGACGGTGGTGCCGGATTTTCCAGGAACTCCTCCACCCACGATCAGGTAGCGACCATCCGGCGTGAAGGCCAGCGACACGGGATCCCCTTCGGGAAAGGGCAGCAGTCCGACCAACTCCAGCGAGTTGGCATCGTGCAGCAGGATCTGGCGTTGGCCGGTGATCGCGAGAAGCGGGGCCCAAGGTGAGGCTGCCATCGAGTGGATGGCAGATGCTCTTGAGGTGGCGACGTATGGCTCCAGCCGCAGGTGCTCGGGAAGTGGCGGTGGACCGTCCGGCTTGGCGCCCGGATCAGATTTCAGGGCGCTTTCAAACTTCGGCTTCGAAGGTTTTTTCGCGCTCGAATTCTTGTTCTCCAGGAGCCCTCCCTCCACCCAGCCCTTTAGAATCGAGATTTGAGCGGCACCAAGCTTGTCTCCTTCCGGTGGCATTTTCGGAGTGCCGGTCTGGAGACAGACGATGATCAGCTTGGAGTTCGCGTCGCCCGGTTCGGCGATCTTGCCCCCTGAGCTGCCCTTCATCGCTCCGGAGTAGGTGGAAAGATCCAGCCCGCCCTTGGTTTTGTCCGGATTGTGACAGTTCAGGCAGCTCTGTTGGAACAGAGGGAAAACCTGATCATCGTAGGTCACTTTCTCCGCTGCCTCCGAAATGGCGGGAATGAGCAGGCCGAGAAGATGAAGATGAAATCGGGTCAAGAGAGTCGCGGGTGATGCCACTACACTACGTGGTGGGACCGCTGCGCCTTATCGAAATTTCCAACCCCGAATGCAATCCCACCGGGTCACATCCGCTGAAGGAACGGACGAGCCGGCGTCGATGTCGGAACGGCTAGGGCCAGAATGGAGCAGAATGCGGCGACACCCATTGGAATCCACGATACCGGGTCGCTCTGCATGATCCGTCCGAAGTAAAAGTAGGCGTTCGATTCAGGGGTCGTGTAGACCAATGCTGGCACGGTCATCACAGTCGTGCAGACGATCGCCGGAACAGCAGCGGCAATCATGAATCCTGCGGTGCGCAGGCTGAGGCGGGACGTGAATAACAGGCGGGGTCCGCTCCAGAAGGTGAGCTTGAGTGCGCCTGTGATTTTATTGCGAAGTAGGGACTGGCGGGTGGGCTGGTGAATCGACATGATCGTGGGGACTGGATGAGTCCTACACGCGATCACGTAATTTTCCAAACAGTTTTGACCTTCTGGGGATATAAATGTTCAAATTAATTTAAAATTCTTGGTTTTAGTTCTATTTCCGAACTCGGAAATGCCTGAATTTCAATAAATTAGGCATCTGAAACGTTCGATGCGTTACCGGGTCAATCCGGTGACGATGGTTTCGACGTTCGATCTGACCATGGTTTCGTAGGTCGCGGAGTTGGTCCCATCGGCGATCAGAGGGTTTCCCAAGCGGATGCCGGTGTCGCGGGTCAGCACTTCGAGCAGTTTCGGGTTCGACTCCTTTTCCGGGAAAATCGCGGCGACTTTCTTGCTTTTAAGCTCTGCGATCAGCTTCGCGAGTTCCGCAGGGGCCGGGGATTGTTCGCGATTGATTCCCTGGATGGGAAAGGCAGCGAAGCCGAAATCGCTGCAAAAGTAATTGAACGCCGCATGGGTGGTGGCGAGCTGGCGTTGATTTTTCGGGACGGTTGCCAGACGGGCGCGCGCCCAGCGTTCCAGTTCGTCCAGGGTTTCCCGGTACCTGGCGGCATTGGTGCGGAAAGTCTCGGCGTCGGCTGGATCTTCCGCGGCGAAAGCCTCGGCGACCACCGTGGCCACCCTTCGAAAGCGATCGATCGAGTGCCACCAGTGGGGATCGATTTCGTGTTCGCCGTGATCGTGATCGGCCTCCTCACAGACGCCGTGCAGCAAGGGGAGGCTGGCGCCTGTCTCGATGACCCGCGCGCCGGGGGTGACCACCGACTTCAGACTTGGAAGGTAGGCCTCAAGTCCCAGACCAGCAGCGAGGTAAAGCTTGGCTCCCGTTGCCTTTTTCAAATCTTCGGCGTTTGGTTCGAAATGATGGGGATCGCCATTGGGTCCGATCAAGTCGATCACCTCCACCCGGTCGCCGCCAACCTGGTGGGCCAGATCGGTTAAAAGCGGGTGCAGGGTCGCGACCTTGAGCGGTGAGCCCCAAAGCATCCCGCTGCCCGCCAAGCTTAGGAGTCCGTAAGCGAATAAGCGCATGGGGGGGAGTTTGGAATGGGTTGTCGAAAACGCAAGTCTATTGCATTAGTGTTTCCATGAAGAGCGTTGATGCCTGTGATGGAGGCTTGTCGAAACGTTGGTTTGGTACGGGCGATTCAAGTGATCAGGCCAACTTTGTGACTTGTTCACATTTTTGATAATTCTTGAGCTGCAAAGCTTGGGTGACGGGACTCCAAGGCGTTTTCAGCCGCGGGAGAGCTGTGAACAACTTGTGAGCAATCTCAGGGGAGGACCTCTGCCTTCAGTTTGTAAAAGCCGCGACCGAGGCCAGAAGGAGCGATGTTCCAGGAGCCATCCGAGGCGGTGCTGATTCGATTGCTGGGGACGGTTTGCCAGACGCTCAGGTTGGAGGATTCCAGAACGGTCAGAGCCGCATAGCGGAGTCCGACAGCGGAGGGGGTGAAACGCAGGGTTCCACCTGGAGATTGGAGAAAGCTCATTGGCTGCGACCTCTGTTTCGGGGAGGTGCCGAGGGCGTATTCGACGAGATTCGGAATGCCGTCCTGATCGTCGTCCGAGCCAGTGCCACCAAGACCCGGGTAGCCGTTCTGCCAGGTGGTGTAGGGAGCGTCTGCATTCAGGCTGAGAATGTTGGTGAGGATCTCGCGGTTCGGGAAGGTCGTCAGAGCTCGTCCGGTGGCTTGGGTGAGCGCCAGCATGACCTCGTTGGCGATGAGGGCCTGGCCGGAGGTGTTCGGGTGGAAGCCGTCGAGGCAGAACACATAGTTGGAGGCATTGATGTTTGACGTGGAGGTGGCAATCAATGGCGTGCCGTTCATGTGAAAGGGCACGACGTCGAAAATCAGATCGGTGAGCTTGTCGACCGAGGCCACCTTCGCGCCCTTGGTGGCGGCCATGGCCCGGATCGAGGCATTCATCGCCGCAATTTTCTGGCGGGTCCGCTGCTGTCGGAACGGATCGTTGTAAGTTGAATTAATGCTCAAGGTGGCTCCGATGTCCGGAACGGTCGCAATAACAATCGGGAGGGTGGGCTTTCTCGTCCGGACCCAGTCGTGGATCGTCGCCAGATGGGCCACGATCGAATCCAGATACCCAGTGGGCTCGGTGTTGTTGAAGATTTCGTCGTAACGGTCCTTGAGGTCGTTTCCGCCGAGGAAGATTACGGCCACGTCGCAGAGACCTAGATCGATTTCAAGATTGGAGCGGGTAAAGGCATCGGCACCGATGTTTCCCCTGGTGTTGAGGATGGTCACCCAATCCAAGGCTTTTTTACCGGGTAGACCATAGTTCAGGCGATATCCCCATGCTCTCCAGTCGCTGTAGCCGAAGAGGCTCGTTGTTGTGGTCCCGAACGTCACCTCGGTGTCGCGGCGTTGCGCGACCAGCTCCACCCAGTTCCTGGAGTTGATGCTGAACACCGGGGTCATGAAGGCATACTCCTCCGAAAGGCTGTCGCCAATCGTCAGCACCTTGAGCGCCGCGCCTCGGGCAGGGAGCAGCAGCGCCACGAAGAGAATGATCCATCGAAAAGTCCAGCCAGGCATCGCGAACAGTCTATCCGGATTATCGCTGAAATCCACTCCCGGTTCTACTCCGAGCCCGGAATGCAAAACGGGGCGGCCCCGCACTCGCGGAACCGCCCCGTTCGGAGCCATGAGCAGCAGCAAGAAAATCAGGGAGTCACATTCAGGCGGATGAACAGGGAGTTCGGTCCGCTGGGGAGGGTGAAGGTGACTGGACCGCTGGGCGGAGCCGAGACACTGCCCGGATAAGTGACCGAGGCATCTGTCCAGCTGGTCAGGGTGGTGGAAACCTCGACCTTGACGGAGGTGATGAGGATGCCGCTGGCCCGCGGCCAGGTCACTGTGCCCGCTGAGATGCCGGGGTTGACCGTGAAGGTATTTCCGGCGGTTCCCATGAAGAACTCGGCTCCGTTAGAAATGCCGTCACCGTCGAAGTCTAGGTTGGCGGCCTGATCGGCGATGGCGTCGTTCCAAGTATCGTAGCTGAGCCCGGGAGCGGTGGTGCTGAAGGTGGCCACTGCGCTGTAAGTCGTGCCAAGGCTGTTGATCGCATAAGCCTTGAAGCTGTATCCGGTGGAGGCGGTGAGTCCTGTAAGCGCCTTGGTCAGGGCTCCAGTCGTGACAGCGCCATCCACTTCCTTGATCACTCCAGTGCCATCGATCAATGGATTCGAGTTGGTGGCGGTCGGGGCGTAGACAAAGCCACGCTCGGTGATAGCCGAGTAGCCGTCAGAGGTGACGCTGCCGTTGAGGGTGGCGGTGGTGGAGGTGATGGCACTTGCAGAGGCGCTGGCGAGAACGGGCGGGGTCGGAATTGCCACAAGGACATCGGAGATCCCGATCTTCTTCGAAGAATTGGCTCCAGCACCTCGATTGGAGGTCCAAGTAATTGAAAACTCGGCACCCGGAGCAATGATGTTGCCTGGAGTCAGCGAAATGGTATCCGCCACGGTCGCATCGACATTTCCCTGAGTAGAGTAAGTAAGGCTAGTAGCTGCGACGCCGTTCACTGCCACAGTCCAAATCGGATATCGCCCTTCTTCCGTATCGGAAACCCGTCCTTGGTAGCCGACGCGCAAGGATGTCAGTGGGTTGGCAGTTCCGTTGATCATGCGAAGCGTGACGGTTAGATTACCGGTGCTGCCGGTATGGCGATAGCCCAGAACTCCCGGAGTGGCAGCGCCGGAAAAGCCACCATTGCTGGTCGTGGTGTCCGTCCATGCAGACCCGTAAGCCTGCACCGGGGGGGTGGCATCCGACAGCGCAGTCCAACCAGCAGGGAAGACAAGAGCCGGGCCGAAACCTGTGAAGAGCTGGTTGTATGGAGTCAGGGTCAGGCTGGGAGGAGGCCCGAGGGTCGTGAAAGTTACGGCACCCGTGTAGGTCGTTCCATTGGCATTCGTGGCGTAGCCGCGGACGGTATAATTGACCTCGGGAGTCAGACCGGCGAGGGTGCCGTTCAGCGCACCAGTGGTGGAACTCGGGTCGATAAACTGACTGACATTAGCGCCGCCAATCGCAGGAGCGCCGTTCAGCGAGGTGACGGAATAAACGTAGCCTCTCTGGGTGATGCCGCTGCCCCCATCGCTGATGACATTGGACTGGACTCCCACAGTAGTCGAACCCGTCGTGAGGACTGGAATCAATGGGCCGGAAATCGAGGGCGGATAGGTTTCCGTTCCGGTGCCGACATTGACCACTACATCTGAGATCCCGATCTGACGGGCCGATCCAGAGCCACCGGAAGGGTAAAATGAACTCCAAACGATTTGGAAAGTTGCTCCGTCCGCAATGCCAAGACCTGTGAGCAAGACGTTCCGTTGGGTGTTGTCGGGATCCGTCGTGCTGTAAGAAAGAGCACTGACTGCAGTGCCATTCACAGTGACCACGTAGGCCGGGAGCCTGGTGTTGGCGGGGATGTTGGTC
>JANOKL010000268.1:0-25062 GCA_031419215.1 Luteolibacter sp. | reverse complement strand
GCGGCAGGCTCCTGCCGCTTTCCGCCAGCCAGCCCTGCTGGCGGGTCAGGCCTGGAGAGTTTCTTCCGCTCAAACGGCTCCGCCCACGCGACAGCTATTGGATGATGCCGGAGCCATGAGAGCGCCCGACGGCAGCAGGCTGCCTCGAAAAAGCGACAGGAGCCTGCCGCAGTCCAAGGCCGCGAGTTCGCGACGACTAGCACCACCGCCCAGCGCATTGACGAGCCTTGCTGTGGCGACGAGGCGGCGGGCCTGGATTTTCGGGAGCAACCCATTCAGCAAGGACAGCCTGCTGGCAAGGTCTCAAAAGGCCGAATCACTCGCAATCCGGGACTACCCCTCGCTACGATTTGCTCATTGCAACAATATCTTGGGCCAAATAAATAACCATGTAGTTATGGCATCCTCGAAATCGGCAACGCAGCCATGACCGCCGAGCGCCCTGCTTAAGGAGTGACGACACTCCTGTCGTCACAACTCCCCCGCCACGCCCATGACAGCCGAAGAACAAAAGGCCAACTACGAAGCCCTCGTCCGCATCGAGGAATGCCGGAGGGCAGGCAGGAGCGGCACGCGACTGGTCCTGAGCGGACTTGGCCTGAGCGCCCTGCCGCCGGAAATCGGCCAACTCACCGCGCTGACTTACCTTGACGTCGCCCGCAACCAACTAAGCGCCCTGCCGCCGGAAATCGGCCAACTCACAAATCTAGAGAGACTCGACTTGCGGGAAAATCCCAAGCTCGGACTGCCCGACGAAGTGCATGCGCCCAAACTTTTCGAACTGGGCCCAAGAAGGAAATCGAGGTATTCGGGCGTTCCGCATTGGGAAGAACCGCTCAGTGCGCCGGGGAGGATTCTGGCCTATTACTTCCGAACCCATCCCGCTGACGAGGTGTCATCGGGCAAGCCCTTGCTGGAGGTGCGCATCATCGTCATCGGGGATGGTGCGGCGGGTAAAACCTCCCTAGCACGCCAACTGATGAAGGACGCCCCCGCGCGTGAGCAGGAGGCCAGCACCCGGGATGTGGTGATCGAGCAATGGCCATCCAAGCTAAGGGGCAAGATCGTGACTGCCCACCTTTGGGACTTCGGCGGGCAGAAGCAGATGCACGCGGCTCATCCCTATTTCTTCACCACCCGCACGTTCTACCTCGTGGTGGCGGAGGCACGTAGGGATCAGCAGGATCGTGTGGACTACTGGCTGAAGATGGTGGCCAAGTATGGCGGCAACGCCCGGGCGCTGGTGGTCGTCAACAAGGTAGAGCCCGAGGGCCACGCGATGGCTCTGGATCGTCCGAAACTCCTGGACCGCTATCGCCACAATCTGCCTCTGGCCGGGGTCTGCCTCTGGCCGGGGTCAGTCCTCGTCTGGCCGGGGTCAGTCCTCGCGCCTTCACATTGACCGGAATTTTCACTCCTCTTGTCCACCCCTGAAACCCTCACTTTAACCCCATGCCAGTCGTCGCTCCTCATCCTCGCCCGCCGAGTGTGCCGGCACCGTTCCGGGGACGATTGCGGCTCGAGTGATGGGGTCGGTCCCGAAAATCCAAGGTTCGTGCCCACGAACTCCACCCGCTTACTCATCGGATGGAACCCCGATGGGGTTCGGGGTTATTGTGATCTTCACCCAGGGTAGCCCGGATTCGGGCAACCCTGGGCTATGGGATGAAACGCCAATGGCGTAGGGAGGATTTGGAAGGTTGGACGGCTTGTTAGAAAGTTGGTTCCGAAGCTCTGGCATTCGACTGCGTGCCCCTTTTGCTACCTCCATTGCTCCCGCCCGTCACTCGCCTTGCTCCCGCGCCAGCAGGGCTTCCTGCAGTTGCTTGAGGCCGATGGCTTCGATGCCTGGCTTGAGGCGGTAGGTTTCCTCTCCGCCGTAAACGACGAAGGCCTTGTCGGCGGCGACGTCTTCGACGGCGGAGTAGAAGCCGGGTTTCAGCACGGGGGAAAGGCCGCGTTTGATCTCGATGGCCCAGGTTTCTCCGGTGCGGAATTTCAGGACTAGGTCGACTTCTGCGCCTGCACTGGTGCGGTAGAAGTAGGCTTCCGTCCGTGCCGGAGCGCAGGCCAGGAGGTTCTCGATCACGAAGCCTTCCCAGCTCGCGCCGACGACGGGATGGCCGACGAGGGTTTCCAGGCTGTCGATCCCTAACAACTCGTGAACGAGTCCGGAGTCGCGGATGTAGAGCTTGGGGGATTTGACGAGGCGCTTGCCGGTGTTGGCGTGCCAGGGCTTGAGCTTGCGGATGAGCAGCAGGTTTTCCAAGAGGTCGAGGTGGGCGTTCAGGGTCCGTCCGTCGATCTCCAGGTTGCGGGAGAGGCCGGAGACGTTGGCGATTCCACCTTGGGCATGGGCGAGCATGGTCCAGAGGTTGCGCAGTTTTCCTGATGCGAGACGGCTTCCGAAGAGGGGCAGGTCGCGCTCAAGGTAGGAGCGGATCAGGAAGTCCCGATACTCCGAGCTGCGGGCATCGGCTTCCGCGAGGAAGCTGTCTGGAAATCCGCCGCGCAGCCAAAGTCGTTCGATGGGCGAGTTGCCGATTTCGGTGGCGTCGAGCGGGTGAAGTTCCAGGTAGGCGATGCGGTCGGCGAGGGTCTCGCTGCTATGCTGGATGAGCTCCAGTGAAGCCGATCCGAGCAGCAGGAAACGGCCCGCGCGCAGGCCTCGGGAGCGGCCGTCGTCGATCAGGCCGCGCAGGGACGGGAAGAGATCGGGTGCCCGCTGCACTTCATCGAGCACGACGAGTTGGGTTTCGCGTTGGGAAAGGTAGTCCTCAGGGTCAGAGAGCTTGCGGAGGTCGCGCTGGCTTTCGAGATCAAGGTAGAGTCCTTCGGCGTTTTCCAGGCAGGTTCTTGCCAAGGTAGTTTTCCCGACTTGTCGCGGGCCGATGAGGACGACGGCAGGGAATCTCCCGAGAAGCTCTCTCAGGCGGGGCAGGATACGGCGGCCAATCACCTTGTAAATTTGACATCAAGATGCAAAATTCGCAAGACAATAACCCCTTGAGCTTTCCAGGAAGGCGGCCCCGGGAATGCAGTGTCCTTTCTCCCGATCACCAGCCACCGCCGAGCGCGGTGACGAGCCTCGCCGTGTTGATGAGGCGGCGGGTTTGGATGTCGAGGGCGTTGCGCTCGGCGTTGAGCGCGTTGGCTTGGGCGATGGCGACGTTGAGGAAGTTGCGGGTGCCGGCCTTGTATTCGTTGAGGGTGATGCGTTCGCTTTCCCGCGAGGCCTTGACCGCAGCTTGCTGGGTCTGCGCTTCGGCGGCGAGGATCCGAAGGGTGGAAAGCGCGTCCTCCGTTTCCTGAAACGCTGTTAGGGCTGTCTGTCGGTATTCGGAAACGGTGCGGTCGTAGGCGGCATCGGCCCGGGCCTTTTCCGCGATCCGCTGACCGCCATCGAGCAGCGGCGCAGCGAGTTCCGGGCCGAGCGACCAGACGCGGGTCGGCACGGAAAGCAGGCTCGATGCTCCCCGCCATCCACCGCTGCCACCGAGGGTGAGAGCCGGGAAAAACGCAGCCTTTGCCGCTCCGATGCGCTCGTTGGCGGACGCGACTCGTCGCTCGGCGGCGGCGATGTCCGGACGGCGTTCGAGGAGTCGCGAAGGTGTGGAATTCGGAATCGAAGGCACCGACGAGGGAAGCGAACCACGCGGCATCGAGAACGAGGCCGGAGCCTGGCCAACGAGGACCGCCAGCGCATGTTCGAAGGTGGCACGCTGCACGCCGGTCTCCAGCGCGGCGGTCTTCGTCGCGGCGAGCTGAGCCTCCGCCTGGGCGACATCGCCACGCGTGGCAACTCCTTGCGCGTAGCGGTTGCGTGTGACCTCCAGTGACTTTTCATAACTACCGATCTGCCGATCCAGCAGATCGCGCTGAGAATCGGTGGCTCGGAGCGAAAAGTAAGTCTGCGCGGTCTGCGAATGCAGGCTCAGCCGGGTGGACTCCACATCCGCCGCCGCGGCCTCGGCTCCTGCCGTGATGGAGCGGGCGTTGCTGCGCAGGCGACCCCAAAGATCAATCTCCCACGACGAGTTGAGCCCCTCCGCATTGACGAAGCCGTCCGAGCCATTGGATTTAATGCTCGAGGCGATTCCTGTTAGATTGGGCAGGAAGGAAAGCTTCGCCCCCTTCACCAGCGCGGCTGCCTCGCGGGATCGGGCTTCGGCGACGGCCAGGCTGGCATTGGAAACGTTCACGCGCCTCATCAGCGACGAAAGCTCGCCGTCGCCAAACACGCGCCACCATTCGCCACGGGAGAGATGGGCGGAAGGTCGCGCGGCTTTCCAGATCCCGCTTTCCTTGAAGTTCGCCGGGACGTCGAGGTCGGGGGACTGCTTCGGCGCGGTGAGCGAGCAGCCGGTGAGGAAGAGGGCGAGGATGGGGAGCGGTTTCATGGAAATGACGAATGACGAAGCACGAATGACGAAAGGAGGAGACCAATCACGATTCACTATTTACCACTAACAACTCACCTCTCTTCATCCACCGGTGCCGGAGGTTGTCGAGGAAGAGGTAGATGACGGGGGTGGTGTAGAGGGTGAGGAGCTGGCTGAGGATGAGGCCGCCGACGATGGAGACGCCGAGCGGGCGGCGCAGCTCGGAGCCATAGCCGAAACCGATGGCCAGCGGAAGGGCGCCGAACAGGGCGGCGAGCGTGGTCATGAGGATGGGACGCAGGCGCATCTTGCAGGCTTCGAGGATGGCGGTCTTTGGATCGAGGCCGCGCTGGCGTTCGGCATCGAGGGCGAAGTCGATCATCATGATCGCGTTCTTCTTCACGATGCCGATGAGGAGGAAGATGCCGATGAAGCCCATGATGTCGAAGTCCAGCTTGCAGACGCGCAGGGCGAGCAGGGCCCCGATGCCGGCGGAGGGCAGTGTGGAAAGGATGGTGAGCGGATGAAGGAAGCTTTCGTAGAGGATCCCAAGGGTGAGGTAGATGACCAGCAGGGCGGCAAGGATGAGCCACGGCTGGCTTTTCAAGGACGAGGCGAAAGCCCCTGCGGTGCCTGCGAAATTGCGCTGGATGGAATTCGGCAGGCCGAGCTTTTCAACGGTGTTGTTGATCTCAGTGGTGACATCGCTGAACGACGCGCCGGGCGCGAGGTTGAACGAGAAGGTGACCGCGGCGAACTGGCCCTGATGGTTGATCGTAAGCGGTGCAGGGGCGGACTCCCAACGCGCCAGCGAGGTGAGCGGAACGAGTGCGCCTGACGACGATCGGAGGCGGATGTTTGCCAGCGCATCGGGGTCGTTGCTTTGATCGCGCTGGGCCTCCATGACGACCTGATACTGGTTGAGGTCGGCGTAGATCGGCGAGATCTGTCGCTGGCCAAACGCGCTGTAGAGGGTGGAGTCGATCTCCCGGATCGGCACGCCGAGTCGGCTGGCAGCCTCACGGTCGATGACGACACGGGTGAGGCCGGCCTTGTCCTGATAGTCGCTGTTCACGTCGATGATCGAAGGCAATTTCATGAGCGCCTGCTTGATCCTCGCCTCCCAGGTGCGCAGCTCGGCGAGATCGCTGGACTGGAGCGAGTACTGATAGGCAGCGGAGCTAGACCGGCCACCGATGCGGATGTCCTGGTTTGCTTGGAGGGAAACGAACACGCCAGGAATGCGCGCAGTCTTTTTTCGCAGGCGGGCGATGACCTCCAGCGGGGTCACGCCGCTTTCCGAGACGGGCTTGAGGTTGATGAAGACGCTACCGCTGTTCCTGGAGTCGTTTCTTGGGCTGCCGCTGCCGGTGCTGGCGTTGATGGCGGCGATCGCCGGATCCTCACGGATGATCTCCGCGACCTCGGCGACGCGCTGTTTCATGAGCTGGAAGGAAATGCTCTGGTCGGCCGTGATCGAGCCGGTGAGCTGGGTGCTTTCCTGCTGGGGGATGAAGCCTTTCGGGATCGTGACATACTGCCAACCGGTTAGCGCGACGGTGCCGATGAGCGCCAACAAGGTCAGCCAGCGGTGATTCAGCGCCACGTCGAGCGAGTGCGTGTAGGCGTTCTGGAGCTTGGTGAACCCCCACTCGATCCCGCGCGAGATCCGACCGGGCGCCCGCTCGTCCTTGCGGTGTTCCAACAGCCGCGCGCACATCATCGGCGTGGTCGTCAGCGACACCACCAGCGACACCACGATAGCAACGGAAAGCACCACCGCGAATTCGCGGAACAGCCGACCGATGATGCCGCCCATGAACAGGATCGGGATGAACACCGCGATCAGGGAAAGACTCATCGAGACGACCGTCGAGGTGACTTCCTGCGTACCGCGTCGCGCGGCCTCCCTCGCCGGCATGCCTGCCTCGATATGGCGGGTGATGTTTTCAAGGACGACGACCGCATCATCAACGACGAAGCCGGTGGCGATGGTGAGGGCCATCAGCGATAGGTTGTCGATGCTGTAGCCGAAGAGATACATCACCGCGAACGTGCCGATCAGCGACACCGGCACGGCCACACCCGGGATGAGCGCGGCCTCGGCACGGCGTAGGAAAAACCACACCACCAGGATGACGAGGATCACGGAAATGATTAGTGAGTGCTGCACCTCATCGAGCGATCCACGGATGCTGGCAGTGCGCTCCATCAGGATCTTCATGTCGATCGCAGCAGGCATCGAGGACGCCAGACGCGGCAACATGGCGCGCACCTTTTCCGTCGTTTCCAGGATGTTCGCACCGGGCTGGCGGAAGAGGATCAACGAAACGGAGGGCACGCCGTTGCTGGTGCCATAATTCAGGATGTCCTGCACCGAGTCCTCAACGGTCGCGACGTCACCCAATTTCACCGCCGCGCCGCTCTTGAAACCGATGATCATCGGCAAGTATTCGGACGCGTGATGGAGTTGGTCGCTGGCCTTCACCTGCCAGCGACGGTCGCCTTCCTCGATCTCGCCCTTGGGTCGGCTGACGTTGTTCGCCGCAATGGTCGAGCGGACCTGATCGATGGAAAATCCCGCGCGCTCCACCGCCGGAAGATCGAGCGACACGCGCACGGAAGGCAGCGAGCTCCCGCCGATCGAGACGCGGCTGATGCCTTCCACTTGGGAGATCTTCTGCCCGAGCACGGTGGAGGCATAGTCGTAGATCTGACCGGCCGTGAACACGTCCGAGGTCAGCGTGAGGATCATGATCGGCGAGTCCGACGGATTCTGTTTCCGGTAATTCGGACGCGAAGGCATGCCGGAAGGCAGCAGGCCGCTGGCGGCATTGATGGCGGCCTGGACATCGCCGGCCGCGCCGTTGATGTCGCGATCGAGATCGAATTGCAGCGTGATGCTGCTGCTGCCGAGCGAGCTGCTCGAGGTCATTTCCGTCACGCCGGGAATGCGTCCGAGCGTGCGTTCGAGCGGCGTCGCCACGGTGGCGGCCATCGTTTCCGGACTGGCTCCAGGCAGGCTCGCGCTGACCGAGAGCGTGGGGAAATCGACCTGTGGCAGCGGCGAGACCGGGAGTTTGAAATACGCGAGTCCACCGGCCAACGTCACCGCCAGCGTGGCGAGGGTGGTGGCCACCGGGCGGTCGATGAAGTGCCGGGTGAAGCTCATGCGACGGGATCCATCACGGGCTCTGGTTCACGACGAAAGCGGCGGGAAAGCGAATCGAAGACCAGGTAGATGACCGGCGTGGTGAACAGCGTGAGCACCTGGCTGACGAGCAGGCCGCCGACCATCGTCACGCCGAGCGGATGCCGCAGCTCGGAGCCGACGCCCTTTCCGAGCATCAATGGCAGCGCGCCCAGCAAGGCCGCCAGCGTGGTCATCAGGATCGGCCGGAAACGCAACAGGCAGGCTTCATGGATCGCCTCGCGCGGGCTCGCGCCACGGGTCCGTTCGGCATCGAGCGCGAAGTCGATCATCATGATCGCGTTCTTCTTCACCAGGCCGATGAGCAGCACGATGCCGATGATCGCCATCACGCCGAGCTGGGTACCTGTTAGATTCAGCGCCAGCAACGCACCGACCGTGGCGGAGGGCAGCGTGGACAGGATCGTCACCGGATGGATGAAGCTTTCATAGAGCACGCCGAGCACGAGATACATCACGACGACTGCCGCGAGGACGAGCCAGAGTTGGTTGGTGAGGGCGCTTTCAAAAGCCACCGCCGTGCCTTGGAATTCCGCCTGCACGCTGAGCGGCATCTTCAGCGCCTTGATGTCGGAGCGGACCGATTCGACCGCTTTTCCGAGGGAAACTCCGGGCGCGAGATTGAAGGACACCGTGTTGACCGGAAACTGCGACTGGCGCGCGATGGCGAGCGGCGCGGGTTGCTCGACGATTCTCGAAACACTGGATAGCGGCACGGCTTGTCCATCGCCGCCGCTGACATAGACGTGATCGAAAGCCTCCAGCCCGCGCTTGAACTCGGTGCCGTTCTCGATGACCACGCGATACTGGCCGCCCTGCGTGAAGATCGTGGATATCTGCCGCTGGCCGAAGGCATTGTAGAGCGCGGCATCGACGGCGGCGGCGGTGATTCCGAGGCGGCCCGCGGCATCGCGGTCAATTTCCACCCGTGCCTGAAGTCCGCCTTCGACGAGGTCATCGGCGACATCGGCGATGAGTGGGTTCTCCTGCATCCGCGCGACGATTTTCGGCACCCAGACGGCGAGGTCCTTGCTGTTCACCGAGTCGACCGTCATCTGGTACTGCGTCCGGCTGACGCGGTCGTCGATGGCGAGGTCCTGCACCGGTTGGAGATAAAGGTGCATGCCCGGTTGGTGTGCCGCCTGATCCTGCAAGCGCCTCACGACCTGGGCCGCCGAGGCATCGCGTTGTTCAAGCGGCTTGAGGTTGATCAGCATCCGACCGGAGTTTGGCGTGGTGTTGACGCCATCGACGCCGATGAAGGACGAAATGCTCTCGACCGCCGGGTCCTTGAGGATCAGCTCGGCCATGGCCTGCTGCTGTTCGCTGACCTTGGCGAAGGACGCGCTTTCCGCGGCTTCTGTTAGACCCTGGATCAGCCCGGTGTCCTGATCGGGGAAAAAGCCCTTCGGCGTTCCCAGGTAGAGCACGGCGGTGGAGGCGAGCGTGGCGGCGAAGACCAGCAACGTGACGAACTTGTGCTCGAGCACGACGTTCAACACGCGCCCATAGAAGTCGATGATGGCCTGGAACTTTCCTCCGATCCATTTCCCGAATCGGCCTTCGTCTTCCGGGTTCACGTGCTTCAACATCCGCGAGCACATCATCGGGGTGAGGGTCAGCGAGATCACCGCCGAGACCAGAATCGCGATGGCCAGCGTGATGGCGAACTCGCGGAAAAGCCGGCCCACCACATCGCCCATGAACAGCAGTGGAATCAGCACCGCGATGAGTGAGATCGTCAGCGAGATGATCGTGAAGCCGATCTGCTTCGAGCCCTTCAAGGCGGCGACCATCGGCGAGTCACCCTCTTCAATGTAGCGCGCGATGTTTTCGATCATCACGATCGCGTCATCGACGACGAATCCAGTGGCGATGGTCAGCGCCATCAGCGTGAGGTTGTTCAGGCTGAAGCCGACGAGGTGCATCACCGCGAAGGTGCCGACGAGGGAAAGCGGCACGGCGATCGCCGGGATGAGCGTGGCGCGCCAGTTGCCGAGGAAAGCGAAGATGACGAGCACGACGAGGCCGATGGCGATCAGCATTTCCTCCTGCACGTCATGCACCGAGGCGCGGATGGTGGTGGTGCGGTCTGTTAGAGGCGTGATGTCGACACTGCCGGGCAGACCCTCGCTGAGCTTGGGCAGCAGTTCCTTCACGCTGTCGGCCACGTCGATGACGTTCGCACCGGGTTGGCGCTGGATCTGGATGATGACGGCGGGACGTTGGTTCGCCCAGGCGGCGAGCTTCTCATTCTCGGAGCCCGCCACCACATCGGCGACGTCGGAAACCCGGATCGGCGCACCGTTGACCCAGGCGACCACCAGCGTGCGATAATCATCTGGAGAAAGAAGCTGATCATTGGCATCGAGTACACTCGAACGCGTCGGCCCATCGAAGCCGCCCTTCGGCTGACTGACATTCGCGGCGGCGATGGCGGTGCGGAGGTTTTCCGTCGTCAGGCCGCGCGAGGCGAGCGCGCCGGGGTTGGCGCGGATGCGGATCGCCGGGCGCATGCCGCCGCTGAGGGTGACGAGGCCCACGCCGGAGAGCTGGGAAAGTTTGGGAACGAGCCGGGTGTCCGCCAGATCCTGCACGCGGGTCAGCGGCAAGCTTTCCGAAGACAGGGCCAAGGTGAGGATCGGCGCGTCGGCGGGGTTGACCTTGTTGTAGATCGGCGGACTCGGCAGATCATTTGGTAAAAGATTCGTCGCGGCATTGATCGCGGCCTGCACCTGCTGCTCGGCCACGTCGAGGCTCATGCCGAGGTTGAAACGCAGCGTCAGCACCGAGGCCCCGCTGCTGCTGACGGAATACATTTGAGCGAGTCCCGGCATTTGCCCGAACTGCCTTTCGAGCGGCGCGGTGACCGAGGAGACCATCACCTCGGGTCCGGCGCCGGGATAGAGCGTGGTGATCTGGATCGTCGGGTAGTCGACCTCCGGCAGCGCGGAAACCGGCAGCAGGCGATACGCGAAAAGGCCCGCGAGCATGAGGGCGACCATGATGAGCGTGGTCGCCACCGGTCGCTCGATGAACAGCCGGGAGGGATTCATTTTTCCTTCCGGGTGGGCTTGCCGGTCGTTGCGGCGGGCTCGGAGTCAGGCTGGATCACCTCGATCTTCGCGCCATCGCGCAGGCGGTCGGTGCCGGCGGTGATGACCTTGTCTCCGAGCTGCACGCCGCTGAGCACGCGGGTCATTTCGCGGAAGGTCGGGCCGCTTTCGATCTTCCGGAAGGTGACCGTGCCATCGGGATTCGCGAGGTAAACGAAACGGCCGCGCGAACTTTCCTGGACGGCGGAGGCAGGCACGACCAGTGACTTCGGCGCGACCGAAACACGCAGGCGGACATTGACGAACTGATTGGGAAACAGCGTGCCCTCGGGATTCGGAAACACCGCGCGCAGCCTCAGCGTGCCGGACGCGGTGTCGATCTGGTTGTCGCTGGTCTGCAATTTCCCGCCCGCCAGGACCGTGCGCTGGTCGGCGGCCAGGGCCTCGACGGGCACGGGGGTCTTGGCGTTGAGGTTGACGATGAGCGACGGCACCAGCTCCTGAGGCACGGCGAAGATCAAGCCCATCGGGTCCATGCGCGTGATCGTCACCAGCCCGGCGGCATCGGAGGCTCGGATCTGATTTCCGGGGTCGACCTGCCGCAGCCCGACGCGTCCTGTTAGAGGCGCGGTGACCTTGGTGAATTCGAGCTGGAGTTTCGCCGCAGCGATCGAGGCGGCATCGGCGGCGATGGCGGCCTCAAACTGCATGACGAGCGAGGCCTGGGCGTCGACCTGCTGTTTCGCGATCGAGTCCTGTTTGAGAAGCGTCTCGTATCGGGCGAGGTCGGCCCGGGCATTTTGCAACAAGGCCTGGTTCCGCGCCTCCTGGCCGGTCGCCTGATCGAGCTGGACCTGATAAGGCCGCGGATCGATTTCCGCCAGCAGATCGCCTTCCTTGACCGTGCTGCCTTCGGTGAAATTCACCTTCATCAACTGCCCGTCGACCCGGCTGCGGACGATCACCACATCGAGCGGCGTGAAGGTGCCGGAAACCGTCGACCACTCTTCGAAATCCATTTCCCGGACGTCCGCCACGGAGACCGCAGTCGGCCCCACCGGGCCTCTGCCGACGGGCCCGGTCGTGACCACCTCGCCTGGGCCACGCCCCTGCCACCATTTCCATCCGCCATAACCCGCTGCCAGCAAGACGATTGTCCAAATGACCGGTTTCAGGCGGGACGGACGCTTCGGGGTGAAATCGGGATCGCTCATGCGGCCCCCCAACTAAGGCAGGATCCACCCTCACCGCAAATCAGTAGTTAGCCCGCACTTGCGCACTGGCCTCTGCCTCGCAAGACTTCGCGCATGTTCACGCCGAAGTGGAAGAAAGAGGCGATGCTCCTCGTCAAGGGCGCGCGCAAGTTCGTCAACTACAAGCGCGACCTGTTGAAGCCCGAGCGCGTGGCGGAAATCGAGTCGCGCCGGGACGATTTGCTCGCCGCCATCAAGTCGAGCGACCGCACCAAGGTCGACGAGGCCTCGAAGCAGATTCGCGCGACTTGTGAGAACTCGCTGCGATCGGAAAAGCCGCCGGGTTGGTTCGAGGAGAACGTCGAGGTGATGTTCGTCGCCATCGTCATCGCCCTCGGCCTGCGCACCTATGTGCTTCAACCCTTCCGCATTCCGACCGGCTCCATGCAGCCGACTTTGAACGGCATCATCGGCACACCGGTGGCTGAAAAGGACTGGCCCGCAATGCCGGTCCGACTGGCGGAAATGGCAACCCGTGGCCGCAGCTATGTGAAGGAGGTCAACGACAAGGACCGCCAGATCACCGGCATCCGCGACTACATGTGGCTGAAATACCTCAGCCGCTCGATCATCGAGTTTTCCGACGGCTCCAGCATCCGCCTCCCTGCCCCGCTCAGCCAGATGAATGAAATCGGACTGTCCGAGGCACTCGCGATCGCCCGCAGCCGGAACGGCCTCCTCCCCGCTGGCACCGTGCTCTGCGAAGGCACCATCGACGCCGGCGACCTCGTCCTCGTTGACCGCATTTCCTACCACTTCCGTCGCCCGATCCGTGGCGAGGTCTGGGTCTTCGACACCCGTGGCATCGACACCAAGGGGATCGCCCCCGACAAGGCGAAGAAGGACAAGATCGCCGACCAAGAGGACGGCACGCACTACATCAAGCGCCTCGGCGCGGTGCCTGGCGATACCCTTGCAGTCTCCCCGCCGAACATCCTGATCAACGGCAAAGTCGCCACCGAGCCCGGCTTTGAAAAGGTCTACAACTTCCCGTTGTACGGCCATACCGGGCAGGCCGGCTACTCGTTCGCCAGCGCCCGCGGGCCGGGTTACAAGGTGCCGCTTCTCTTGAAGCCCGAAGACTCCATCACGCTTGCGGCCGACGCCCCACCCGGCATGCGCGAATATGCCGCGCTCGGCGACAATAGCGGCAACTCGCTCGACTCCCGTTACTGGGGCACGGTGAAGGAGTTCAACGTCGTCGGCCCCGCGCTCTTCTCGCTCTGGCCGATCAAGACCGGCCACTGGGGCTTCATCCGCTGAACCGCCGCGATGTCCGTTGCTTCCGAGATCACGCGCAAGGCGAAGTCCAACCTCGCCTTCGCACTCAACATCCTGCCGAAGGACCGGCGGGATGACATGGTCGTGTTCTACGCCTTCTGCCGTGTCATCGACGACCTCGCTGACGATCTCGACGTCCCCGCCGCCCAGCGCGCCGCCGCCCTTTCCGCGTGGAAACTCGGGCTAGAGAATGGATTCGCCGCGCCCGATGAATTCCAGCGCGAGGTGATCGAAGTCCGTGACAAGAAGTCCATCCCCACCGGGCTGCTCACCGCCATCATCGACGGCTGCACGATGGATCTCCACCCTCAGCGCTTCGGCACCTGGGAAGACCTTTCGAACTACACGTGGAAAGTCGCCTGCGCCGTCGGGCTCGTCTCCGTCAGGCTCTTCGGCTGCCAGCATCCGGATTCGGAAAAGTATGCCGTCGCCCTCGGCCACGCACTCCAGCTCACCAACATCCTCCGCGATGTCGGCGAGGACCTTTCCAACAGCGTCCGGATTTATCTCCCACTCGCCGACCTGGGCCGTTTCCAATACACCGAGCGCGACCTCATCGGTCGGGTGCATGACGGGCGCTTCATGGCGATGATGGCCTACCAGTCCGAACGCGCCGAGGCTTTCTATCAGGAGGCCGAGTCGCTGCTTCCCGCCAGCGACCGCGCCGCCCTCACCCCCGCCATCATCATGGCGGAGACCTACCGCACCCTGCTCCAGCGGATGAAGTCGGACGGCTTCCGGGTTTTTGACCGACGTTACAGCCTTTCCAAGGCGCGGAAACTTGCCATCTTGTCCAAGCACCTGATTGCGCGGAAACGGTCCGCGCGTGAATAAACCCCGCATTCCACTCGTTCCATGAGCACCATGAACCGCCTCTTCCCTGCCGCGCTCGTCCTCGGTAGCCTCCTGCTTTCCTCCTGCTACCAGGACCCCTGGGGCCCGCCCGGTCGGCCCTACGGCGACAACGGCCCCTACGGCGATCCTTACCCTCGCCAGCCGCAACCCCAAGGCCCGTATGGCGATCCCAACGGACCTTACGGAAATCCCAACGGCCCCCAGCAGCCGCCCGCCTATGATCCCTACGGAAATCCGCTGCCACAGCAGGGCCAGCAGGGCATCCAGGACCCGCGTCGGAATATCCAGGACCCACGGCAAGGCATCGTGGATCCGCCGATGCCCACTCCGCCGAACAAGCTGAATCCCTCCGACTATCCCGTCGCCAAAAAGGGCAAGAAGCCCAACGAGGTCGTCAGTCCTTATGCGCCCTACAACGTCATCGACGTCACCGGCTTCAAAAGCGGCCAGATGGCCAAGGACCCGTCGAACAAGAAGATCTTCGTCGTGCCATGAGGCGGGCGGAGGGCTTGGGATGCGTTTTTGAAGTGAGTCTCATTTGATCCCGAGCCATGCCCGAAAAGACAGCAGACCTGCCCGCCTGGCTTGTCGAACTCTACCCACCGGACCGAAGAATCGCGGTCGAGTTCTTCAGGAAACTCGTGGGCGAGTCGATGCTACTGGAGATCGCGAAAGCTTGTAATGGGATGGAGGTGGAAGAGCAGCTGGCGTCACTGATGCCAATCTGGAACGGAGAGGATTGGTCAGAATTGCATTGTTGGTTTCCTATGGAAGTCCTCGAGTTAATGAGGTGGATCGAGCCCGAAAACCCACATGAATGGGCACCGGGACATACTGGCCTCCGAGGCCATCAGATTCGTGCATTCTGCTGCGCGGTGTTGCTCACCACTTCTAATTTCGAAGCGAACAACTACACACTGATCAACTTGCTCGATTCCGCATTTTCTATAGGTGGCGAGGCTCCTCAATCCGTCGCTCGATTCCTGACCTGGAAGTTTCCCAGCTTTGATTCCGGAGAAGATCGCCCTCTTTTCGCATTGGCTTTGGCGGCGATTGTCCGGATCGGCCGACCGGATTTATCCGAAGAAAGGGAAAGAGAGTTGGTCGATTGGATTGAGAGCGAAAATGCCTCAGCCCCGTGCGACCCCCCTTGGCTTGATGTTCATTATTGGAACAGTGAGACCAGAGCTCGTTGGAAGGGTCTGGTTTTCAGGCTTCAGCGCGGATATAAGGGCGGAGCACTTGCCGAATTACTCTCAGATTACGAAAGCCGCTACAAAAGCAAGCAGCTCGATCAATAAGAAATAGCCAACCGAGTCCATGTCAGCGCAGACAACACCTGACACCACCGGAAAAACGGCAACTCCAACAGGTCAGTGGCCTCCGTTCAGATTCCGATCCAGCTCTTAAGCCGGCGGATCCGCAGCCAGGAATCCTCATCGAACTCCGAACGCACCAGCTCGAAGTGCCGCACCTCCTCATTCCGGAAAAACCGGATGATCAGCTTGTTTGACAGTTTCACGGCCGCGTCGATCTCGCCCACGACGATGACCATTTGCTTCCCGCTCTGATGGCCGATCACGAGCCTGTCTTCCTCGAGGGTGATGGTGGAAATACGACGGGCACCACTGCGCTGCGGCTGGGTCAGCCAGAACAACGAATTGGAGACGCACAAGACTGCCAGGAGCCACCAGTGTTTGAACCCGCTATAGAGCGCGAATGTCAGAATCAGAATACTCGGAACGACCCTGTACCACAGCGGCGAATCCTGCTTCTGGTTCTCGATTCTGACGCGCATGGATTTCAACCGGTTCGTGAGTCAAAACATCTTCACTCACCCACAAACCAGCTCTCCACCCGCAGCCCGGGAATTCTTTCGAAGTGGCGGAGGTTTCTTGTTACCAGCGTGAGCCGATTCTCGATCGCAGTGGCGGCGATCCAGCAGTCCTCATTTCCGATGCGTTCTCCGCGACGATCCAGCTCCGCCGCTAGGTCTGCGGCGCAGAGTTGAACCGCCCGGTCCACCGGCAACCATTGGACGGCGGGAATGAGGTCGCTTTGGAGGCGGCTCCAGAAGGATTCCGCGTCGTCACGCCGCATGGCTCCGTACCGAAGCTCGAACAAGGTCACCTCGCTTGCGAAGGCCACGCTGGGATCCAATCGTTTCACGGCCGACAACACCCCGCGATTCGGAGATTTGCGGATCAGTTCGCTGAGCACGTTGGTGTCGAGCAGATACACGGCTCAGGAATCGGCGAAAGGATCGGAACGACGGAGCCCGGCGGCCTGCTCACGACGCCGGGTGAGGGATTGGTCAAAGGAGTCGTCCTCCAGCCAACCGACGATGTCTGAAAGCCGTTTGGGCTGGGCCGTTTCCGCATACGCGACCAGTCGCGCCACCGGCAGGTTCCGTCGGCACACGACGACCTCCTGCCCCGACTCCGCCAGCTCCACGAACTCGGACAATCGCGCCTTCAGGTCCGCAATGTTGATCGTCTGAATCATGGTCACATAGTTGGTCATGTTGCCTGTTCTGTCAATTCGGCAAAGTCCATTCCTTGCTCGCTTCCCTCAGGATCGGCGTGGATTCTCCGGCCCATGGCAGGCCGTGCGACGCAGATCGATGGACTCCGGGCCTTTGCAATGCTCGGGGTGGCGTGCGTGCATTGGCTGCCGCGTGAACTGCGTGGGCCGTTTCCCTTCGAGCTCGGACTGTTCTATTTCCTCGTCCTGACCGGCTACCTGATCACCGGCGCGCTGCTGCGGGATCGGGATCGCGGTGAAGCCACCGGCCAACCTTGGAAAGGCGCGGCCATGAAGCAGTTCCAACTCCGCAGGGGCCTGCGGATCCTGGCGCCGTATTACGCGGCGGTGCTCTTCGCGATGCTGATGGGCGCACAAGAGATTCGCTCCGCGCTGCCGTGGTATCTGCTCCAAGGCTCGAACATCCGCATGGCTCTGAACGGCTGGCCGGACTTCACCGCCCACTTCTGGTCGCTGGCCGCGCAGCATCAGTTCTACGTGCTCTGGCCCTTCGTCATCTGGTGGCTCCCGAAACGCTGGCTCCCCGGCGCGATGATCACCTTCGTCGCCATCGCGCCGATCTCGCGGACCTTTTCCCCGATGCTCAAGCCGTGGCTCGTGATGCCGGACCTTCTCCCGACCAGCGCCTGCGACTACCTCGGCCTCGGTGGACTACTGGCGCTGGCGGTGCATCGCGGCTTATCCTTCAGCCACCCCGGCCTGCGCCACGCGGCATGGATCTCCTTTCTCGGCTACGCCATCCTCTACGGCTTCAATGAAGCGGGCCGCACCATCCCCGGTCTTCAGGTCATCCAGCAAACCCTGCTCTCCATCGCCTGCTGCGGCCTGATCGCGGCCGCCAGCAAGGGCTTCCAGGATTGGCGCGGCGTCATCCTCGATCATCCTGCGATCCAGCATCTCGGGAAAATTTCCTACAGCCTCTATCTCTTCCACAACCTCTCCCCGCTCCTCGCCGGAAAGATCCTGCCCTGGCTGTGGTGGAATCCCTGGTTCGAACACGGCCTCGGATTCGCCCTCCGGATCAGCGCCTTCGCCCTCCTTGCCTGGCTCCTCGGCTGGCTTTCCTGGAGATTCATCGAAGTCCCCATGCAGGGCGTGAAATCCCGTTGGGGGAAAGCCTGAGGCTGAATAAATAATGTCGTCTTCGAGGCGTCGCACGTCTTCAGTTGACCATGTTGGAAGGCAATGATGATTGCCTTTCCATCTTCCAATCTCACAGGGCCTCTTGTCATCATTCCTGCTTTCGCCATGAATCGCCATCCCAACTTCACCCGGTTGTTTCTCGTCACCATTCTTCTGGCCGGCTTCTGCGCTCCATCGCTCCTTGCCAAACCAGGCGATGCCCCGCCACCCGACTTCACTCGCGGCGGCAAACCGGATGAATCCCACGATTGGCTGTTGGGCCCGACCGGCGCTCGCGGTTGGATGTTTTTCCGCCATGAGGATCTAACAGCCGCCTCCCGCCAGATCCTGATTACTGCAGTGGAAAAAGGCTCGCCCGCCGATGGCATCCTGCGGGTTGGCGATGTCGTGCTTGGTGTGTTCGGCAAGCCGTTCGCGGATGACGCGCGCAGGAGTTTCGGCCACGCGATCGGAACCGCCGAGGAGAAGACCGGCATCCTCCCGCTGATGCTCTGGCGGGAAGGAAAGCCCTCGAACGTGGAGATCAAGCTGCAGGTGCTCGGAGCCTACAGCGTTACGGCTCCTTACGATTGCCCCAAGTCGAAAGCCATCTTCGAGAAAGGTTGCCGCCTGATCGCGGAGAAGGGCTTTGAACAGGCCGACATCCCGGATCACCTCAACGCCCTCGCCCTGCTGGCCGGCGGCGACAAGAAATACCACTCCACGCTCGGCAAGTATGCCAAGAAAGTCGGAGAGTCCCTTGAACCCATCGACACTTGGAACTGGTACATCGCCTACGGAAATCTCTTCCTCAGCGAATACGCGCTCGCCACCGACAAGAAGACAGCCTTTTCCGAGCTGAAGCAAGTCACCCTGCGCGGCGTGAAAAACCAGTGCATGAACGGCATGTGGGGCCACGCGCCCGCACTTTCCAACGGCCATTCCGAAGGCTATGGCGGCATGAACCAGATCGGCCTGCCCATGGCCCTGTCACTCGTGCTCGCCCGCCAGGCCGGCGTCAGTGATCCGGCATTGGACAAGGCCATCGACAAGTCGGTGAAATTCCTTCGCTACTATGTCGACAAGGGAGCCATCCCCTACGGCGACCATCCGCCATGGGGAAATGCTCACGAGGACAACGGCAAGTCCTCCTGCGCCGCCGTGCTGTTCGACATGCTCGGCGACCGCGAGGCCACCTCGTTCTTCTCATGGATGGCCACCGCTGCTTACGACGAACGCGAGCACGGCCACTGCGGAAATTTCTGGAACATGCTCTGGGCCATCCCCGGCGCATCACGCGGCGGACCACTCGCCACCGGCGCTTACCTCAAGGAACAAGCCTGGTATTACGACCTCTCCCGTAACTGGAAGGGCGGCTTCGTTTATCAGAAGATCGAGGCCGGCGACGAGAACGACAACTACACCGAATGGGATCTCACCGGCGGCTATCTGCTCTCCTTCGGCCTCTATCAGAAGAGCCTCTACCTCCTTGGCAAAAAGCCATCCGCCGCACCCGCGCTGAATGCGGAAGCGGTGAAAAACGTCATCGTCGCGGGTCGTGACCGATACCCGGAAGGCGAGCAGAACGGCTACTTCAAAAGACAGGACGAGGTGCTCCTCGAAGGCTTGAAAAGCTGGTCGCCCGCCATGCGCTCTCACTCGGCGGAAGCCATCGGCAAGCGCGGCGGCGACTTCGCCCCGACTCTGCTTGCCATGCTCGAAGGCAAGGATCGCTACGCCCGCTATGGTGCCATCGAGGCACTCGGAAGACTCGGCAAGAACGCCGCCTCCGCCGTGCCACAATTGCGCACCGCCCTCAAGGATCCGGACACCTGGATCCAATGCCTCGCCGCCGAAGCCCTCACCCGCCTCGGCGACAAAGAAGGACTCGGCGACCTCTTCGCGATGTCCGTCCGCCCCACACCTGCAGACCCGCGTCGCATGCACCAACGAGCCGCCTCCCGTGCCTTATTTTCCCCCTATCCCGGAAACAGCGAGCCACAAAGCATCCTCTCCGACTCTCTCGATGGCGTGGACCGCAAGCAACTGCTCGTCGTCATGAAATCGTTCCTGCAAAACGACGACAGCGTCGTCCGCGCCTCCGTCATCCCGGCGCTTGGAAAGCTCAGCGACCGCGATCTCGCCGTTCTGCTGCCCGACATCATCAGTGCCGTCGACAAGCTCGCCCCCACCAACGAAATGTGGGGCGACGACATCCGGCAGGCAGGACTCGACCTCCTTTCACGCCGCCACATTCGCGAAGGCATGTTGCTCTGCGTCTCCACCATCGAATGGCGCTGGGGCCTGGAAGTCAGCAAGCGCATGGAGTTCCTCTCCCGCTATGGAAAGAGCGCCCGAGAAGTCATCCCCGACCTCAGGAAGCTCGTCCGCGATCTCGAAAAACGCGAGGAAGGAGAAGATCCCAGCGACAACCGGAAAATCCTCATCAAAGCCATCGCCGACATCGAAGCCAGCAAGGACGAGCCCAAGCTCATCCCGCTCAAGGACTTCATCGCCGAAGCTTCCAAAGGGAAGTAGGAATTTGGATCTGATCCTGGAGCCGCATGAGTAAGTCCGTCACCCGAACCAAGCCGTCTGCAATACCCGCGATACTCTCTCCAACAAACTCATGGCCTGCGAATACCAACTTGCCCTCCCCACCGTGAGAAAGCTCGATGCCGAACTCGCCGCGACACGCCGGAAGCTGTAGCGGTTTAGGGAGAAAAGCCTAGATTAGTTCTGTAAGATGCCTGCCAAGCAAAAAAACTCAAAGACCCAAGCATTTGAGAAGTGCTTTGAACTTCACACTCTCGGGTGGAAGGCGTTTCAAAACCTTGCCGCAACGATTATCGGAGAAGTTTTCGGCCAAACGGTACAGACGTTTTTTGATTCACGAGATGGAGGGAGAGACGGAGCCTTTAACGGCAATTGGAAGCCAACAGCATCCGAGTCGTTTTCTGGTAGTTTCACAGTGCAGTGTAAATTCACTGCGAAGCTGGGAAAGCAGCTTTCTCTGACCGACATCAGCGGAGAACTCGAAAAGGCCGCGCGCCTGGCCCAACGCGGTCTGGCAGATACCTACCTGCTTTTCACCAACGCTCACATCACTGGCAGTAACGATGAGAAGATCAGGGAGGCTATTACGGCGATTCCGGGCATCCGCTACTATGCTTCCTACGGCTTGGAGCGAATTTCTCAAATTATCTGCGAATCGTCTCGCCTCCGAATGCTCGTCCCGCGTGTTTATGGACTGGGCGACCTTGGCCAGATCCTGGATGATCGTGCCTACGCGCAGGCGCGTGAGATTCTCAGTGCGCTCGGCGACGACCTTGGTAAGTTCGTTATCACTGACGCCTACAAGCGCAGTGCACACGCTTTAGTAGAGCACGGCTTTGTTCTACTTCTAGGTGAGCCAGCATGCGGAAAGTCGACAATTGCCGCTGCTCTCGCAGTAGCCGCCACTGACGAATGGGGATGCTCCACCATCAAGATAAGAGGCGCTGGGGACTTCGTAAAACATTCCAATCCGCATGAACCCAAACAGTTCTTCTGGGTGGATGATGCTTTCGGTGCCACGCAGTGCGACTGGCAGTCCACATCGGATTGGAACGCTGCATTCCCTCATATCCAAGCAGCTATCCGGCGTGGTGCGAGAGTGGTGTTCACCTCCCGCGACTACATCTACCGCAACGCTCGTCGAATGCTCAAAGAGACCGCACTTCCAGTTATTCGAGAGTCGCAGGTGGTCATCGAAGTCGAAAGTCTTGCGCCTGAAGAGCGGGAACAGATTCTCTATAACCATCTCCGACTTGGAACTCAGACTCTTGCCAAGAGGACCTTGCTAAAACCGCACCTGCCGTCCGTAGCTTCACATCACCGATTCAGCCCCGAAATAGCGCGTCGGCTGGGGAATCCTATCTTCACGAATGGGCTGTTTATTTCCGAAGCAGGCTTGGCCGATTTCGTGGAACGTCCGCTGGATTTTCTTTGCGAGGTCATTCGCAATCTCGATTCCGAGAGCAGAGCCGCGCTTGCTCTCGTTTTCATGCGAGCAGGGGCACTCAAAAGCCCACTCAACCTTTCCACGGAGGAACGGAATGCACTCGAGTTGATGGGCGGCACTATTGCAGGTGTTCGCGAGGCACTTAAGGCCCTCCAAGGAAGCTTGGTGCTCCTTATGGTTTCTGGCGATGAGCATCTGTGGAAGTTCAAGCACCCAACCATTCAAGATGCGTTCGGTCGTATTATTGCCGACGACCGTGAACTCATGGATGTCTATTTGGTCGGCACTCCGCTAAAAACGCTGTTCCATGAAGTCACATGCGGCGTGGGTGATATTGCTGGCGCGAAGGTTAATGTCCCCGCCGACCGCTACGAAACGTTAGCCCGTCGAATCGCTTCACTGAATCTCACCAAGGACGACAATAAGCGAAGCGTTCACTACTTTCTCTCCTACCGCTGCGACAAGAGGATGCTGGCGGCTTACATCCTAGAAAATCCAGATTTCGTCGAACGCCTCCATGTCGGCTCATATATGTCAGCAGTCTCTGAGGTCAGGGTTTTGGTGCGTCTCCAAACCTTTGGACTTTTGCCGGAAAGCAAACGGCAGGAAATCGTCGCTGAGATTCGAGACCTTGCGGTTTCAACACCCGATGCGGGCTTTTTGAATGAAGAGGTGCGAGGCCTTTTTTCCTTGGAGGAATTTGAGGACACGCTTTTAGAGGTACGTGAAAATTTGATACCTCATTTAGATGACGAGATCCGCAGCTTGCGTTGGAATTTTGGAGTAAATCAAGGTGGTAACCCGGAAGCACATTTTGAGGAGCTAGTGTCCGCTCTTGAGTGCTTTCAGCAGGCATTTAAGACCGATGTCGAGGCGGTCCGTTTGATTTCCGAGGCTCTGACCTGCATAAAAGATGTGATTGAGGAGCTACAATCGGAACTCCCGGAAGAACCTGATTACGATGATTTTCGCCCGTCCCCACGCAGTGAATCTGTCGACAATGGAAGGCGGTCAATTTTTGACGATGTGGACCAATGAAAGCCAATTCTCCTCACTTCCTCGCATCCCATTTGCCCAGCAGCTCGGCGACCTGCAAGCACACGTAGTTACGGCGGCGGAACCGGTGGTGAACCGGGAGATGATGCTGCTCTCTTGGCGGATTGGACCTGGGTACTTTTTGGTGCGGGAAGCGGTGGTCGAAGATCGTCGAGCAAGAACTGAACCAAACATCTGGTTCAATCAAAGGAAGGAAGTCGAAGCCATGAGCCCCATCATCCCGCTCAAGGACTTCATCGCCGAGGCGGCCAAGGGCAAATAGGAATCCAGATCACGCAACCGCCGCATGAAAAAGCCAGTTACCAAAACCAGTTCTTCACGCGGGGTGTCCGATGGACGCGAGGCGACGTTTCGCGAAGTCGTCGGCATGATTCAGGACGCCCGGGGGCGGGCCTTGCAGGCGGTGAATACCGAACTGGTGGACCTTTATTGGCAGGTCGGCGGGTTCATCAGCGGGAAAATCGAGACGGCGGCGTGGGGCGAGGGCGTGGTGGAGGAACTGGCGCGTTTCATCTCGCGGCGGCATCCCGACATCAAGGGGTTCACACGCCGCAGCTTGTTCCGGATGCGCCAGTTCTTCGACACCTACCGCGGCGAGCCAAAAGTCGCACCACTGGTGAGACAATTGCCGTGGACGCACAACCTGCTAATTCTCTCGAAGTGCAAGAGGTTCGAGGAGCGCGAGTTCTACCTGCGGCTGGCGGCACAGGAAAAGTGGGGCAAACGAGAATTGGAGCGGCAACTGAACGGATCGTTATTTGAGCGGGCGGTGCTGACTCCGCCAAAAGTGTCACCGCTGGTGACACTTTTGCATCCCTCGGCCGGGAGCGTGTTCAAAGACAGCTACCTCCTCGATTTCCTTGATCTGCCGGAGGGCCATTCCGAGGGCGATCTTCAGCGTGCGCTCGTGGGTAATTTGAAGAAGTTTCTCATCGAGCTGGGCCGCGACTACGCCTTCGTCGGCGAGCAGTATGTGCTGCAAGTCGGCGGTCGGGATTTCCGGCTCGATCTGCTGTTTTTCCATCGCGAATTGCAGTGTCTCGTGGCCATTGAATTGAAGATCGAGGAGTTTCAGCCCGAACATCTCGGCAAGCTCGAATTCTATCTCGAGGCCCTCGACCGCGACGTGCGCAAGCCCCACGAGCGCCCATCCATTGGGGTGCTGTTGTGCGCGACCAAGGACAACGAAGTGGTCGAGTATGCCCTCAGCCGTACCGCCTCGCCCACGCTCATTGCAGAGTATCAAACGCAGTTGCCGGAACGTACGCTTCTGCTGCGGAAGTTGCACGAGTTTTACGAACTGGCGCAGACGTCCGCCGAAACCGACAATCCGAAACGCAAGCCAAGGAAGACCCTGAAATGATTCTCCCGACGTCCAATCCCAACATGAGCCCCATCACTTCGGTCAAAGGCCGGACTTTCCTCATCGCCGCTGCGCTCCTTTTCAGCATCGTCCCATGCGCCTTCGCCAAGCCCCTCAAGGTCTTCATCCTCGCCGGGCAGTCGAACATGCAGGGGCATGTGAACGTCTCGACCTTCGATTCTATGGCAGCTGATCCGAAGACCGCGCCGCTGCTTAAGGAAATGCGCGGATCCGGTGGCAAGCCGAAGGTTTGTGACAAGGTCTGGATTTCCTCCATCGGCTGTGTGGATGACGATACGACGGAACAGACCGGAAAACTGACCACTGGCTTCGGGGCTTCGTCCGAGGAGATCGGCCCTGAGTTCACCTTCGGCATTTATATGGAGAAGGCACTCAGCGAGCCGATCCTGATCATCAAGACCTCATGGGGCGGCAAGAGCCTGCACACCGATTTCCGCCCGCCCGGAGCCGGTCCCTATGTGTGGAGCGATTATGAGCTGAACAAGTTCAATCAGCGGGGTGACGACATCGCGAAAAGCAAGGCCGAGAAGATTGAGGCCACGGGGGTCTACTATCGGCTGATGGTGGCGCACGTGAAGAAGGTCCTGGGCGACATCAAGCGGGTGGTGCCCGAATACGATGAGAAGCAGGGTTATGAGATTGGCGGCTTCGTCTGGTTCCAGGGTTTCAACGATTTGGTTTCCGACTGGACGTATGAAAAGGGCGACCAGTTCGGTGGCTATGATCTTTATGGGACCCTGCTGGCCCAGTTCATACGGGACACTCGAAAGGATCTGAACCTGCCGGGGATGCCGTTCGTGATCGGGATCATGGGAATCGGCGGCGAGAAGGAGGACAAGAAGCCCCCGCAGATGCATTTCCGCCAGGCCCAGAAGTCGGTGGCCTCTCTTCCCGAATTCAAGGGCAATGTGGTGG
>JANOKL010000267.1:0-2877 GCA_031419215.1 Luteolibacter sp. | reverse complement strand
CGGCGGCGCTGGATCACCTTCGGACCCTTGCGACCCCGATCAGCCAGCCAACCGGAAATTTCACCTACACCATCGACCTGTTGAAATTCTCTCTCGTCGACTGGTTTCATGCCGTCGGCTGGAAACCGCTTCCCTGCCTGCGGGTCGCCCTTGGCAAACTGTCCCGTTCCCCTGGATTCGTGACCCGTCAGGTGATGCGCATGACGCCTTCATTCGTCGCGGAGGAGATGATTTCCGATGGCTTCCGGGGTCGGATCGCAGTCATCCGGGAATCGCTTGATCCAACCGAGTGGCAATGGCTCGGCTGGGATCACACCCGGATGCCGGATGCGCTGGGGACCCTCATCGAGTCCGCGACGTTTCTCGGCAGCGACGGAACGTGCAGCCTGTATTTCCTGGAAAGCACCAGCGGGCGTCAGCCGACGGTGGCGGTTACCATTCTCCAGAGTTGGCTGACGGATGGCCGGGTGGTGCGGACTTCGAACGAACGTGCCCTGCCGTGCATGCATCCAGGCATCCTCTGGGAACGTTTCCCAGGCACGCCTCCACCGGAGGTGATCCGTCGCCACCTTCAGGCCATTTCCACGTTTTCTTGTGAAATTCTTCAAGATGACCGGGACGTTCTCTCCCGACTTCTCGCCATGCAGCAGGAGAACCATCGCTGGTTTCACGCAAAGGGAATTTTCGGCCCCCTAGAGCAGGAATTCGACGGAAATTCTTGACACCTGCGCCAGCCCATTGCTTTCTTCCCGCCCGCCGCAAGGCAATGCACCCGTAGCTCAATTGGATAGAGCGTCTGACTACGAATCAGAAGGTTAGGGGTTCGAGTCCCTTCGGGTGTACCACTTCGGTAGACCGCTTTCCCGTGATTGGCATCGGGGCGTAGCGCAGCCTGGTAGCGCGCTTCGTTCGGGACGAAGAGGCCGTGGGTTCGAATCCCTCCGCCCCGACCAAGCTGGAAGCTCGCAGTATTGGTGATTAAATTCGGAAGAGTGGCGCGAAACGCCACCAGTCCACATCGGGTTACATTTCCCAGAGCCAAGAAAGGCCGTGCCGGATTCTGGAGACTACTTCAGCGAAATCATCACGTTCACCGACCAGCCCATTCTTCCGAAGAAAGGCCTGCCACATGACCTGCTTGTCGTAGGCAAACGACAGGGTCAATCCAGTTGGTTCTTCGACAGGCAGGGAGGCTTCACGACGTTCGAACGTCGCATGGATTGCCTTTGAAAGCAGCTCCTGATCCAGCTCGAATGTCGTGAGTAGAACGTCCAAATCAAAGAAGTCCTTCATCCGGGAGTTCTGCGCATCGAGCCGAACGAGGGCCTCGAACTTTTCTGCAATCACGGTTGCTACAGGATAGGCTTTCAGAAATGCCGTCGGAAATCCGGATAACAGCGCGGGAAATTCTTTCGTATCCGGACCCGGCGTAATTGCGTCACCAAATCCCACATCGACTTGCACAGGGATCCTGATGTTGCCCAGCTTCGCGAGAAGCTTCGCCCGCACACCGCCATAGGCGAGATCTTCACGAATGGGCTCCACCACCAGAGTGTCCTCACGAAACGAAAGACCGTCGTCCGCAACTCCAGTCCTCAGCACATCGAGAATCGACTGACGAACGCTTTCCAGATCGTCAGCTCCGAACCCGAGGAGATCGAGGTCACGAGTTGGGCGATGCATTTTCCGATTCCACACATGGAACAGCATCGCCCCTTTCAGAACGAAACGATCCGCGTGCTCAGACTGGCTCAGTCGATACAGGAAGCGCTCCACACCATACCTCGCCAGAACGAAGTCAAACGCCTCACCATTGGCCCGTGACAGGGTCATGAGTCGGTGGCGGATGGATTCGACCAGACCTTCGGATTTCATGTGGTGAGGGACTCGATGTAGGGTTTCATCACCTGCTCCATTCGGCAACGTTTGGCGATGCGATTGATGTTTGCGAGGGTGATGCGGCGCGATTGCCAGCCTTCCTTGAGGGCCTCAAGTGCCACTTCCAGCCCGATCTTGTTCCGGTAGCGGAAAAGGTCCACCACGGTCCTCGCCACCGAATAGACACGGAGGTTGATGCCCTCGACCCGATGGGATTCCAGACCCAGCTTAAACTGCTCGGCCCCGAACCTCAGAACCTTGATGGCAGGGTAGGGAAGGACCGGCTTCCTCGCTTTCGGATCGATTGCGATCCACACCTCGTGTGGATTTTGCGTCGTGAGCTCATGAAAGCGCAGTGCGCTGAGCAGGCAAATCGCCGCTCCCGGCACCAGCCGCGCCACTTGCACCAGTGAATGGTGCTCAGTCGGCTCGGAGTCAGGCCTAGCATAAAGTCCCCGACTGATCCGTTCGAGCAGGCCCAGCTCGACAGCCTCCCTGATTCGAGTCCGTGACAGCCCCTTCCGCTCCAGGTCCATCGAACGCAGCAGCGTTGCCTCTCCGTAGAGTCCCTCAAGAAGCTGTGACCAGTCAGTTTTCACAAAACGTCGGTAATAATATACATTTACCGACATAACGCAATAGAAACAAGCGTCCCCTTCAGAAATCCCGCACAGGCATGGGACTCGGTGGCTTCTTCAATCCCGGTTGTTCTGCGCGCCCTATGGTGGAGGGGCACAGAGGCTTTGCAGGCACTTCGCCCCTGCTCTGGATCAGGCGATGAGATCCTTCACGACCTTGCTGCCGGGCTTGGTAATGTTGGAAAGCCGCTGGTTCGCGCCTTGGCTCGGGTAGGTGAATTTTTCGTGATCGAAGCCCAGCAGGTTCAGCACGGTGGCGTGGAAGTCATGCAGGCTGACCTTGTTGGTCATCGCCTCGTAGCCGATCGGATCGGTCTCGCCATAGGAAAATCCCGGCTTCGCGCCGCCACCGGCCATCCAC
>JANOKL010000266.1:0-4583 GCA_031419215.1 Luteolibacter sp. | reverse complement strand
GCTTCGTCGAGGTGCTTCATGCCCACGGAGGCTGCCTCGACGTCCGTTCGATGGTTGCGCTGCCACGCGAACTACTTTCGGTGCTCGATGCCCAGAAAGCCCACGTCGAGTTCCAGTTTCCGTTTTTCCGCAACAAGGCCGCGCCAGTTTCAGGGAAACAGGGGCTCGTGGATTACGAGGTGCGCTTCGAGGCGGAGGCGGATCGTGATGGCACCAGTGACTTCGTCGTCACCGTGCTTGTGCCGGTCGCCACGCTCTGCCCGTGCTCGAAGGCGATCAGCGATCGCGGTGCCCACAATCAGCGGGGACTTGTGACCTACTCGGTGCGTTTCAGCGAACCGATCTGGGTCGAGGATCTCATCGCCCTGGTCGAGCGCTCGTCGAGTTGCGAACTCTACAGCATCCTCAAGCGTCCCGACGAGAAAGCGGTGACCGAGCGTGCCTATGACAATCCGGTGTTCGTCGAGGATCTTGTGCGGAACATCGCGTCCCGCTCCAATGCTCACGGAAACATCACGTGGTATCGTGTGGAGGCCGAGAATTTCGAGTCGATCCACAATCACAATGCCTACGCGTTGATCGAGAAGCGCTAAGGGTGGCGCCGCTTTCCCAAGCGCCACGCGTCGTCAATTGGCATGGCGGATGGAATCCGCCGCCACGACAGACGCCGTCCGCCGTGCCTTGTCGAGCCAGCGGTCGCGCTCACGGTGGCAGGAATCGCAAACCCAGGCAGGCACTTCAAAACTGCCGCTTCCGGGCTGGGCGACCAGCACCCCGCAGTGGGGGAAAAGCATTTCCTCGATGGACGGTGACGGGGAAATCAGATCGGAAGGCTGCACCAACTGCACCAGCGTGCGGTGCATGGCCTCACGATGAACCAGGCAAACCGACCCATCAAATAACGTCCCCGATTCGCCTTCGATCCTGAGTAGATCCAGCGGCCAACTGGAGCCTCGCGGGCTTTCAAAAAACGTGAACCGGAGACTCTTTCCCGGAGGAAGTTCGCCCGCTGGCAGAGCCTTCTGAGGCCAGGCAAATTTCCGCTTCATCGAATCCGAATCGACAATCGCGACCATGACAGCCGATGGGGTGGAGGAGTCCGACTGGAACACCGGTCGACCGACAAGTGCGACCTTGTTTTCCACGAACGCCTTGCCATCGCCCTTGGGATTCAGGGCAAAGAAACACCCGCCCACGATGCCGACGATCGCGGTGGCGACCATCAGCAAACGTGGACTGGAGCGGGAGGAGGCCATGAGACCTGGAAAAGCGGGGCTTACTGGCCGGGGGCGACAGCATCCTTCAGCTTCGCAGCTTCTTCGGCGGCCTTGGCGGCAGCGGCCTTCGCATCGGCGGCGGCCTTGCTCGCGGCAGCCTCCGCATCCGCGGCGGCCTTGTCGGCAGCAGCCTTCGTTTCCGAAGCGGCTTTCTCGACAGCAGCCTTTGTCTCAGCAGCCATCTTGTCGGCAGCCGCCTTGGCATCGGCAGTGGCGTCGGCCATCTTCTTCGAGGCATCGGCCATCGAGTCCTTGGCGTCCTCACCTGCCTTCTTCATGTCATCGGCCGCCGAGCTTGCCTTCTTGTCATCACAGGAAATGAGGAACAGCGGAAGCGCGAGGGCTGGAATCAAGAGTCTGGTTTTCATGACGTACGTGGTTGTGTTGATGCTGGCTTTTCAAGCAGCCAATCCGGTTTCTAGCGCAGGGCGAGCCATTCGTCAAAGTCTGTTCGTTCCCGTACTTGTAACCGTGATTGGGAGTGCAATTCTCCCGGCATGAGATTTGCCGAAGTCCAATGTCCGACGTGTTTCGAGACCTTCGAAGTGGCCATGCCCGCCGAAGACGAAATGCCGACCGAGTATGACTACGACTGTGAAATCTGCTGTCGTCCGATGGTCATTGTGTTCTCGGAAGAAGGGGCCTGGGCGAAGGGACTTGGGGAATGAGCGGCAAGCGGGCTTGCACGCGGGGAAATCTTGGGCACCGTTCGCCCAATGCCTGACGCCACTTATGTGCGCGACGCCTTTGCGCGGATCGCCGACCGCTATGTCCTGACAAACCACGTCCTCAGCGGCGGAGCGGATCTTTGGTGGCGGAGGGTGGTGACGTCCAGGATCCGCCAGTGGCAGCCGAAGCGCGTGCTCGACGTGGCCAGCGGCACCGGGGATCTGGCGATCTCGATCCAGAACGCCTGCCCGGATTGTGAAGTGATCGCCTCGGATTTCTGTGCGGAAATGCTCGAGCACGCAGCCCGGCGGGGGATGGCGAAAACCATCGTCGCGGACGCCCTGAACCTGCCCTTTGAAAGCGGCTCCTTTGATGTGGTAACAGTCGCCTTCGGACTTCGGAACATGGCCGACTACGAGGCGGGACTCCGGGAAATGCGTCGCGTGATCCGTCCCGGCGGCAAGCTGGTGATTCTCGATTTCTCTCTGCCCAAGGGAATCCTCCGCGGGCCCTATCGCTGGTATCTCCACCGGGTCCTGCCAAAAATGGCCGGGCTGCTGACCGGGCAGACCGACGCCTACGAGTATCTCGGCGGCTCGATCGAGGCCTTTCCCTCCGGCGAAAGCATGAACCAGTTGCTGGTGAAATGCGGATTCGTAGAGCCTTCCTGCAAGCCGATGACCTTCGGCGTGGTCAGCTTTTACGAGGCCACTCAACCCGGCTGAAAATCCACTTCGCACCGTTGACCAGCGCGAGGTCGGGTCCTAGGTTCAACGCGAATGAGCATCGACCGATACGCCAACCGATTTGTGTGCGACCTCGTGGCCTATGAGCCCGGGAAGCCGATTGATGAAACTGCCCGTGAGCTGGGCCTGAACCCGTCGGACATCGTCAAGGTGGCTTCGAATGAGAACCCGCTCGGACCTTCGCCACTCGCGAAGGAGGCGATGCGTGCCGCGCTGGAAGAAGCTCACATTTACCCGGATGGTGGCGGCTATCGACTGCGGAATGGGATCGCCACCACCTTCGATCTGCCGATCGACCAGGTCATCATTGGCAACGGATCCAATGAAATCATCGAGCTGCTCTGCCATTCCTTTCTCAATCCCGAGGCCGAGCTGATCGCGGCAGAGCACGCCTTCGTGGTCTACAAGCTCATGGCGACCCTCTTCGGTGCCCGCTACGTCGAGGTTCCCGATCCAGGTTTCGTCCACGACCTCGATGCCATGGCCGATGCCATCACCGAGCGCACGCGGCTGGTTTTCATCGCGAATCCCAACAACCCGACCGGCACGATGGTCGGCCAGGAGGAAATCGACCGCTTCATGGCCCGCGTGCCGGAGCATGTCGTGGTGGTGTTCGACGAGGCCTACTACGAGTTCGTCAAGAATCCGCCGGACACGCTCAAGTATGTCCGGGAAGGCCGGAATGTCTGCGTGCTGCGGACCTTTTCCAAGATCCACGGACTCGCTGCGCTGCGGGCGGGCTTCGGACTGGCGTCGAAAGCCGTCACGACCATTCTTCAAAAAGCCCGGCAGCCCTTCAACGTCAACGCCATCGCCCAGGCCGGTGCCTTGGCGGCACTGAACGACACCAAGCACGTCGACGCCACCCGTGCGATCAACGACGAGGGTTTGGAGTTCTACGAAAAAGCCTTCGCCGAGCGCGGGCTGAAGTTCGTTCCCAGCATGGCGAATTTCATCCTCGTGGAAGTCGGCGATGGCGACCGCGTGTTCCGGGAAATGCTCCAGCAGGGTGTCATCATCCGCGCCATGCGCAGCTACAAGCTTCCCGAGTGGGTACGGATCTCCATCGGCACGCCCGCGCAGAACCAGCGCTGCCTGGAAGTGCTGGACCAGGTGCTGGCAGCGGTTCCGGTCTAGGCTTGTAGTCTGGCTTTCAGGCCAGTGCCGTTAAGGATTGGAGAGTCGAAGCTTCACAAATCCGTATCCTGAAGGGATTGCAGCCAGTAGCCTGGGGTCGACCTGTCCTCCGAAGCCTTGGCGAAGGAGGAGGAACGATTGCGACGACCACCCCGGGTTGGCTCATCTCTTGGATTTGCACCCTGAAGGGCGTGCCAGAAGCGTCGAAAATCAGTAAATGTTCTGAATTCATCCCCAGGGGCGGCCGGTCCGGAGGAGGGTTGATCAAGTAGCGGTTCAGGTGTGCCTCATCCTTCCATCGGGCAACAATCCCCCGGCTGCCGGATGGGATTTTGAGGCGAGGCTTACCTTGCCCAAGGATTCATCACCTTCACCTCGGGCGGGAAATCACGGGTGTTGCGGGTGACGAGGACCAAGTCGTGGGCCAGAGCGGTGGCGGCGATGAGGCTGTCCAGGGTTCCGAGATTGCGGCCCTTGGCTTCGTTCTTCGCGTAGAGCTGCCCCCAGAGTTTCAGGGCTTTTCCGTCGAGTGGCAGCGTGGCCTCGGCGAAATCCTTTTCGATCCCGCTGGCCCAGCGGCTGAGGCCGGCCCGACGCTTACCGACAGGCAGCAGATAAATGCCCTTCCAGATTTCTCCCAGGGTGATGCAGGACAGGGCGCAGTCCTCGGAGTTCGCCTCCAGCCAATCCATGACCTCGGGTTGAGGAGCCTTGGCCGTGGCCTCGCAGACCACGTTGGTATCGAGCAGGTAGA
>JANOKL010000265.1:0-3975 GCA_031419215.1 Luteolibacter sp. | reverse complement strand
ACGGTTCGGATCGTATTCGATGCCGACCACGGTGGCGGTCACGTCGTGCTTCCGGCGGCGGAAGTCGATGAGACGGTAGTGGCGCTTGTGGCCACCGCCGATGTGGCGGCAGGTGATGCGACCGGTGTTGTTGCGGCCACCTGAGCGCTTGAGCGGCTGGAGCAGGCTTTTCTCCGGCTTGCTCTTGGTGACTTCCTGGAAATCAGGAAGAGACATGTAGCGCGCGGAAGGCGTGACGGGCTTGAGATTGTGAATTGGCATGACTCGCGTTGTGGTTCGAGTGTGTCGCGGTGTGCGGGAAAACGGTCTGATCAGACGAGATCGAAGGACTCGCCTTGCTTGAGGCGAACGATGGCTTTCTTCCAGTGGTTGGTGCGTCCGGCGTCTGCACGGCGCTGGCGGCGCTGTTTGCCGAGGCAGTTGGCGGTGCGGACAGCTTCCACCTTCTTGCCAATCAATTGCTCGACCGCACGCTTGATCTCAAGCTTGTTGGCCTTGCGATCGACGTTGAAGACGATCTCGTTGTTGGTCTCCTGGAGAAGGGTGGCCTTTTCGCTGAGGTGGACGTTTTTAATGACCTGGTAAATGTCTTTCATGGTCGTGGGCTGGGTCCGGGGTTCAGGCGGTGCGCTGGGCGAGGGTCGCCACGGCATCCCCCACGAGGAGGACGGAGTCGGCGAGGAGCAGTTGCTCCACGTTAAGTTCGAGGGCGGTGATCAACTGGGCCCAGCCGACATTGCGGGCGGCGAGGTAGGTCGAATCATCGAAGGTCGAGCCGACGATGAGGATCTTGCCAGGAGAGGTCAGGGCACCGAGGGTGGAGATGAAGGTCTTGGTCTTGCCGTCGGCGATCGAAAAGGAGTCGACGTGAAGGATCGAACCGTCGCGGACGAGGTCACCGAGCACGCGGCGAAGGGCAAGCTTGCGGACGCTCTTCGTTACTTTCTTCGAGTAGTCGCGGGGACGCGGTCCGAAGACCACACCACCACCGACGAAGATCGGGGCGCGCTTGTCGCCGTGACGGGCGCCACCGGTGCCCTTCTGCTTGTAGATCTTCTTGTTGTTGCCGCGGACTTCGCCACGGGTCTTGGTATTGGCGGAACCGGAGCGACGGTTGGCGCGGTAGGCGGTGACGAGGTCGTGCACGGCCTGCTCACCACGGCTGGCGTCTTCAAGGACGACATTGGCGGACTGGGCGTCTTCGGCGGTAAAAGCTTTCGCGGACATGGAAGGAATCAGTTAAATGGTTCTGAGGAGATTCCGATTCAGGCGGACTTCTTCTTGGCGAGGCGGATGGTGACGTAGCCACCCTTTGCGCCGGGAACGGCACCGGACACGAGGATCACTCCATCTTCCGGACGAACGGCCACGACCTTGAGGTTCTGGACGGTGCTCTTCACGTCGCCCATGTGTCCTGGCATCTTCTGGTTTTTCCAGACGCGGCCCGGAGTGGAGCGGCAGCCAATGGCACCGGTCCGGCGATGCATCATCGATCCGTGGGTCATCTTGAGACCACCGAATCCGTGACGCTTCACAGCACCCTGGAAGCCCTTGCCCTTGTTGGTTCCGATCACGTCGACCCACTGGCCGGCGGAAAGAAGCTCAATGCCCGGGTGGGTTTCAGGAGCATCTTCACCTGCGGCAAAACGGAACTCCTTGACGAAGCGCTTTGGCGTGGAGGCTGCCTTCTTGAAGCGGCCGAGATCTGGCTTGGAAACACGATGTTCCTTCTGGTCGTCGAAACCAATCTGAACGGCAGAGTATCCATCCTTTTCAGCGGTTTTGACCTGGAGGGCGGTGTTTCCGGTCACGTCGATGACGGTGACGGGGATCATAGTGCCGGCCTGTTGGTCAAACAGGCGGGTCATGCCGAGTTTTTTGCCGAGGAGTCCGAGTGACATGGCGTTGGAAAATTGTAGAGTTGAAAGTTGAAACCTGAGATTCGCAGACGGCGGCTCAGATGCGGATGGTGATGTCAACGCCGGCGGGGAGGTTGAGCTTCTTGAGCTCGTCCACGGTGCGGGCGGTGGGGTCGACGATGTCGAGGAGACGCTTGTGGGTCCGGATTTCGAACTGCTCCGCAGACTTCTTGTTCACGTGAACCGAACGGTTGACGCTGAACTTTTCGATGCGGGTCGGAAGCGGAATCGGGCCGGCCACGCGGGCGCCGGTGCGCTTGGCGGTTTCCACGATTTCCTGGGCGGAGCGATCGATCGCACGGTGATCGAACGCACGCAGGCGGATGCGGATTTTCTGGTTGTCCATGGCTTGAGGAGAAGGTTGTTGCTTGGGCGGATGGATCAGGCGCGGGAACTGGTTCCGGTGCGCTCGGTGACGATTTCTTCGACAATGTTGTTCGGCACCTGCTCGAAATGTGACGGAGTCATCGAGTAGGAAGCACGACCGGAGGAGAGGGTGCGGACGGCGGTGGAGTAACCGAACATGGCCTGGAGCGGAACGTTGGCGCGGATGACGGCCAGCTTGCCCTTGGTTTCCATGCTCTGGATCTGCCCGCGGCGGCGGTTGAGATCGCCCATGACATCACCCTGGTAATCGTCCGGGGTGGAAACCTCAACGGCCATGATCGGCTCGAGGAGGATGGACTTGGCCTTCTTGAAGCCGTCCTTCATGGCGAAAATGGCCGCCATGGTGAAAGCGTTTTCGTTGGAATCAACGTCGTGGTAGGAACCACCGAGAATGTCGACGCTGACGTCGATGACTGGATAACCGGCGACGATGCCGTTGGTCATGGCCTCGCCGATACCTTTGTAAACGGCGTTGATGTATTCCTTGGGAATCTCGCCGCCGACGACCTTGTTCTCGATCGTCAGGCCCTTGCCCTTTTCGTTGGGCTTGATCTCGATCCGGACATGGCCGTATTGGCCGCGGCCACCGGATTGCTTGACCAACTTGCCGTCGCCGAGGGCACCGCCAGTGATGGTCTCGCGGTAGGCGATCTGGGGAGCACCGGTGTTGGCCTCCACCTTGAATTCGCGCTTCAGGCGATCGACGATGATCTCGAGGTGAAGCTCACCCATGCCTGAGATGATGGTCTGTCCGGTTTCCTCGTCGGTCTTGACCATGAAGGTCGGATCCTCTTCGGAAAGGCGGGCCAGGGCGAGCGCGAGCTTTTCCTGGTCAGCCACGGTTTTCGGCTCAACGGCCATCGAGATGACCGGTTCCGGGAAAGTGGGGGGCTCGAGCACCACGTCGTGGTTTTCGGCAGCCAGGGTGTCACCGGTGGTGACGTTCTTGATTCCGACCATAGCCGCGATGTCACCGGAGTAACAGGCATCGATGTCGGTGTGCTGATTGGACTGGATCCGGATCAGGCGGCCAACTCGCTCGGAGCGGCGGGTGCGTGGATTGTAGACCGTGTCACCCTTCTTGATACAGCCGGAATAGACTCGGAAGAAAACGAGCTTTCCAACGAACTTGTCGGCCCAGAGTTTGAAGGCGAGGGAAACGAACTTGCCGTTGTCGGTGGTCGGAACCTCGATCCTGGTCTCCTCGTTGTCAGGGTCCATGCCGACGGCAGCCGGAATGTCGAGCGGGCTCGGAAGGTAATCGACGACTGCGTCGAGAAGATACTGAACGCCCTTGTTCTTGAAAGCAGAGCCACCGGCGACGGGGACGAGCTTGTTGGCGATCGTGGCGCGGCGGATGCCATCCTTCAGTTCCTCGCGGGTGACAGGCTCCTCGAGGAGGAACTTTTCGCCAAGCTGGTCATCGACGTTGGCGACGGTGTCGACCAGTTCGAGGTAGGCTTCCTCGGCGATTTCCTTGAGCTCACCGGTGAGTTCCTCGACGCGGTAGGTGGAACCATACTTGTCGTCGTCGGAGAAATAAACGGCCTTCTGATTGACCACGTCGATCTGTCCGATGAGCTGGTCTTCGCAACCGATCGGGATCAGGATCCTGACGGCGTTGGCACCGAGCTTGTCCTTGATCTCGGAAAAGACGTTGTCGAAGTTC
>JANOKL010000264.1:0-10043 GCA_031419215.1 Luteolibacter sp. | reverse complement strand
GGAAAGGTCCGCTATCACAAGGTCGTGATCATGACCGACGCCGACGTCGACGGTTCCCACATCCGTACCTTGCTGCTGACCTTCTTCTGTCGCCACATGCCGGAGTTGGTGAAACGCGGCTTTCTCTACATCGCGCAGCCGCCGCTTTACCTTGTCACCCGCAAGAAGCGTTCCGAATACGTTCAGGACAACGACCAGCTCAACAAGATCCTCATCGAGCTTGGTGCCGGCGAAGTAATCCTGCGTACGCACGACCAGAGCCGCACGTTTGCGGCGGATCAGTTGAAGGGAATTCTCGAAACCCTTTCCTCACTCTCCCGCTACACCCGCTCCATCGAGGGCAACGGCGGCAGCTTCCGCGACTACCTGGCAGCGCGACGTGAGGATGGCCACCTGCCAGAGTTCATGATTCGAATCCGTGAGGGGAATGATGAAAGTGTTCTCTATTTCACGGATGAAGCCGCGCTTCAGGTCTACGCGTCCGAGAATCGTGATCTCCGTCTGTTTGACGAGATTTTGACGGATGAAGAACTGGCAGGCAGTTCGGGGCAATCCCGCCGCGCGGTGCTCCACGAACTTCACGAGTCGCACGCAATCGCCAAACTTTTCGCCCGCCTCACCGATGCCGGCATTGATGTCTCGAACTTCCATTCGGACGATACCCCGCTCTTCGATCTTCTGGAGGGCGAGGGCGACAAGCAACACGCCACCCCGCTGTTCACCATCCCGGAAATCCTTTCCCGCATTCTGGAAATTTCCAGCAAAGGCGTGCAGATCAAGCGATTCAAGGGTCTCGGCGAAATGAACGCCAAGCAGCTGTTCGAAACCACCATGGACCCGGAAACCCGCCAATTCCTCCGTGTTCGATTGGATGAAGATAACGCCGTGGAAGCCGACAAGATGTTTGACGTCCTCATGGGCGACATCGTCGAACCCCGCAAACGTTTTATCGAGGACAACGCGCTCAACGTCCGAAATCTGGATGTCTGAACCCGAGCCGCAGCCTTTGAACTAATTTATTCTTCCAATGTCCAACGATTCAATCAAGCCGATCAATGTCGCCGAGGAACTCTCCCAATCGTTCCTGGAATACTCGATGTCGGTCATCATCTCCCGTGCGCTCCCAGACGTGCGCGACGGGCTGAAGCCTTCCCAGCGCCGCGTGCTCTACGCCATGCGCCAGCTCGGCGTCACCCCCGGGAAGGCCCACGTGAAGTGCGCCAAGATCGTCGGTGAAACGATGGGTAATTTCCACCCGCACGGCGACCAATCGATCTACTCGACCCTCGTCAACATGGGCCAGCCGTGGTCGATGCGCGAGATGCTCGTGGATGGTCAAGGGAACTTCGGATCCGTGGAAGGCGACGCTGCGGCGTCCATGCGTTACACCGAAGCCCGCCTTCACCCGCTAGGCATGGCGATGATGGAGGACCTCGAAAAGGCCACCGTCGATTTCCAGCCAAACTACGACGGCTCCCAGGAAGAACCGACCGTTCTTCCCTCCGCGTTCCCCAACTTCCTCGTCAACGGCGGCACCGGCATCGCGGTCGGCATGGCCACGAACCTCGCACCCCACAACCTGGGCGAAGTCATCGACGGCATCTGTGCCCAGATCGACAATCCGGAAATCACGCTGCCTGAGCTGATGCAGCTCATCAAGGGACCGGATTTTCCGGTGTCCTGCGAAATCCGCGGCATCCGCGGGATTGAGGAATACTTCCGGACGGGACGGGGATCGATGCGTCTTCGCGGCAAGGTCGAGATCGAGGAAAACGAAAACGGCCGCTCATTCATCGTCATTCGTGAGGTGCCCTACGGTGTCAACCGTGCCGTGCTTCAGGAACGTATCGCGGAATTGGTGAACGAAAAGATCCTCACCGGCATTTCAGGCATGCGCGACCTCTCTGATGAGGAGACACGGATCGAGATCGAGTTGAAACGCGACGCCCGCCCTCAGGTGGTCGTCGCCCAGCTCTTCAAGCTCACCTCGCTGGAGACCTCGTTCAGTGTGAACATGCTGGCGATTCATCAGAACCGCCCGAAGCAGTTTTCGTTGAAGGAAGCGATCGACGCCTACATCGAGCACCGCCGCGATGTCATCATCCGCCGCACGCGCTTCCTGTTGGGGAAAGCAGAGGAGCGCGCCGAGCTGCTTGAAGCCTTCCTGCTCGCTCTCGGCCACCTCGACGATTTCATCAAGATCATTCGCGATTCGAAGAACCGCGACGAAGCCCGCGAACGACTCGGTTCCTATCAGTTCTCCACCGCCACAGCGGAAAAGCTCGGCATCCTCATCCGTTCGCAGGCTGCCGTGCAGGGCGATCGCTATGTGTTCTCCGAGCGCCAGGTCAACGCCATCCTCGAACTCCGTCTCTATCAGCTCACGGGCATGGAGCAGGACAAGGTGAAGGGCGAATACGACGGCATCCTCATCGACATCAAGGACCTGCTCGATATCCTGGCGCGCGAGGTCCGGGTGCTCACCATCATCAAGGATGAGCTCCGGGTGATCCGCGACAAGTATGCCACGCCGCGCAAGTGTCCGATCCTGGCAGAGGCCGGTGAGATCGCGATGGAGGACCTCATTGCCAACGACGCGATGATCGTCACGCTTTCCCATCGGGGTTATGTGAAACGCACGCCCGCCAGCGAATACCGCCTGCAAGGTCGCGGCGGCAAGGGGCTCAAGGGCATGGAAACCCGCGCCACCGGCAAGGACGAGCCGGATGATTTCATCGAGCATCTCTTCTCGGTGCAGGCGCACGACTACCTCCTGTTCTTCACCAACACCGGTCGAGTTTATGTCGAGCGGGTCTTTGAACTCCCGGAAGGCTCGCGCACCGCGATGGGTCGCAGCATCAAGAACGTTCTCGACCTCAAGCCTGACGAGAAGATTGCCGCCATGCTGCGCCTCGAACGCAGCACCGACGAGAACGGCCACGACAACACCTTCCGCGAGGGGGCGGGCTACGTGTTCTTTGCCACCCGCAGCGGCAAGGTGAAGAAAACCTCGCTCAACGACTTCCGCAATTACCGCAAGGCTGGTCTCACCGCGATCAACCTGGACGAAGGGAACGATCTGATTGGCGTGAGCCTCACCAGTGGTGAGAACGAGATCGTCCTCGTCACGCGGGATGGCATGAGCATCAAGTTTACCGAAGGCATTTACAAGAAGCCCCAAGGCGAGCCGGTCGAAGGGGAAGAGCCTGTCGATGAGGAATCCGGTGAGGAAGACTCTGCCGAAGACGAAGGCAAGCCGCAGATCCGCCCGCAAGGTCGCGCGACCGCTGGAGTCACGGGGATTCGATTGCGCAAGGACGACTACGTGGTCGGCATGGCGATCGTTTCGGAGGAGACGATGTTGCTCGTGGCTTCGGAAAACGGTCTCGGCAAGCGTACGCCGTTCTCCAGTTATCGAGCTCTCCGCCGCGGCGGCCGTGGCGTGAAGACTCTCAATGTCACCGACAAGACCGGCAAGGTCGTCAACGCCGTATCCGTCACCGAGCAGGACGAACTGATGCTGATGACCTCGACTGGCCAGAGCATTCGCATCCGCGTCAGCGAGATCCGGGAGACCGGCCGCGTTGCGCAAGGAGTCAAGCTGCTCACGTTGAAGGAAGGCGAGAAGTTGCAGGACATCTCGCTGGTCATTCCCGATGGTGAGGATTCTCCAGGCGATGACACATCGGTCGAAGCCTCTGAGGGCGAGTCCGGATCCGTCACCGAGGAAACGACAGAGTGATCGATCTTTCCCCCGCATAGGACTGACATGAGAGGGGAGAACCTATCCACGGCGCTGTTCCGCGAAACGCGGGGCAGCGGCTTTTTCCGGGTCCTGGCCGGGAAGAACTCGCCCTTCTATGTGGATGTCCTGGACTCCCTCGAATACGAAGCCGCAGAGCGCCCGGACGGACTGGCGCGGGAGGAGGTTCTCGCCATCATCGCAGACACCCTTGAGCGTCATCCGGGCCTCGAACTCGAGGATGAAGTGGAGGCAGCGGATCAGGTCGACCGCTCTCCCCGTGAGAAGTCCCGGCTGCTGTTGGATCACCTCCTCAAAAGCCGTTGGCTGGAAGAGCCTCCTCGGCGGGATTGGCGGCGCACGCTCCAGTTCGACGCCCACGGTGCCACCCTCCTCGGCGCGTTGCGGAAGATCGCCTGGCCGGAGGCCGCCGTTTTCACTGACAAGCTGATGGCCGTCTGTGCCTTGCTCGCCAACGAGGTCGAGATTTCCGAGCGGCCCTGGCAGACTGTCGAGAACTGCCTGTCCAATGTCCGTGAGGGGCTGAACGAACTGCGTTCGATGCAGAAGTCGGTGCAGCGCTTCACCCGGCGTCAGTTGGAAGAGGACACCTTGAAGGGAAACCTCTCGGTGGTCTTCGATGACTACTCGGAACAGGTTTCCCACGCCTGCTACTCCGAACTCGTGCGCGCCCGGCTGCCACTGCGGTTGCCCGAGGCGGTGAGAAGGATCGATGACCGTTTGCTGGGTGACAGCGCCACCTTGTCGGAGATGCAGGTCGAGGTCCTGCGGCGGAATCCGAACATGGAGGCGGAGACCGCGCGCGCGAGGGTCAGGAACGCCCTGGATGAACTCACCTCGATGCTGGAGCGTGTGCTGCCGATGGCGGATGAGATTGATCGCGGAACTGCGGATTTCTCCCGTCGCTCGCTCGCCCGATTCCGCTACCTGCAGGATGTCACCGGCGAGCGCCGAAGTGAGATCAAGGCATTCTTTGAACGGGCGAACTCGCTGCTTGCTGGCAAACGTCTCTCGCATCATTCGGCGGATCTGCCGGATCTTCCCTCGCCACGTCTCCCTGAAGTGAAGTTACCAGCGGGCCTGGATTCCCTTTATTCGCCACCCCAACGCCGCGCTTCGGTCGAGCAGGAAGCCTTCGAGGATTCCGCCGAGGACATGGATCGCGAGATGGGCCTGGAAACGATGGGCCGCGCGTTGCGTGATTCCCTCTCGGTTCTGCGTGCGAACACCTTCATTGCCTCACTCAAGGGAGGGAAGGGCACCCGCATCGCGAGCGCGGATCTGCCCGTTCACGGCGAGTCCGGATTCACGGATCTCATTTCGCTGCTGCTTCATTCGGAATCGGCTGAAGCGCGCTATCGCCTGGTGATGGACCGCGCCGAGAATGAAGGCCAGCCGCCTGGGCTGGATGCCCTTGAAGGCTGCATGGTCGAACGCTTTTCAGTGATCAAGAAATGAGCACCGACCCCGAAATTGAACCGATCATCGCGGAAGCGCCGACCCTGCTGCGCTTGTCCGAAGAGGATCGCGCGCGTCTTGGTGAGGCGTTGCAGGAGCTGCTGGCCCACGGCTCCATTCTCGGTCTCGATGCGGGCCGTTCCGCGCTTTATCATTGGTGCCGCCAGTATTTCGAGTGGGTCAAGGAAGCCGCTGCGCTGGTGGGCCTCGATGTGGCATTGATGCATGAGGAGCGCATGGTGCAGGCCATTCCGCGCATCGCCTCGCTGCAGATCCGTTTGCGGCAGGATGCCACGCTGGTCTGGCTGGCCTTGTGGTATGCGGGCGATGTCCGCTGGCGCGACGAAGGGCAGACCCAGGCATTTCTTTCCGTCGCCGAGTTGAACGGCCTCATCAAGGACCAGCTCCTGCCGGATGCGGTCGGGTTGCTGACGCGGACCCGCATGAAGGAGATCCTCAGACAGGCTGCTCGCTTTCATCTTATCCGCTTTGAACCCGCCGAACCCTTCGAGGAATCCGGCATTGAGGTTCTTCCCGCCATCCGTCGGGTGGTGCCGTTCCGCGATCTAACAGCCTGGACCGAGACGGCGGCGAATTTCCAGAAGGTCGATGGACTTTCCGATGAACCCGCGCCCATTCAGGAGGAGGAATCATGAGCCGCGCCATCCGTCTGACAAAAATCCACGCGCTGAACTGGTATGGCTACCGGGATTCCCTGCCCGTGGTCGGAAACCTGGTGCTCGCGGGTGTGACCGGTTCCGGGAAGTCGATCCTGATGGACCTGCTGATGCTCGTCCTCGTCGGCCCAGAGCGCGCGCGTCATCATTTCAACCGCAGTGCGACAGGTTCCAAGAGCGATCGCACGATCAAGGGCTACTGCCTCCTGGATACCAAGCGCGAGGAAAACGGGCAGCCACAGTATTTCCACGACAAGGGTGTCACCACCTACATCGCCGCCGAGTTCACATGGCCGGATGGGATTCGGAAGGAAACCTGGGGACTGCGATTCGAGTTCCGGAACACCACCGAGAGCGACGGCCACACCACGCCCTTCTATTGCCCGGCCTCGCTGGAGCGCGAGGACTTCCTGGCAACGTCACCGGAGGACGGCAAGCAGCGCACACGAACGCTGGCCGACTTCAAGAGCCTCATCGAAGGAAAGGGCGGCCGGCTCTTCACGTCCTCGCGCGAGTATCTGCGCGACATGGCGAACCCGAGCCATCTGAATTTCAACAAGGAGGTGTTGGAGCGATTGCTGCCGAGTGCGATGTCGTTCACGAACCTGAAAAGCTTCGATGACTTCTGTCGCCAGTTCGTCCTGCCAGCCGAGTCGGTGCCGGTGGAGGATGTGATTTCCAGCTTCCGGAATTTCGAATCGTATGAACGCGAGCTGCGGGAACTGAGGGCTCAGTTGGATCGCCTGTTGCGGATCCGGTCCCTTTCGAAAACGCTCCACGAGGCCGAGCGGGACCGCGATGTGGCCACCTATCTGGCGGCGGAGCATGGCTGGGAACATGCCGCTGCCGAAGTCGACGCGATGGAAACCCGGCTCGCGAAACTCCGGGAAGACTTCGCTGAGGACGAGGCGCGACTTTCCGAACTCACCGAACTCACCAACGAGACACGTCAGCAGCGTGAGCGCTCGATCTCCCTGCTCAACGAGTCCACCGAGGGCCGACTTTACAAGGATCTGGCCGATCGCATTCGAAAGCTGGAGGTCGACATTGAGCGCCTGCGGGCCCTCGCCAGCAAGATCGATGGAGGCCTCACCCAGCGTCTGAAGGCAGCCCGCAAGTGGATGCACGAAGTGGCCAAGGCTCCGGTCCATCCACCTGTCGATGTGAGCCGGATGGAGGAGGCCCTGCGCTTTCTGGATTCCTGCGAGCGCGCGGAAACCTCGAACTCACTTTCCCATCTGGCTCTCTCCGCCGATCAGCTCTGCAAGCTGCTGCGCGAGCGATATCGCAACGAGGCTGAGGAACTTCGTCATCTGCGCGCTGAAAAGTCCGACCTCGATGCCCAGGTCGATGCGCTCAAACGTGGCCTGCCCCCGGTGCCCCAGCCGCTGTTGGCGGCCCTTTGCGAGCAGCTTCCGATCCTGCCTGGCGAGCTGCCTCCGCGTGCCCTGCGCGAGCTTTGCGAAGTTGAGGATGAAACCTGGCGTGCGGCGGCGGAGGTGGTGTTCGAGGAGAAATTCGCCGTTCTCGTCGCGTCCGGGCACCACGCCCAGGCGCTGGAACTTCTGGCAAGCCTGTCCGCAGTCGATCTGCTCAAGGCTGGTCCACAGCGTCTGCTGGATGCCGGAAGGCTCTCCGCCTCCAACAAATCGAAGCGCGTGAAGAACTCGCTGGCCGAGATCATCCGCTGCAGCGATGAAGCCGCGCAATCCTACGTGGATGCGTTGTTCGGTGAAACGGTCCGTGTTTCCTCGACCTCGGAGTTCGCTCGTCATGATTCGGCCATCCTGCCTGATGGTCTGCTGAAACGTGGTTCCGTCATTACGAGGCCCCGTCCGTATGATGGCCAGCCTTTCATCGGCGAAGGTGGCTTGAAGCGCCAGCTCGAGCTCAAGCTCGCCCGCCTGGGTGAGATCGATGCCGGACTGCGTCGCTTGGAGCCGATCGAGCGTGAGGTTGAGCGTCTGATCGCTGCCCGGCAGCAGGAGATCCCGGACCACTCGGATATTTCCCGTGAGCTGGTGCGGGTCGAAGACCTGCCGCACAAGCAGGCGGAGCACGAGGATCTCATGTCCCAGCTCCAGGCCATCGCGACGGATGAGATCGCCACGCTGGAGGAGCGAATCGAGGAGTTCAAGGATCAGATCGAGGCTTGGGAGCGTGAGAAGAATTCCATCCTTCGCAAGGGTGCGCACAAGGACATCGAGCAGACGGAGAAGCTCCTCACCGGCAGCCGCGACAACGCCACCCGGCGCGAGGAGGAGTTTTCGAAAGTCAGGCTGCGCATCGACATCATCCGGCATCACGACCGCTACCGCTCCTGGAAGCAGGAGGCGGCCGACTATCTGCCTGCGCTTGATGCACGGGCGAGGGAGTTCACCAAAGCAGCCACGGCGGCCGAACTGCAGGCCTCGACAGCCATTGGAGACCTAAAGGTTGCGATGTTGGATTTCAAGCGGACCTTCCAGCCGAAGTTCGACGACCTGCCGGATGATGGCCGGGACGCACTTCCGTATGAACGCGTGCTGGCCGTGATCGAGGATGCCAATATCCCCGACTATGAGAAGAAGTCCGCCACCGAGCGCAAGCGCTGGGAATCCCTTTTCCGCACCCAGGTGCTGAGCCGGATGCAGCAGGCGATCAAGGGCGTGGAGAACATCATTTCCCACCTCAACCTCCTGCTCAAACGCCCGATCGGTCATGACCGCTACAAGATCGACCGCACCCTGAATCCGGAGTTCCGGATCTACCGCGAGTTGATTGACCTCAACGCCCTCCATCACGAGGACGAGCTGTTCTTTGCCAGCATGGGCGAGGATTTGAAGCAGGCACTGCACCTGTTTCTCACAACCCTCGTCAAGAGCGCCAACAGCCCGGACGCAGCGCGGCTTCTGGATTACCGGCAGTATTTCGACTATGACCTGCTGGTCACCGACATCCGCGATCCTGACGGCAAGCCGGTGAGCGTGGACAAGCAGAGCGGCAAGATGAGCGGCGGGGAAAACCAGAGCCCGTATTTCGTGGCCATCCTCGCCAGTTACCTGCATGCCTACAATCGCCACGAAACCCGGCGGAAGGAACCGTCATTGGCGCTGGTGCCGATCGACGAGGCCTTCTCGAAACTTTCCGGCGAGCGCATCCAGAACTGCCTTCAGGCGATGGCGGAGCTCGACCTCCAAGGCATGTTCTCGATGTCCAGCGGCAACATTCCCTACGCCTTCAGCCAGTGCGACGAATTGATCGTGATCACGCGGAAGGAGGAGCGTCGCGGCTCGCGGGTGGGGGTCAGAAACGTGCCGTCCGTGCTGTTCCGTGACACGCCTGAGGGACGCAAATGGATGGAAGACCATGCCTCATGAGGTTCCAGCGGTTCTAACAGGCCTCGCGGATCTCTACCGGAAATCCGCAGCTGGCGACCGTGGCGGGGCGCGGGATTTCACGTGCGACTACGAGCAGGTGCTGCGCCATGCGGGGTGTGGCGATGGCGACGAGCGCGAGAAGGCGGAGGATGATCTGAAGCGGGCGGAGCTCGAATCCGGGGCTCTTCTCTCCCTGGATCGCGCGCCCAGATCCGGTTTTCTACTCCGGGTCCGCCTGTCCAGGGATGGCGGTGAGGAATGGCTTTTCCAGAGGCTCGGGCTGGATTCGCCGAGCCAACGACGATCGGGCCTGGCTTCGTTTTTCCGAGCGATGGCGGATCAGCCGGTTCCCGAGGAATGGATGTCGGAATGGTGCGACTGGTGCGGCCGGTTGGCGGCCCAGGCCATGACGCGTGGAAGCGTGCAGCCATTCAAACGGGAGGATCCGGAGGGAAACGAACTGCTCCTGAAGGCCTTGCTCGGGGTGATCCACTGGCGGGAGGAATCGCTCATTCGTTATGCGAGCAGCGTGATCTGTGGTGACTCAAAGCGGCTGGAGAATCTGGAAGGCAGGCTCGTTTCCGCGCTTCAGTCGATTCTGGGGAATGACGGCTGCACACTTGAGGATCGCGGGATCCTGAGAAAGCCCCGCAGGTTGACGATCCATGGATCGCTCGTATTGAGGCTCGGAGGTGAGGCGGTGGACTTCGCTCCATTGCCCGGGCCGACGATCATTTCAGAAACCAGCCTGACTCTGGCGGATGAGGTGATCACGAAGGCCGGGCT
>JANOKL010000263.1:0-3057 GCA_031419215.1 Luteolibacter sp. | reverse complement strand
CAGCCGCGGGCGCGACCAGTGGCCTGTGGAAGTTCACCGCGGTCCCGTTCGGCCGCGGCACGGATGCGTTCATCCGGGGCGCCGACATATTCGCCTACGACGTGAACGGGGACAAGCTCCCGGACGTCGTCACGAGCCTGTTCGAAGCGCTTGGCCGGAAGGCGGAGAAATCCGAAACCTTTCGGCGCGAGTTCGAGCATGCCGTCGACCTCGACCTTCGGACCGCTGAACTGTGGCGGCGGCGGACGGCGTTCGATCGGCTCATGTTGCTGACGCGGCTGCGGCTGCGGCGGGCCTTGGCGCGGGCCGGGAGCCTGGTTCTCACCGTCCGGACGCGGCTGGTCATTCGGGAACTGGCGGTCGCGACGACGCTTGCGCTTTTCGCGACGGCGCTTGCTGCGGCTTTCCTGCTGACCTCCCTGACCCTGCGGCTGATGTTGCTGGGGATGGCGCGGTTGTTGATGCTGTCCGTGCGGACCTTGCTCGCGCTGCTGGGGAGCTTGTTGCTGCTGCGGTTCGCGTGGTGGACCCTCGGGCCCGCGATGCTGGACGCGACCGCCGCCGGGAACACGACCGAAGCGTTGCTGCTGGCCGTCTTCGGATGGCGCTTGTGGAGCAGGATTCTCCTGGCGTGGCTCGGGGCGTTCATCTCGTTCGCGAACAGGTTCGGGAGCCGGTTCCATCACGGCCTTTGCACGGGAAGTAGGCCTTGGTTTCGACACGTCTTCCACAGAAGCTTCCGCTACGACCTTGGCGGCACGAGGGGCGGCTTTCTTGGCGGCCTTCTTCGCTGGAGCTTCAGCGATTGGAGCGGGTGCGGTGACCTCGCTCACGGCCACTTTTTTCACCGCCTTCTTCGCCGCTTTTTTTGCGACGACTGGCGTGGGCCCTGTCACCTCGGCGGCAACTTTCTTCGCAGCCTTTTTCGCGGCTTTCTTGGCGACCCGTTTCGGTGCGGCGTCGGATTTATCTGAGGACGTCTCGTTGGAAAGAAACGGCAGCAGGGTGTCTTCGTTGAAGTTCTGGGTCATCCGATGAAGGGTGAAAAGTGGGGTCGCGCGCAGGCGGTTTGAATCAATCAGGAGTCGAGTTGTTCGATCAGGTCGTCGGCGACTTCGAAGTTGGTGAACACGTTCAGGGTGTCGTCGTAGTCGTCGAGCAGGCCGTAAAGTTTGAGGACTTGTTTCGCGGTTTCCAGATCACCGACGACGGTCGGGTTCTGGGCGATGGAAACGAGTTTTTCCGAGACCGGCTTGTAGCCGGAGGTGCGGAGAGTGTTGGCGATGGTGCCGAGTTCGTTGGGCGCGGTGTAGACGATGTGTTCGGCTTCATCGCTGAGCACGTCATCCGCGCCGGCATTGATGGCGGCGGTGAGGAGGGTCTCCGCGGGCAGCGCTTCCGCCAGAAAACGCAGCTCGCCCTTGCGGTCGAACTGATAGGCCACACTGCCGGGCGTGGCGATGCTGCCACCATTCTTCGTGAAGATGGTGCGGAGGTCGGCGGCGGTGCGGTTGATGTTGTCGGTGGCCATTTCAATGATGAAGGCGATGCCGGAGGGGCCGTAGCCTTCGTAGGTCACTTCCTGAATGGCGGCACCGCCGAGTTCGCCGGTGCCTTTTTTGATGGCGCGATCAATGTTTTCCTTGGGCATCGAGACTGCCTTGGCGTTGTCGATGGCGGTTCGCAGCCGAGCATTCATGGACGGTTCTCCGCCACCGGCGCGGGCAGCGAGGGCGATTTCATGAGCGCACTTGCTGAATACCTTGCCTTTGATGACATCGACGCGAGCCTTGATGTGCTTGACCTTGGACCACTTGTTGTGACCGGCCATGAGGGTGTGGGACGGATGGTGAAAATGAGGATTGGAAAAATGCTCCGGGTGCAAGAATGCCTGGCCGGGAAGCCATTGCGAAAGGGCAGGGGAGTCAGAAACCTGCCGTCTGCCACGATGCAAGACACAGGAGAAGGAAACCCCGCGGGCGGTTCAGGAAAGAAACCCGATACCCAATCGAACCAACGTCCATAGGATGCGTTTGGGCGGATTCCTTGGCAACTCCAAATTTTCGAGACCCGAAACGGTGGTGTCCGGTTGATTTCAGGATGGTTGGACGGCCCTGCGCGGGTGGTTCCCGGTTGACCGTTCTCGATTCAAGAGACTACTTATCGGCCGCACACCGCACCTACCATGAAGGATCCCATCACCGTCTCCATCACCGGAGCCGCAGGCCAAATCGGCTACGCGCTTCTTTTCCGCATCGCTTCCGGCTTCGTCTTCGGTCCTGACCAACCCGTAAACCTCCGGCTCATCGAAATCGAGCCCGGCCTGCCGGCGCTCCAGGGCGTGATGATGGAACTCGATGACTGCGCGTTTCCGCTGCTCAACCAAGTCGTCGGCACAGCCGATCTCGACGAGGGCTTCAAGGATGCTAACTGGTGTCTTCTCGTTGGTTCCGTGCCGCGCAAGGCCGGGATGGAACGCGCCGATCTGCTCGGCATCAACGGCAAGATCTTCACCGGCCAGGGCCAGGCCATCGCCCGCAATGCCGCGAAGGATGTGCGCGTGCTGGTCGTCGGCAACCCCTGCAACACCAACTGCCTGATCGCGATGAGCAACGCCTCCGGCATCCCGGCCGACCGCTTCTTCGCGATGACCCGCCTCGACGAGAACCGTGCCAAGAGCCAGCTCGCGCAGAAGGCCGGCGTTCATCAGTCGAAAGTCACCAACCTCTGTATCTGGGGCAACCACTCCGCCACGCAATATCCGGATTTCACCAACGCGAAGATCGACGGCAAGCCTGTCACCGAGGCCATTACCGACACCGAGTGGCTTCAGGGCGAGTTCATCGCCACCGTCCAGCAGCGCGGGGCCGCCGTCATCAAGGCCCGCGGGCTTTCCTCCGCTGCCTCCGCCGCGAATGCAGCGATCGATACCGTGATGAGCCTCATCACCCCGACTCCGGCCGGTGACTGGCACTCGGTCGCCGTGTGCTCGGACGGCTCCTACGGCATTGAAAAGGGCATCATGGCCTCGATGCCGATCCGCACGATCGAGAACGG
>JANOKL010000262.1:0-2213 GCA_031419215.1 Luteolibacter sp. | reverse complement strand
CCCACAACTTGCAAAGTTGTGCTACTTCATGATTCGCCAAGTCCTGCCTGAACTCCTCGACCACCTTCCGGCGGACGATCCGGAGGCGATCCGGAGTCGATGCGATCTGCGGCGGATCAATTTTCTGATGGGGAACGAGCGTTGGATCCTTCGTCAGGTGCGACGTCTTGCACCGGCCTCGATCACCGAGTTCGGTGCGGGCGAGGGGATGCTTAGTGGAAAGCTCGCTGCCATTGCTCCGGTGGAAAGCTACGACCTCGCACCGCGACCGACCTCACTCGATCCGCGAGTCACCTGGCACCAAGGCGATCTCTTTGCCACTGCTCCCGTTGGTGGCGATCTGCTCGTGGCGAATCTTTTCCTCCACCACTTCGAGGGCGAGTCGATGAGGGCGCTCGCCCGATGGTGCTCCGGTTTCCAGTCGCTGTGTTTTGTGGAACCTCTCCGCACATCCGGTGCACTCAGGTTGGGCGCGGGAATGCTGCCCTTCGTCAACCGCATCACCCGACATGACATGCCGGTCAGCATTCGCGCGGGTTTTTTGCCGGGCGAGCTTTCGCAATTGTTAGAACTCGATCCGGGCAAATGGCACGTTCGCGAGCAAACCTCGTGGCGCGGAGGCATTCGTGTGGTAGCGTGGCGCGCTTGAAGGAACCTCTAGTGATCGTCGGTGGAGGCCTGGCCGGGCTTTCGCTCGCGGCCGGGTTGCGAAATCGTGGCGTGGCGGTGTCGGTCCACGAGGCCGGGCACTACCCGCGACACCGAGTCTGCGGCGAGTTCATTTCGGGCGTGGAGCGCTCGACTCTGGAAGCCCTCGGCATCGCGGAAGCCTTCGAGGATGCCCGGCTGCATCGCAGCGTCCTCTGGTTTCACGGCGATCAGCGCATCCATGAAAATCTCCTGCCTGCTGCGGCCTACGGCATTTCCCGTCATCGACTCGATCTTCGGCTGGTCCAACTCGTCGAGCGCCTCGATGGCGAAGTCCACCAGGGCGTGCGCGAGCCTCGTCAGCCCGACGAGGGAAAAGTCTGGGCCGCTGGACGTATCGCCGGGGAAAGCCCTTGGATCGGTCTGAAAGCGCACTTTCTCGATCTGCCGATGCTTGCCGATCTGGAAATGCATGTTGGTTCGAATGGCTACGTCGGACTCGCGGGCGTTGAGGATGGTCGCGTGAATGTTTGCGGACTCTTCCGGCTTGATCGCGAACGGAGCGGAAAAGGCTCCGCTCTTCAGCTCGATTACCTCCGCGCCGGAGGGCTTGGGGCCTTGGCGGATCGACTTACCCGCGCGATGCCGGACGAGGCTTCCTTTAAAGGCGTCTCTGCCCTCCAGCTCGGCTGGCAGGAACCGGAAGCCGGGCTCTTTTCCATCGGCGATGCCGCCGCGATGATCCCGCCCTTCACGGGAAACGGCATGTCGATGGCCTTCCAATCCGCCGAGTCCGCCCTCGATCCGCTCACTGCTTGGAGCGCGGGCGATTGCTCCTGGCCGGAAGCCGTTTCCGCCCTCCAGTCTGCCCTCCGCCAACGCTTTTCTCGACGCCTAGGAGCCGCCAACCTATTCCAGGGTCTCCTCGGCCACCCGCTCGGGCGCGGCCTCATGAACGGCCTCGGCCGCAGTGGTCTGCTGCCGTTTCGCTCGCTCCTTTCCCTCGTCCGCCAATGATGTTTCTCGATTCCATCGCCACCGCCAGCCCCGCCCATGCCTACACGCAGCTTGAATGCTACGCGGCGCTCTCGGCGACGGAGGCCTTCGCCGGCCTGCGACCTCGCTCGCAGGCCCTGCTTTCGAAAGTCCTCGGCAGCGATGCCTCCGGGATCGCCACGCGGAATCTCTGCCTCGCCGACATCGGCCCGGTCGTCGGCCACGGCCCACAGATGCTGAATGAAAGCTTCGAGCGCGAAGCCCCCGTGCTCGCCTCCGCCGCGCTCAGTGCGGCTTTGGATAAGGCCGGGCTGCAAGCCAGCGATCTCGACGCGCTTTTCATCTGCACCTGCACCGGTTACCTCTGCCCCGGCGTCACCAGTCACGTCGCGGAGTCGCTCGGGTTTCGGGAAAATGCCTACCTCCAGGACCTCGTCGGCCTCGGCTGTGGCGCGGCCATTCCCATGCTTCGCTCAGCGGCGGGATTCCTGGCCGCGCATCCGGGATCGAAGGTCGCCACGGTCGCGGTCGAGATCTGCTCGTCCGCCTTCTTCGCCGAAGACGAGGCG
>JANOKL010000261.1:0-3591 GCA_031419215.1 Luteolibacter sp. | reverse complement strand
TTTGCCGATCTCCCGGTTCGCACGGACCGGACTGTGTCCCATGTCGAGGCCGGTCATCAGCGAAGTTCTGGAAGGAGCGCAGACGCTGGTGCCGGAATAAGCCTGGGTGTAGCGGGTGCCTTCCGTGGCCATCCGGTCGAGGTTCGGCGTCTGGATCAGCTTCTGGCCGTAGCAGCCAAGGTCGCCCTGAGCCAGATCATCGGCGAGAATGAACACCACGTTCGGTTTTTCCGCCGCCAGCGCGACACCGCCTAGAACTCCGAGAGCCAGAAAAAATCGTTTCAATTTCACGCTCCAGCTACGCCGGGCCGACCGGCCTCTTGCAAGGAAGATCGGTCGGAGGAAAGAGGGTGCCGCCCCCCTGTAAGCCGGATTCTGTCCATCCCGCGAGCGGGACTGGACGGCCATTTCTCTTCCCGCTTGCGCGGGACCCTGCTTGCGCAGGGTGCGACTAATACCCGGAGATCTTGATCGGGCGGGCCGCCCTTCCCCTGTTCTGTCTTGCACCACGCGGGGTTTGCCGTGCCACGCCGGTTGCCCGGACGCGCGGTGGGCTCTTACCCCACCCTTTCACCCTTACCTGTGCCCTTGCGGGCCATCGGCGGTTTACTCTCTGCTGCACTTTCCGTCCGGTCGTCTCTCGACTTCCGTCCCCCGCTTTCACGAGGCGCGTTGCCCTATGGTGTCCGGACTTTCCTCGACCGCGCTTTGACACGCGACCGCGACCGTCCGGGAGGCGGCGGCAGAAGGGAATCATGAGAAGTTCCAAGTTCCAAGGGCCAAGTTCCAAGGGAGGGAAAAGACGAAATTCGAAATTCTAAGCACTAAATTCGAAACGAAGAGGAAGAGACTCACCGAATACGTCCACGTTTCCGACCTTCGACTTTCCGACCTTCGAACTTTCGACCCTGAAGTCTATTTCACGAAAAACACGTCCACAAGCAACGAGGCGAACGTCTTTAGGCCGATCAATGACTCCCAACGGCCGAACCGATTTGGCCAATTCCGGCAATCCGCAACTCAATCCCGTGCATGGATGCTAGACCTCCCGCTGACGATGCGTAGGATGCCGCCTATGTCGCGAACAAAGCTCACCCTGGCACTCCTCGTCGCCTCTCTGACCAGCGCCAACGCCGCCAAGTCCAAGTGGTTCGAGGAAATGAAAATCGGCCCCGTCTGGTCGAACACCTTCGAGGACAACTTTCAGGGCCAGAAGCGCGTGGCCGCGCTGAAGGGCATGCTGATCGAGCTGGGAGATGGAAAATCGCGCGCCCTCTTCGACACAGAGACCCTGCGAATGGTCTCCGCCTACGACGGCTCCATCAACTGGGCCGGCACGCCGTGGACCGGCCAGCATGGACAGTTGGTCTCGCTCAAGGAAGACTCCGGAATCCTCAAAACCGCCAGCGGCCCTGGCTGGGCGGACGCCGATGGGTCTTTCGACGACAAGCGCAAGATCCCCGGTTTCGGAAATCTCTCACACGCCACCTTCAACGGATTCTTCCGCTCAGGAAATGTCGCCGTCTTCGATTACACCGTGCTCGGCAGCCGTGTGCTTGAAACCTCGTCGAGTGAAAACGGCACCATCACCCGCAGCATGCAGGTGGAAGCTCCGATCAACGACCTCAAGGGATTGGTCGCCGACGAAGCGAAGCAATTCACCGTGGCCCCCGATGGACTCTCCGCGAAATCCGAGGATGGCCTCAGCGTCTCACTCAAGGGAGGTGGAAAACTCTCTGCCGATGGCAAGAATCCCAACCGCCTGCTGGTGAGCATTCCCAAGGGGCCCGGCATGTCGCTGGTGCAGCTCGCCCTTTCCCGCACCGCTGAGCCGAAACCTGCCGCCGCACCCGACTTCGCCGCGCTTCTCAAAGGCGGCGCTCCCATCTGGCCGGACAAGATCGTGACCGAGGGCAAGACCTCGACCGACACGAACGCCCCTTACGCCACCGACATCGTCACCCTCCCCACCGAGAACCCTTGGAAGTCCAATCTCCGCTTCGGCGGCTTCGATTTCATCGACGAGGACAGCGCCGCCCTTTCCTCCTGGAATGGCGACGTCTGGGTCGTGAAAGGTTTGAAGGGCGACTGGAAAAAGCTCACTTGGCAGCGCATCGCCTCCGGCCTTTTCGAAACCCTCGGCCTCAAGGTCGTAAAGGGAAACATCTACGTCAACGGACGCGACCAGATCACCCAGCTCATCGACCTGAATGGCGACGGCGAGACCGACCACTTCAAGGTCTTCAACCGCGACGTCCTCATCTCCCCGAACTTCCACGAGTTCGCTTTCGACCTCCAGACCGACAAGCAAGGCAACTTCTACTTCGCCAAGGCCTCGCCCGTCCGTGGTGGTGGTCGCGGCTTTGACCGCATCCTGCCGCACCATGGCATCGTCGCGAAAATTTCACCCGACGGGAAAAAGTTCGAAGTCGCCTCCACCGGTCTGCGTGCACCGGGTGGCGTCGGCGTCGGACCGAACGGCGAGATCAGCACCGGCGAGAACGAGGGCACCTGGGAGCCCGCCTGCAAGATCAACTTCGTCCGCGCCGAGGCCGCTCCGGTCTTCTTCGGTTGCGAACCGAGTCGCCACGACTTGAAGACTCCTTACACCGAGCCGCTCTGTTTCATGCCGATGGATGTCGACAACTCCGGCGGCTCCCAGGTCTGGGTGACGCCCGAAGCGAAGATCGGGCTCAACTCCGGAGAAATGCTCCATCTTTCCTACGGTCAGTCCAGTATCTACCGCGTGCTGCCCCAAAAGGTTGGCGACAAGGTTCAGGCCGGAGTCGCCAAGCTGCCGATCAAGCTCCAGTCCTCTGCCATGCGCGCGCGCTTCCACACCGATGGCTCGATGTATGTTCTCGGCTTCCGTGGCTGGCAGACGAATGCCGCCACCGAGTGCGCGTTCCAGCGTGTCCGCTACACCGGAGCAGCCCTGCCGAACCCCGACAAGTTCGAGGCCACCAAGTCCGGCGTCCGTCTTCACTTCGCCCAGACCCTCGACAAGGAACTCGCGAACGATCCCACCAGCTACACGGTGCAGCGTTGGAACTATGTCCGCTCCGAGCAATACGGCTCCGGTGAATTTTCGGTCGATCAGCCGGACGTCGAGGCCCAGAAACAAGCGGCTTTGAAGGAGTCGAAGGGCGTCAAGAAGCGCGATGAGGTGAAGGTCACTTCCGCCAAGCTCTTGCCGGATGGCAAGACCATCGAACTCGCCCTTGAAGGCATGAAGCCGTCGATGGGCCTCAAGGTCAGCTACGATCTTGAGGACGAAAAAGCCGCCGTCATCAAAGGCGAGGTTCACTCCACGGTTTACGCCACGCCCTGAGGCATTTCATTTCACTTTAAAGGGCGGGGTCACTCCCGCCCTTTTTGCGTCCAGCCCAGCCACGAATTTCCCCGTCCCATCCGGGAAAGCTTCCACCGCCTCCCTCTCTCCGTTTCACTGACTCCATGATCCGCCCGCTGATTCTCACCGGACTTTTTTTTGGCACGGCGCAGGCCCAGTTGGTCGCGTCGTTCAAGGCGGGCGATGCCACCGACACTAGGCTCGACCGACTCCCCGCGCTCTTCGTGAAAGCCGGTGAG
>JANOKL010000260.1:0-12767 GCA_031419215.1 Luteolibacter sp. | reverse complement strand
CCGACGTCAATCCACAACCCCAAGTGGACCCCGAAGGCACCCCCACCCGCAAATTAGCCGTCAACCACCCCACAGCTACCATACCCGGCCGGGCGTTAAAGATAATGGAAGACAAATTCGGGGAGTGGCTTGACGTCGGTCGGGGAAGGAAGGTAGTCGACGACGGCGTCGAGGACGAGCTGGAGTCCCTTGTTCTTGAACGAGGAACCGCAGTAGGTCGGGAAGAAGGCGAGGTCGATGGTGCCCTTGCGGATGCACTTCTTGATCTGTTCAATCGTCGGCTCGGTGCCTTCGAGGTAGGATTCCATGATCTCGTCGTCCTGTTCGACGGCGGTCTCGATGAGTTGGGCGCGATATTCCTTGGCCTTGTCCACCATGTCGGCGGGGACTTCTTCGATCTTGAAGTTTTCCGGCTGTCCGGATTCGTCCCAGATGTGGGCCTTCATTGTGAGAAGGTCGACGACGCCGACGAATTCACTCTCCGTGCCGATCGGCAGGACCATGACAAGCGGAAGGGCACCGAGGATCTTTTTGACCTGGGCGACGACGCGGTAGAAATCCGCGCCGATGCGGTCGAGCTTGTTGACGTAGATGACGCGGGCGACTTCCGAGTCGTTGGCGTAGCGCCAGTTGGTTTCCGACTGGGGCTCAACGCCGCCGGAACCGCAGAACACGCCGACGCCGCCGTCGAGAACCTTGAGCGAGCGGTAAACTTCGATGGTGAAGTCGACGTGGCCGGGGGTGTCGATGACGTTGAACTGGTAGCCTTTCCAGAAGCAGGTGGTAGCGGCGGATTGAATGGTGATTCCGCGCTCGGCTTCCTGGTCCATGAAGTCCATGGTGGAGGCACCGTCGTGAACTTCGCCGATCTTGTGGATCTTGCCGGTGAGCTTGAGAATGCGCTCGGTGGTGGTCGTTTTGCCCGCATCAACGTGGGCGAAAATGCCGATGTTGCGGTATTTGCTGAGGTCCTTCATGCCAGTAATATGCTGCGGGGTGTGCTTCTGATTTTGGGCGACGGGGTCGCGCCGGGGCGCATTGCTAGTCGCCCGGGAGAATTTGGCAATCCTGAGGATCAATTTCCGGGCACTTTTGCCGGAATGACCGCCAGGCGGGGCGGAAAATGCTCCGCCTCAGCCGATTGCGGACTCACTTGAGCGTCTCGGCGCTGTAGGGGCGACCGGCCTGATCCTTGGTTTCGGCGCGGGTTTTCGTGAAAACCTCGGTTTTTACCTGAGGGGACTTGTTCGACCACTCGTGGCGGATGTAGGTCGCGATGTCGGCGAGGTTTTCATCGGTCATCGAGGGATTCATCGCCAGTCCAGGCATGTCCGCCTGTGGGGTGTATTTCTGGCCGGCCACGGTGATGGGGCCGCTGAGTCCATGCAGGAGGATGCGGGAAAGGCGCTCTGGCGATTCGTTGACGTATTCTGAAGCGTCGAGTGGTGGGCCGAGGTTCGGAATGCCGGCGCCATCCGCGCCGTGGCAGCCGAAGCAGGCGGCGACACCCGAGTAGAGCGCCTTGCCACGGTTGAAGGAGACGAGGTGATCGCCCTTGAGCCCATCACCGGAAACGGCTGCCACGCTGGCACCGGCTCCCTGGTCGAGCCAGGCGATGAGTCCCTTGTCGGTGAGCTTGGCTCCTGCTGCGGTCTTGAAGGCAACCTCACGGGTGTCGAGTCCGGAAAAGGCGGCGGCTTTGACGAAGGGCTTTGTGCCGTCGTTCTGGACCAACTGCGCCAGACGCTCATAGGCTTCCGCCGTGGCCAACGGGCCCAGTGCGCGGGCGAGATAGATCTTCACCTCATCCGAACTCGGCGTGACCGCGAAGATCCCGGCGGAAACAGCGGGCAGGTCCTTGGCGGCGAGCTTCGTGGAGGCCCAGAGTCCCGAGCACAACACCTTGGTGTCCTTCGAGGTCAGCGCGGCGTTCACTGCCTTCGGGCTCAGTTTGCCGAGGCCTTCGAGGGTCCAAAGCGCGTTGATCGAACCGAGCGGAAAGCCGGGGACTCCAACGAGTTTTTCCAACATCGGCACCACCGAGGCGTCACCGCGATCCACCAGCACCCGCTGCGCCATGTCGCGATGCCAGCCGTTCTTGTGAGCCAGCAACTTGATCAGGTCCTCGCCGCTGAGTTTTTCGAAATCGAGCGGTGCCTCCAGCTTTCCGGAATTGTAGCGGATCCGGTAGATTCGGCCGTTGCCGGTGGCGGGCTTGTCCAGTCCACGGCTCAGATACTGCTCGCGCAGGTAGCTGGTCATGAAGGTCTTGTCCTGAATGATGCCGTGATACATGTCCAACAGCAGCACCGCGCCGTCCGGGCTGTTGTAAAGGTTCACCGGGCGGAAGCGCTCGTCGGTCGAGGCCAGCCACTCGGTCTTTCCAAAGGGATGGCTGCCGGAAAGTTTCCCGTCCGAATCGTCGATCTGGATGACCTTGACGAGGTTCACCACCGACTCGCCCACGAGGCCGCGTCCCAGCCAGTCGCTGGGGAAATTCGTGCCGCGATAAATCGCCATCCCGGCGGAGGCCGTCGTCGTCAGCAGCTTGTGGGTCTTTGGATCCAGCGTGTCCTCGGGGTAACCGTTCTTCTTCGCGATGTAGGCGCGGTTGACCCCCGGCGTCACGCGGGTGGGCCAGGTATTGTTCGGCCCGAGCTGGAGGTATTCCGGAGTCTTCAGGTTCACGCCGGCGTTGCCCGCCAGGAGGTTCGGGGCCACCTGGTCGCCGAAGAGACAGGTCGAGTTGTTGTTGTGGTAAAGCCGGCCGTAGTCGTCGTGGGCGATGCCCCACTGGCCGCGAAACGGTGTGGTGTCCATTACCCACTTGCCGTCGATCCGGCGGACGCGCTTGCCCGACTTTGCATTGTAGAGCCAGTTGTCGAGGTTGCGCACCAGGCCGTTGGTCTTGTGCTCCACGTTGCCGGCCTCCACCCAGCCCTTGACCGCGATCTCCGGCGCGCCGACCGGCTTCAAGCCATCGCGCTTCTGCCAGCGCAGGTCGGTGTCATCGGTGAAAAGAATACCGTCCGGATACACCGCCACCGCGCGGGCCAGATGGAGCTTGTCGAGAAACACAGTGCGCTTGTCCGCTTTTCCGTCCTGGTCAGTATCTTCCACCACCACGATCCGGCCCTGCGGGATTTCCTCGCCCTTGCCGTCGATGTCCGGCATGTAGCCGAGCATTTCACAAACCCACAAACGCCCTGAGGGGTCGAAATCCATCGCGATCGGCTTCTCGACCAGCGGTTCGGCCGCGAAGGCCTCGATCGTGAAACCCGGAGCCAGCTTGAAGGACTTCAGCGCCTCCGTCACCGACAGCACCGGCGAGGGCGGAATTTCGGAAACCGGAACCACCGGGGCCATGTTGTCGTGGCCCTTCCTGTTGCCCTTCTGGGCAAGGGCGAGACCGGGCAAAAGCAGGGAAAGGAGGATGATGCGGTTCATAGAAAGCTGAAAATTGGTCCGGTTTACGGAAAATCCAAGGCTGATATTGCCGGGTCTTTCCGCATTTCGTCCAAGCGAGCATTTTTGCGCGAACGGGCCCTCTTGGAGTGGCGACATTTCTGTCGCCACAACCCCACATTTTGCCGGGACAAAAATCTCCCGGCTCCCGATTCCTGATCGAAGCCCCGACCTGCGTCAGCGACAATGCGGGCACCCCGCTGGTTCAGGTGCGTAGGAGGTCTGTCTTCAAGTCGATCTCCGTTCCCGGTTCCAGCCCTGCCCGAGACGATATCAGGCCAAGCACGCCAAGCCCCGGTGCCTCCCAAGAGACCGCCCGATCGTAACCCTCGATCCAAGAAATTCGTTGTCAAATCAAGGGATTCGACCAATCTGAGCCCAAGTAGGGCCATGCGGATATTAAGCGTTCTGATCCTACGAACAAAGACTGTTAGGCTACATTACGCACATCAAGATTTTCGCCCTCCAAATATTCCCTCTTCTTTCCACCATGGATTACATCATTAAGTCTGGAATGATAAAGTATGCCTCCTATCGCGGGACAGGAAGGCTATTATTGACCAGACGCCATGTTTTTGCACTTACTGAGGACAATAGCGCGGGAAGTGCCGGAGGGCTGATTGGCGGTGCCGTCGGCGCTCTGATTGGGAGTGCGATTGATTCGATCAAGCACCGAGAGCGGAAGCCCGAGTATTTGGCAGATCCGGACTTGGACTTTCTCGACGATTCAGTGAGGAAATCTCTCCGCAAGACGGACTTACTCACGAAGATCGCGATGGGTCCTGACCTTGTTGTGATCCCTACATTCGCAGGCTTTGATTTCTCAATCGAAGGACAGAGTACATTGGTTTGGAGGGGCCTGATTCACAAGGGCAAGGTGCGCCGATTTATTGAGGCTCAGTGCGTTTCGATCTCTGGAAGAAAATGACCACCATCACGACACATGAAGCTGAACAAAACGGATGCAGGCAACGGCTCGTATGGCATCTGTCGTGTCATCGACGCCTCCCGCTCGCCGTCGCTTGATTCGAGTCGCACGCAGTCACGTCGTTCGATTTCGTGACTACGGTACCTTCATTGTCTCAAAAATAGCGGTGAGCTCCTTGAGCTTTTCAGGTTGCGAGGTGGGGGCACCGGAGGCACCCGACAGGATCCTGCCGGGCTAGAACAAACTGAAGGAATGTCGGAAGGCCTCACTTGGTCTTCACCCAGGCCGCCACAGCGGCGTCGTTGTCGCCTGCGGCCCAGACGTGGCGGAGGAAATCGGCGGGCGGGATGTCGCCGTGGTCGCGGAGGAACTTGCGGTCGCCCCCGCAGCCGAACATGAGGTCGGGGTCGAGTTCGCCGCGCAGCTTGGCGCGGGCCTTGGTCAGGATGCGCTGCAGGTAGTGCATGCCTTCCAGTTCATCGCCGAAGGTCGGGAGGTCGTCGCGGCCGATCTCCTTGTCGCTCGTCACGCCATTCTGCACGACCATGAAGTAGTCACGCCGCGCCGCGGCGATGAGCAGGGCGGTGGAGGCGCTTGGTTCGCCCTCGCCGCAGAGGTCCTCGACGAAATCGAAGAACTCGCGCGGCTTGCAGCCGATGGAGCCGAGGAACGCGAGGTCGTCGGCGGAGTAGTAGCTGGCGAAGTCCTGATTGCCGTCGCGATAAAGGGCGCAGCAGCGGTCGAAGAGGGCGAGAAAGCGGTCGTTCCAAGGCATGGGTGGAAGAAAGCACGGAATTCGAAATCGGAAATTCGAAACTTCAGGCTTCGGCGTGCTTTTGATCGAGCATTGGTGAAACGGCGTCGATGGCGGCGGCGAGTTCGTCGTCGATCTCCGTGGCCTGTAACGCGGCGAGGGTGTCGTCGAGTTGCGCGACGGTCCGGGCTCCGATGATCGCCGAGGTGACGGCGGGATGTTTCAGTGCCCACTGCATGGCCAAGTGGTGAAGCGGCATGCCGGCGGCCGCGGCGAGATCGCCGAGCGCACGGACCTTTTCCATTTGGGCCTCGACCTGTTCGACTTGGAGGAAGCCTTCGCTGCGGGCCGCGCGCGATCCTTCGGGGATGCCGCTGAGATACTTTGGAGTGAGCATGCCTTGGGCGAGGGGACTGAAGACCACGCAGCCGATTTCCTCTTCAAGCAGCCAGTCGAGGATGCCTTCGGTTTCCGGCCAGCGGTTGAGGATCGAATACGGTGGCTGATAGACGAGGGCGCGGATGCCCATGTCCTTGAGGATTTTCACGGCCTTCTTGAGCTTCTTCAGTGGATACTTCGAGAGGCCGACGTAAAGCGCCTTTCCGGACGTCACCGCCGTGGCGAGGGCTGACATGGTTTCCTCCAGCCGGGTGTCCGGGTCGGGACGGTGGGAGTAGAAGATGTCGACGTGGTTGAGACGCAGGCGCTTCAGCGATTGGTCGAGCGAGGCCAGCAGGTGCTTGCGCGAGCCCCAGTCGCCATACGGCCCCTGCCACATCTCGTGGCCGGCCTTGGTGGAAATGACGAGTTCATCGCGATGGCAAACGAAGTCCTCGATCAGGATGCGGCCGACGTTTTCCTCCGCCGATCCAGCGGGCGGGCCGTAGTTGTTGGCGAGGTCGAAGTGGGTGATGCCGCGATCGAAGGCGCGATGCATGATGCGGCGGCCTTCCTGGAGATCGTCGACGTGACCGAAATTATGCCAGAAGCCGAGGGAGACAGCGGGAAGCTTCAGGCCGGAATCACCGCAGCGGCGGTAGGGCATGCGGCCATCGTAGCGCGAGGAATCGAACATGCCGGGAACCATGGGGAACGCGAATCGCGCTGCCAAGAATCAACCGCTGCGGGCGTGCAATCGTCACATGATAGAAGCAGCGAGCAGGATCCTGCGTCCGTCCGAAATGCTTGATCGACGCCTCCCATTTTCGGGGGAAACCCGAGCTGCGGACAGGCGGGAAAATTATAAAATGAGATCCACAACTAATTTAAAACAAGACGGTTGTGGTTTATGAAAGGGGGTCCATGGCGAAAACATACACAAAATATGGCCTTTCGATACAAGAAATTTCTGATGGACCGAATACATTGTCCACATGCGCGAGAGCCACCAAGCAATGTTTTCTCCCCACATCGGAGGTCGCTGTGACCGGTTCGGAAGGAACGCCACAGACAGATGACTCGTCGCTTGATTGCCCCTTCCGCCATTCGGTTGCCGGTCGTTTTCGACCTCCACGGCAACCTCAGCCAGTTTCCAATCACCATCCCTTCAAGACAGACCCCGAACCAGGATTAACCCCCCAGGCTCACCTCACACACCGACAAAAACCCATGAAACCTCGTTTCTTCTCTCCCATCGCAGCTTCGTCTCTTAGAAAGTGCTTCCACTCGAACGCACGTCAGGCGGCAGCGGTGTTTGCCACGATCCTTACGATTTCCGCCTCGGCTCCACTTGAGGCCGCCACACTGACCTGGGACGCAAGCGGGATCGCCACGACGGCTCCGACCGACGGCACCGGCACTTGGGACACTTCGGCGGTGAATTGGAATAATGTCAGCGGAGACGTCGCCTGGCCGAACACCAACTCCGACATCGCGGTCTTCGGATCGCTGAATGGAGCGGCCGGCACGGTGGCGGTGGGTACGGTGACAGCCAATGGCATCAATTTCAACGCCGTGACTTCCGGCAACTACGAGCTCTCCTCCGGCACCATCACGCTGGACGGCACCACTCCGACGATCACCTCCAGGGTGAACGCCACGATCAGCGCCGTCATCTCCGGCAGCGCGGGCTTGAAGGCCTCGGGAAGCACCGCCGCCGTCCTGACCCTCACTGGAACCAACACCTACACGGGAACCACCACCGTCAACGGCGGCACGCTCAACCTTGGAGGATCCACGGCGAATGGCTCGATCGACTCAGCGAGCCTCCTTTCCCTCAACGGCGGCACCTTGAGCTACACCCGTACCGGAAACACCACGCAGACCTTCGCGAGCACCAGCGTGGACCCCGGAGCCTCTGCCATCCGCGTGGTTGCCGGCGATGTACTCGCGCTGGGTGCCATCACGAAGAACGTCGGCGGAACAGTGGATTTCAGCACCACCGGCACCACGACCACTTCACTGGCCAACACCAACGGCATCCTTGGAGGCTGGGCGACCATCAACAACACCGGCGTCGGCAACCTCAATGGTGATTGGGTCGCCAACGACCTCAGTGGAAACATTGTCACCTACACGGGCTACACCACGGTGACTGCAGCCGCCACGACCGGAGTTGGCCCGGCAGCTCTCAACTGGAGAAATACCGCCGCAGCAAGCATCGCCGCGAGCACGACGATCAATTCACTCAACATGCAGCAGGATTTCTCTGTCGCAAGTGGGGCGACGCTGACGATCAACAGCGGTGGCCTCATGCTGCGTGGGGTGCAAAGGTGGCTGCTCAACAATAATGCTGGCTCGATTGCCGGGACCGGGAAAATTACTTCAGGATTAGCCTCCGGAGAGCTTTTCGTTCATGTCCCCAAAAGTGATGCGACGAACTGGACCATCTGGCCTGCTATTGTGAATGGGACAGCAAACACAAAGTTAGTGAAGGCCGGTCCGGGTCTCGTAATTCTAGAAAATACCAACACATTCACTGGCGGCACGCTTGTGAATGGAGGGACACTGGTTCTGCGCAAGGGTGGGGCCGCCGGTACGATCCGTGGCACCCTCGACATCAGCCAGGGAGCCGTTGTAAACCTGACGATTGCGGACGCTCTTGGTTATACCGCCACCACCAATGTAACTACCGTCAATGTCAATGGAGGTAGAATAAACAATGCGGTTAACGGCAACAATGGTCTGAATACAAATTTCGTCCTTACGGGTGGCACCATGGCGGAGACCGTGACTACTACAGTGACGGCTGGATACAATTTCACTACTGGCTCCGGTATCACGACGAATGCCAGTCCTACCACTTCAATAATCAGCGGGCGGCTGGTGATTCGTGGCGGCTCGCTTGGTTTCAATGTGGCTGATGGCGCAGCGGAAACCGATCTCTTGGTAAGTGGAGCGATTATTCCAAATGGCAGTGGTGATATCACCAAAACTGGCCCAGGGAAAATGGTGCTTTCCGGCGCGAATACCCACAATGGTACGACTTTCGTATCCGGCGGAAAAACCTTTCTCACCGGCAGCATCGCTGGCTCCAGCCTAGCGGTGGGCAACCTCAGTGGGACGCCCACAGCCATGTATCAGGCGGGCAACGTTACGACCGGTGGCGCCGGCCTTCGCATCGGCCAGACTCCAGGTGCCTTCGGCTACTACAAGCTTTCCAGCGGTAACCTCACCCTGCTTGCAGGTGGGGAGGTCGATCCCGGTGGCAATGCCGGCGGTGCGGGAACCTTTGGCCAGTTCGACATGGTCGGCGGATCCGTCGGCGGTGGCGATTACTTGCTGCCGAACCGTGGTGCCGCCGGGTCGACCAGTGTGACAAACATTTCCGCAGGCACGTTCACCATCCCTGGGACGGTGGTCGACGGTAATTTCAACGGTCTTGCTGCCAACTGGCAAAACGCCGGCGCGGCCCAGACTGCGGTGATCACCCTTAGCGGAAGCGGCCAGTTTCTCTCTCCGACCGTTCGGGTGAAGTTGAATGAAGGCTCCTCCTTCAGCGGCATCAGCGGCAATGCCGCCAACGTGACGGCCCTGAACCTCGGTTCCGGCGGTCTCTTGCAAACCCTCGGCTTCCTGATCGGAACCTCGCCTAACGTCAGCATCAACTTCAGCGGCGGCACGCTCAAGGCCGGCTCCGCGGCCAACGCCGCATTCCTCCCGAACAACCTCGGTTCCGTGAATGTCTATGGTGGCACGTCCACGATCGACAACAACGGCCAGGCCATCGCGATTGCACAGCCGTTTCTCGCTGCTTCCGGAACCGGCGTGACTTCGGTCCCCGTCGCGACGGGTGGCTTGGGTTACATCACGCCTCCTCAGGTCACCTTCACCGGCGGCACCGTCACCGGCGGAAATGGCAGCGCGGCCACTGGCTACGCGACCATTGATCCCGCCAACGGCAAGCTCACTGGCATCGTGGTCACCAACCCCGGAACCTACTCCGACACCACCGGTCTCAGCGTTGCCATCAACGGCGGCGGTGGCACCGGTGCCTCGCTCGGTTCGATCTCCACCGCTGCGAACACCAGTGGCGGAATGAACTTCACCGGTGGCGGATCCACGACCCTTTCGGCGACCCACACTTACACCGGTGCCACTGCGGTGAACGGCGGAGCCTTGAGGCTCACTGGCACATCCGACATCAACGCCAGCAGCGGCATCACGGTGAACGGCAGCGGCGCGAAGCTGGTGCAGCTCAGCTCGACCGCAGTGACTCCGGTGGTGAGCCTCACGCAGGGAACCATTGATGGCACAGGCACGATCGACACCGTGAACGTGGCAAGCTTGGCGGGCAATATCCTGACTGCCGGAAACGGTGGAGTCGGCACGCTTACCGTCGGATCCCTTTCCTTCAGCGGCGCAGCCACGGTCAATCTGGGACTGAGCGGCATGTCGGTCGATACTTCCATCGCATCCACCAGTCTCTCCACCAACGCCGCTGGCACAGTCACTCTCAACGTGACCAACAGCGGTCTCTGGACAAACGGAACCTACCCGCTGATCTCATATGGTGGCGGCAGCGTCGGCGGTGCTGGATTTGGACAGTTCGCCCTGAGCGCGCCCCTCGGTCTTGGTGGACGTCAGAGCGCCTCACTGATCGATACCGGCACGGCTGTTGCCCTCAGCATCGCGGGCGATTCCCCGGTCTGGACGGGCTTGGTCAGCGGCGCGTGGACAGCCACCGCCATCGGTGGATCGCAGAACTGGGAACTGCTCACCAGCCAGACCGGCACGGAGTTCCTGGCCAGCGATGTGGTGCTCTTCGATGACAGCGTCGGCGCTGGCATCACGGCCATCACGATCAATGATTCGTCCGTCAGTCCGATCAGCACGGTGTTCAACAACTCCAGCGTCTTCTACTCGCTGAGCGGCGCCAACGGCATCAACACCGGCACCTTTGCAAAGAACGGATCGGGTGGGCTTGAGATCAACAATTCCAACACCTATGCCGGCGGGACCACGCTCAACAACGGCACGCTTTACCTCAACAACGCCTCCGCGATCGGCACTGGTACCTTGGCCATCAATGGCGGCGCGATCGACAACTCCAGCGGGTCTTCCAAGACCCTGTCCACCGACAATCCTCAGACCTGGAACTCCGGCTTCGCTTTCGGCGGCAGCAATGACCTCAATCTGGGTGTTGGTGCCGTGACTCTTTCGGGCACTCAAACCGTTACGACCAATGGCAGCGCGGTCCTCACCGTCGGCGGTGTCGTCAGCGGCACCGGATCGGGAGTGACGAAGGCCGGAAATGGAACCCTTACCCTGAGTGGTGCGAATGCCTACACCGGCGCCACCACCGTGAACAGCGGTACGCTGAACCTCACCGGTTCAGCGGCCCTGGCCGGCGGACTTTTTGTCAGCGGTGGAGGCACGCTCAACCTCAACGGCACCATCGGGACCAGCACGCTCGCCAACACCTTCATCGTCGGCCAAGCGGCTGGAAATGGTGTCCTCAATATCCCCACAGGTGTCACCCTCACTCGGTCGAACCTCTTCCTCGGCGACGCCGCTGGAGTCACCGGAGCTGTCTATCAGTCCGGTAGCGCGGTCACGCTCACTCAGGCCGCAGGCGTCGACAACCTGCGGATCGGTTCGGCGGTTTCCGGCAACGGCTACTACCACCTTTCCGGCGGGACTTTGACCGCGAATGAAATCGGCGTCGGCGGCCCGACAAATGACACGACAGGCGTCATGGACGTCACTGCGGGCACGGCCACCAGCAATGGCTGGCTTGTGGTGGGTCGCGGCGGCGCGAAGTCCTCCGGCTCGCTGAATGTCTCAGGTGGAACGGTCAACTTCGGCTCAACTGCGGCCAATCCTCTGGCGATCAACTGGGCCGGAACCAGTGGCGCCGCCTCAGTCGTCAACATCGGTGGCGGTGCGGGAGCCGCGGCTGTGCGGGGAGCCAGCGCGACTGCCGCAGGCAGGGGACTCAACCTCGCCGTCGGCAATGTCGCTGGCACTCTCGGTGTGACGAACCTGCTCACCAACGGCACCCTGACCGTCAGTGAAGTGGTTGCTGGCAACGCGAATCCAACCGCCTTGCTGAACTTCAACGGTGGCACGCTCGCAGCGACCGCCGCCAGCCGTGGAGTTGCCTTCATGCCAGGCACCAATATCGACGGCGTCTATGTCTATGGCAATGGCGGCACGATCCAGAACAGCGGCACCAACATCACCATTGGAGCTGCCCTCCTCGCCCCGACGATTGGCTCTGGAAACGGAGTCAACGGCATCGACTCCTTCACAGGTGGTGCCGGATACATCGGTGCCCCGCTTGTCCAGATCGTCAATGACCCGGGCGACACCACCGGCTTTGGCGCGACAGCGGTCGTCACGGTTTCAGGTGGAGTTGTCACCGGCATCACCATCACCAATCCGGGTGTGGGTTACACCGCTACTCCGACCTTTGTGCTCACCGGCGGCGGTGCCACCACCGCGGCGACTGTCACCGGAGCAGCTCCCTCCGCGAACAGCAGCGGTGGCCTCACCTTCACGGGTGCAGGCAGGACCACCCTGACCGGCGCGAACCTCTACACCGGCGGAACAGTCGTCAACGGCGGCACTCTCCAGATCACCGATGATGCGCAGTTGGGCGCGGTTCCTGCGACTCCCACGGTCAATGTTACACTGAACGGGGCCACGCTTTACAACAACGACTCCTCCCCGGTGATCAACGCGAACCGGACCATCTCGCTGGGTATCGGTGGTGGTTACCTTCAGGCTGGCTGGGCTCCAAAGGCCCTCACGGTCAACGGCGTCATCACCGGAGTGGGTGGCTTGGCGATCAATTGGGACGGCGGATCCATTGTTCTGGGTGGCGTGAATACCTACGTCGGCAACACCACCATCGGTGACACCGGCCCGAGCTACTGGGCAAACGTGGCAGCCAACGTGACCTTGAAGATGGGCATCGATAACGCGCTTCCATTCGGTTCCGGTAAAGGCAACGTCGTCTTCGGAACCAGCGTGAATGCGAACATTCCGACACTCGATCTCAATAGCCATAACCTGCAAGTCAACGGATTGATCGGTGCCGCCAATGCGATCATCGACAACACGGCCGGAACGGGCGACTACGTCTTGTCGGTTGGCAACAACGACCAGACCAGCACCTTCGCCGGTGCCATCAGGAACACCTCGGGCAAGGTGGGATTGACCAAGACCGGAACCGGC
>JANOKL010000259.1:0-7537 GCA_031419215.1 Luteolibacter sp. | reverse complement strand
CAATTTCCGAAAGGCATCCGTCGCGGCCACGGGACCTTCCTTGTAGTACTGGATCAGTCCGTAAACGTAGCCGCGCTCCAGCTCGTTTCCGACGCCTTCGTTGACCAGCCAGAGAAGTCGGTCGAGCGAGGCGTCACGTTCTTTCCCGGTTTCGGGATTCGGCGCGAGCAGGGAAATGGCCATGCCCCAGTGGGCGAGCAGGCACTTCGGATCGAGTTTCAGCGCGACCGCGAAATGTCGTGAGGCCTCGAACTCCCAGCCGCCGTGGAGTTGGTTGAGTCCTGCGACGACGTGGGCCTGGGCATCATCGCTGGTGGTGGTGATCGCCATTTTCAAGCCACCTTGGAAGTCCTTCAGCGGCGGCGCGGGAAGAGCCTTCACGCTGTCGGGGATCATCGCCTCAATGTCCGGGACCTCCTCATCAGGAGCGGCCACGGTGACGAGTGAGGACATCAGCAACGGAAAGAGCCAGCGGAGCATGGCGTGACGATGCGTCCGGATCGTAATCCGGTCCAAGCAAAATGACGCTGGCCCCGCTGCCCGGATCATCATTAGATCTTCCGCCATGAAGCTGGGTGTCATCGGATGCGGGAAAATGGGCTCGGCCCTCGTGCAGGGAGCGATCAAGGCGGGGGCCGTCGAAGCGGCGGATGTGACTGGATGTGATCCGGTCCCGGCGGCGGTCGAGGCCTTTCAAAACGCCACGCAGGCGAAGGCCGTGGGAAATGCCGCGGAGCTCGCGGCTGGATGCGATACCATCCTTCTCGCCACGAAGCCCCACGACGCGATCGCCGCGCTGAAACTGGCGGCGGAAGGCGCAGCGGGGGAGCCACGGCTGATCATTTCGATCGCGGCCGGCCTCCAACTGACGATGCTTCAGGACGCGGTGCCGGAAAATTTCCGGGTCATCCGGACGATGCCGAACACGCCGGCCTTGGTCGGCGAGGGAGCCAGCGCCTTTTGTCGCGGCAGCCAGGCGACAGATCAGGATGCCGAGCTGGTTCGCAAGCTGCTTTCGTCCGTCGGCTTGGCCGTGGAGGTCCCGGAGCGACTCATGGACGCGGTCACCGGACTTTCCGGAAGTGGCCCGGCCTACGTGTATCTCATGATCGAGGCCTTGGCAGATGGGGGGCTGAAACAAGGGCTCGCTCGTGCGGATGCCATCCGTTTGGCCGCTCAGACCGTGCTCGGTGCCGCGCGGATGGTGCTGGAAACGGGACTTCATCCGGCGGTGCTCAAGGACATGGTGACCTCCCCCGGCGGCACCACCATCGCGGGTCTGGCCGAGCTGGAGCGATACGCCGTTCGCTCCGCCTTGATCGATGCCGTCACCTCCGCGACCGAACGTGCCACTGAACTTGGCAATGCCTGAATCGGATTTCGCTTTCCCGGACTCCCACCCTCTTACTACGCTGCCGCCATGTCTCAGAGATTGTTGATCGCGCTCGCCAGTTCCGCCGTCTTGCTTGTGTCCTGCGGTTCCGATTCGGACGGACCCCCGCTCCTCGGGCAGGCCGGTGCCAGCACCGCCAAGGGTGAACAGATCTATCAGGAGGCCAAGCAGGCCGACGACTCCGGGAAGCGGGACAAGGCCCTCAAGCTTTACGGCCAAACCGCCGAGCGCTACCCGCTGGCTTCATCCGCTGCCCAGGCCCGCTTTCGCGAGGCACAGATCCTCGAGCAGAAGGGTGAGGTGCTGAAGGCTTTCGATTCCTATCAGAAACTTCTCGGTCGCTATCAAAGCAGCGGCCTCTACACCACGGCGCTCAACCGCCAGGCCGCTCTGGCCCAGTCTGCTGCCGACGGGGAGGTGAAGACCAGTTTCCTCGGGCTCAAGTCCGGGCTCTCGACTGATCGCGTGGTGACGATGCTCGGTCAGGTCCGGGACAATGCGCCGCGTTCAGCCACTGCTTCCAAGGCGCAGTTCACCATCGGGGCGCTTCACCAGAGTCGTAAGGAGGAAAAGGAAGCCATTTCGGCCTATCGCAAGCTGGTCAGCGACTATCACGACAGCCGTGAGGCACCTGAAGGCCAGTTCCGCATTGGCAAGGTGTTCATGGAATCTGCCGAGCGCGGAAACCAGAACCAGGCCACCATCGCCCAGGCACGCGAGGCATTTCAGGATTACCTGAACCAGTATCCCGGCCATGGGAAGAATGCCGAGGCGCGCCGGCTGCTCTCCGAGCTCGGTGGCCGCAACATCCAGAAAACCTTCGATGTCGCCGAGTTCTACCTGAAGACCGGTGAAACCGAATCCGCCAAGGTTTACTACCGCGAGGTGGTGGCCCGCACCGGTTCAGGCGCTCTCTATCAAAAGGCCAAGGCCCGCCTTGCCGAACTCGGCGAACGCTGAGATCTCCCCAAACTCCTTTCCCTCCCATCCCCATGTGGCGCCTGCTTCCGCTCCTGATCATTCCCTTTTTCGCCTCCTGCGCTGGTTACCAGCTCGGCGGCGTGAAACCTCAATCTCTCGCCCGGATCAAGACGGTCTCGGTGCCGATGTTCAAGAATGACACCCAGCACCCGCGTGCGGAGGCGATCGCGACCTCGGCCGTCACCAGCGCGATGCTTCAGGACGGCACTTATCGGGTTTCTTCCATCGACAAGGCGGATGCCATTTTAGAAGGCACTCTCCACCGGATCGACTACACCCAGATTCGCGCGACCCGACTCGACACCCTGCGGCCGGAAGAACTCCAGAATACGGTCACGCTGGTCTGGTTTTTAAAGGATGCCCGCGATCCCACGAAGGTGCTCGCCAGCGGCAGTTCGGTCGGCACCAGCCGTTTCTTCGTGGATGCCAATCTCCAGACCTCGCGAAACAACGCGCTGCCAGATGCCCTCGAACGGGCTGGGGAGGCACTTGTTTCCCGGATTTCCAACGGCTTCTGATTTCCCAGCGAACCCCAACAGCTTTTGGAAACCGCAGCCACCGGTCGAGTCGTGTTCGTTCCCACGCCGATCGGCAATCGGGAGGACCTGACTCTGCGCGCGCTGGAGGTGCTAAGAAGTGCGGACCGTATCGCCTGCGAGGACACCCGGCACTCGGCTCCGCTGCTCGCGCATCACGGCATTTCTGGGAAATCCCTGACCTCTCTGCACGAGCACAATGAGGTCCGGAGAATCCCCGAGCTGCTGGCCGCTGCGCAGGCGGGGGAAATGGTCGCAGTGGTGACCGATGCAGGCATGCCCGGAGTCTCGGACCCCGGCTACCGTCTCGTCCACGCCTGCATCGCCGCCGGGGTGCCGTTCGAAGTGCTTCCTGGCCCGTCCGCTGTTTTGACCGCCCTCATCGGCTCCGGCATGCCCTGCCATGCCTTCCGATTTGGAGGATTCCTGCCGGTGAAATCCGGCCGACGCCGCCAGGCGCTTGAGGAATCTCTGGCATCGGGCGAGACCGGGATTTTCTTTGAATCGCCGCACCGCCTGAGTGGATCGCTGGACCTTCTCGCCGAGATCGAGCCCGGAGCCACGGTCTGCGTCGCCCGGGAGCTGACCAAGAAATTCGAGACCTACCACCGCGGCACGGCGGCGGAATTGGCAACGCATTTCACGGCCCATCCGCCGAAGGGCGAGATTGTTCTGCTCCTTCACACCGCGAAGTGACGGTTCAAGGCTGATCGGATGCGCTATTGACCTTGACGACAGCATGCCCGTGCGGGTGAGATGCGCCCAACTCCTACAAGCATGTTCTCTCCTAAAAGTTCCGGTTTACTCCGAGCGGTCCGATCCGCGCGTCTGCTATGGTTTCTGGCTCTCGCTGCGATGGCTTTCGTTCCCGCCTCCCTGAACGCCCAGGACTTTGAGGGTAAGACCATCAGCGAGGTCGCCATCCGCTACAACGGTCCCCGGACCGTAGATGAGGGAAAGCTCCGCAATTTCATGTCCACCACTGCTGGACAGGCCTACCGCACCGAGAAGCTCGATGCCGACATCAAGTCCCTTTACGAATCCGGCCTGGTGGATGACGTCCGCTTCCTCGCGGAGCCGGTCGGAAACAGCGTGAAGCTCATCGCCGAGGTCACCACCCGTTCCGAACTTGTTGCCGTTGGCTTCGTTGGGAACTCGATTTTCAGTGATCAGAAGCTCGCCAAGGAAACCAAGCTCAAGGCGGGCGGCGCGATGAGCGATAATGAGATCCTCTCCGCCCAGCGGAACCTTGAGAAATACTACCAGGGCTATGGCTATCCCGACGTGGTGGTGAGCCACCGCATGCAGCCTTCCGCACAAGCCGGTAAGGCCGATCTCATCTTCGTCATCGAGGAAGGTGCCAAGAACGAGGTTCGCAAGATCAAGTTCGAGGGCAACAACTCGTTCACCGACCTCGAACTCCGCAAGAACATGAAGGTCCGTGAAAAGGGTCTGTTCTCGTGGCTGACCAAGTCCGGCCGCTTCGAAACCGGTCAGCTTGAAGAAGACCTGGAGTCGGTCCTCGATTTCTATCGCGACAAGGGCTACCTCCGCGCCAACAGCTCGGGCGTCCGCCGTGATCCGGTTGGTGATGGCCGCGTCGACATCGTCATTCCGATCAACGAGGGTGATAAATACACCGTCGCCGGTGTCGGCTTCGGCAAGATGACCGTCTTCAAGTCCGAGGAACTCTATCCGGCCCTGACCATTGCGACCGGAAGCCCATACTCCTCCAAGAAGATGCGCGCGGACGTCACGATGATCCGCAGCTACTACGGTTCCCGTGGTTACGCCGATGCCACCGTCACCCCTGACATTTCAGACGCTGGCCCGAACCGGGTGAACGTCGTTTACCGCGTCACCGAAGGCGGTCGTTTCCGGGTGGGCGATGTCCGCATCGAGGGCAACACCAAGACCAAGGACAAGGTCATCCGCCGCGAAGTGCCGCTCAAGCCCGGCCAGTGGTTCAACTCGGTCGACCTCGACACCACCAAGTCCCGTCTGGAAAACCTCCAGTATTTCTCCGACGTGCAGACCTCCGGTGTTTCCGGTCGTGCCGGTTACCGTGACGTGAACATCCTCGTCGAGGAGCGCAAGACCGGCTCGGTCGGTCTCGGAGTCGGCTTCAGCTCGATCGACAGCATCGTTGGATTCGTCAACCTGGAGCAGAGCAACTTCGACCTCTTCAACCCCTGGAACTTCACAGGTGGTGGCCAGCGTTTCGCGATGAATCTCCGCCTCGGCAGCACCCGCACCGATTTCAGCGTATCGCTCGTCGAGCCTTGGTTCATGGACCGCCAGCTCGCCCTCGGCGGAGAGTTGTTCTACCGGAATTCCAATTTCTTCAGCGATTACTTCGAACAGCAGAACGCCGGTGGCTCGGTCTTCCTGCGCCGCCCCTTCGGCGACAAGGCCTCCCTTAAGCTCGAGTACAAACTGGAACAGGTCAGTATCGATCTTGATCCTTCTGTTGCCACCCTCTCTGCCAAGTCCGTCCTCGCGGGTGGGCCACCTTCTCAGTTCCTTGGTGAAAACGGCGACTACATCCGGAGCGCACTCGGCCTGAACTACATCTACGACAGCCGTGACAGCAACGTCCTGCCACGAAGCGGCGAGAAGTTCGACATCGGCCTCACCCTCGCCGGTGGTGTCATCGGGGGGGACGTCGATACCGTCACCTTCTCTGCCCAGGGCCAGAAGCACTGGAACCTCTGGTGGGACGGAATTTTCTCGGTCAGCGGCGAACTTGCCTTCGTCGACAGCGTCAATGGTGGCAAGGTTCCGATTTTCGAGCGCATGTTCCTTGGTGGCCTGCGCACCCTGCGTGGCTTCGAGTTCCGCGACGTTGGTCCTCGTGACGCAGTCACCGGTGAAGTGATCGGCGGTCAGTCCCTCGGCTTCCTTTCGACCGAATACACCGTGCCGATCATTGAGAACGTCCGTGCCGCCGTGTTCTACGACATGGGCTTCGTGAGTGCCAGTTCGTGGGATTTGGACATCGGCGATCTTTACAGCAACGTGGGCCTGGGCGTTCGCCTGAAGCTGCCAATCAGCCCGCTGCCACTGTCCTTGGATTACGCCATCCCGGTCCAGTCTCCGGACTCCAAGGCCGACAAGGGAGGCCAGTTCAACTTCAGCCTCCAGTCGAACTTCTGATCTGAATCCTCCAAACGAAAGGCCGGCTCCCACAGGGGTCGGCTTTTTTATTTTCCGCAGCAAGCCATGATCGGGCCCTGGAGGTTTCCCACGCGAAGCGGGGCGGTCAATCGTGTATCATCCTGACTCCCAAAGCAGGCTGCTGCCGAAGTTCCAGCCGTCCCTTGATCCAGACCGGACTCCATTCGCAAGCTCCCGGAATCTGCCCTGCACTGGATGGAGGTGCCAACTGAACCGGGCAACTCCAACGAGCGAAGGCTGAATCAATTGATTCAGTCGTTTCAGTCCGCGCTGAGGAACTTGAAGTCTCGGAAATTCATGGTGCAGAGCTTGCCATCCAAATCGTCATAGAGGACGACAACATAGTTACCCACATCGCCGATCGGGATCGGCTTCATGTCCTTGCCGTTCACGCGGATGGGGACGTAACCTTCGGGATACTTGATGGTGGCCTCACCAATCATCATGCGCTTGACGAAGACCTTCTCCCATTTGCCGGCCGGATCACGGAGTTCAGCCTGAACCTCCGCTTGTCCGGAAACCGAGATGAATGAAGCGCTGCGGCCACTTTCCGTCTCCTTCTGCTTGAGACGGAGAATGCGGATCTCGAAGTGGGCCGGCTCCTGGTCGGTTGCGGGAATCTTTTCGGCGAAGGGGATGAGGGTCACGGTCTGGTCCTTCTCGACGCTGACCTTGCTGGTGCCTTCCTTGACGCCCTCGCGGCGGATGGTGACGGTGTGGTTTCCCGGTGCCAGCCCGATGCCGCCGGTGACGGCGCCGAACTTGTAGCCGGGTTCATAGACATCCGCGCCATCCACGAGAACCTTCACGTTGCCAGTGCCCGGAGCCACGGTGTTGGCAATCCGAACGAAGCAGACGGGAGGTGGCCCGTCCTTTTTCTTGTCCTGCGCGGTCAGGAGAGGAGATGACAAGGCAACAGACAGCAGGGCGAAACTGAAGATGCGTCTGCTGCAGGAAAGTGAATCAGAAGTCGTTTTCATTGAGAATGGAGATCTTGAACTTGGTGGGATCGATCGAGCCATCGCTTTGCCGGACACCTGGGTCTGCAAACACGGTGAAGGCCTTGCGGACTTCGGCGAGAATTTCGGGCGTCGTGTTGTTCGCAGTGGTCGGGGAAAGGGCCTGGCCGATCACCCAAACCCGGAGATTCCTCGATCGCACGGTGGATGCCTCATACACACGATCAAAGGATTCCTCGGCGGCGGCATCCGTCCACTGGACGCGGGTCTTGTCCGTGTAGCGGTCCGGATTTCCAAAGACCGGCTTTCCATCGGTTCCATTTACCGAGGCGAGCTCGGATGGGGAGGTGTAAGGCCTGCCCTGAATGATGGCGTCCGCCAGGAGGTCGGCCTCCTTGCTGGTGGAGGGTGCTGACAAGGTGGTGAGGGACTGGATGGCTGGGGCCATCCTGCTGTCAAAAACCTCGGCGGTGCGCCTTGAAAGTTTCGGG
>JANOKL010000258.1:0-9726 GCA_031419215.1 Luteolibacter sp. | reverse complement strand
GAAATCACCAAGGACAAGACCGCTCCCACTCCCGTGCTCGTCTCCTATGAGCACGATGGCCGCAGCTATCTTACCGTCGTGAAAATCGGCCCGGACACCGAAAGCGACAAGCCCGGCCTCGCGAAAAAGGCCTGGATCGGCCTCGACACCCAGGTCATTTCCTCCGACCTCGCCGAGGCCCTCGGCATCCCAGGCTCGAAAGGCGTCCGCATCACCCAGGTCCACCCCGGCTCGAATGCCGACAAGGCCGGCCTGAGAAACGGCGACCTGCTCCTGAAGCTCGACGGCACCGTCATCCCCACTTCACGCCCGGAAGATTCCGACGTCTTCTCCTCGCTCATCCGCCAGTACAAGATCGGCGTCGAGGCCACCTTCAACCTCCGTCGTGGAAAAGAGGACCTCACCATCAAGGTGCCGCTCGAAGCCAGTCCCGAAGGCATCTCGGAACTCGCCACCCATGAGTGCAAGCCCCTTGAGTTCAACAGCCGCGACCTCGGCCAAGCGGACCGGGTCAAGGAGAAGCTTCTCGAGGGATTCAAGGGCGTACTCATCACCAACGTCGCCCCCGCAGGCTGGGCCACCCTTGGCGGACTTGCCCCCGGTGACATCCTCATCTCGCTCGACGGCAAGCCCACCGACTCCATCGAGTCCCTCAAATCCATCCTCGACGACCTCGAAAAAGACCGTCGCAGTCCCTTCGTCCTCTTCGTCCGTCGCGGCATCAGCACCCGCTACATCGAGCTCGAGCCAACGTGGTGAGAGGAAGAAATGACGAATGACTAAATCCTAATGACTAAACGAAGACTCCACTTCTGACCCCTGAATCCTGACCCCCGACCACTCTCTTTTATGAAATCCCGCATCCTCCTCGCCGCCGCCTTGCTAGCCGCGCCTCTCGCCTCCGCCGCCGATGGTCCCCTCAAGGAAAAGGCCCTCGCCATTTCCAAGGACTACAAGGACTCCGTGCTCTTCCTCAGCGCCGTCGTCGAACTCGAAGTCACCGCCGGTGACAATCCCGCCAAGAAGGAAGAGCGGAAGATCGAGATGCTTGGCACCGTGCTCAACAAGGACGGCCTCATCGTCGTGCCGAACTCCACCCTCGACGTCGCCTCCGCCGTCGATGGCCGCATGGTCAACACCCAGGCCGGTCCGATGAAGCTCTCCGCCAAGGCCACCACCAAGGAAGTGAAAATCCTCATGCCCGACGGCACCGAGGTTCCCGCCAAGGTTTCCTTCAAGGACGCCGATCTCGACCTCGCATTCATCCGTCCCGAAAAGCCCGCTGACGCGAAGCTGACTCCGATCGACTCCGCCAACAACGCGCCGCTTGCCCTGCTCGATGATGTCATCGTCATCGGCCGCCTCGGCAAGGACCTGAACCGCGAGCCCGTCGCCCTCACCAGCGAAGTGATCGCCATCGTCACCAAGCCACGCACCTTCATCCGCATCGGAGCCCAGAGCCTCGGCATGCCGGTCTTTACCAAGGACGGCAAGTTCGCCGGCATCGGCATCAACCGCTTCAGCCCAAAGGGTGACAGCGAAAGCCAGAGTGCCACCCCCTCCAACGTCATCCTCCCTGCCGCCGACATCCTCGAGTCCGCTGCCCAGGCGAAGTAAGAAGACCGTTTTAATCCAAGCCGCTTTCCGGAAACGGAGGGCGGCTTTTTTCGTGAAGGAGCCGGGAACTCATTTGGGCCTTCAGCTCTGTTTGGAATCCAACGAGCGCAGCTTGATCCGGAATTTCCTCGGGGTCATGCCTTCCTGTTCGCGGAAGCGCTTCCCGAAATCGCTCGCATCGTAGAAACCGGTGCGACCCGCAATGTGGGAAAGTGTTAGATCGGTGCGGGCTAGGAGATCCTTTGCGGCTTTGAGTCGGTGCCGCAGAACATAGCTCCGGGGTGAACTGCCCATGATATTGCGGAAAACGCGGTTGAACTGGCTTTCCGAATAGTTGCACGCAGCGGCGAGATCCGTGGTGGTGATCTGTGCGGAATCCTCTGCATGGATGAGTTTGAGTGCCGGTTCGATCCTCGCGAATGGCTCTGTGACTCCCGCCGCGCCGGAAATTTCATACATCACTCCGGCCACACCGCACACGGTGCCATCAACGCTCCGCACCGGAGTTTTCCGCGACACCCACCAGCGCAATACCCCCTTTGCGCCCGGCACCATCCAAGTGCGGTTTGGAGTTGGCTCACCGGTTTTCATGACCTCCAGGTCTTCTGCCCGGTATTGCTCCGCGATGCCCGTCTCGTGAAGATCGTGATCGCTTCTTCCTATCGCGCCGCCGGGTGGAAGACCGTGGAATTCCTCGAAACGGCGATTGCAGCGGATGAATCGTCCATCCTTGTCCTTCATGTAGAAGACGAGCATGGGCAAGTGATCGAACAAGGCAGCGACAGCGTTTTCAGAGTGGGGAATGATGCTCCGCTTCATGCGCGAAAAGTACCATAAGTTGGCGCGATTGACATGGAAACATCCCACCTTCCCAGCGTATGGTATGGCGATGCGTTTCCTTCTGCACACCCTCGTCGCTTTCCTGCCTGCCCTGACGCTGGCGGATAAGATCGATTTCACCACGCAGATTCAGCCCATCCTCTCGGAAAACTGCTACGCCTGCCATGGCCCGGACGAGGCGAAGATGAAAGGAGAGCTGCGCCTTGATGTTCGCGAGCTGGCCTTGAAGGGCGGCGAAAGCGGCAAGGCCATCGTGCCGGGTGACACGGGAGCTTCGCTGATTCTGGAGCGCATCACGCACAGTGATCCGGACGAGATCATGCCGCCGCCGGAGAAGAAGAAGCCGCTCAAGTCAGAGCAGGTCGCGCTGATTCGCCAATGGATTGCCGAAGGCGCGGAATGGGGCGTGCACTGGGCTTTCACAACCCCGCAGCGTCCACCGGTTCCAGAGGTCAAGGATCCGGTGTGGGTCAGGAATCCCATCGACAGTTTCATCCTGTCGAAACTGGAAGGCCAGGCCTTGAAGCCTTCCCCGCCCGCAGATCCAGCGACCTTGCTCCGCCGCCTCTCGCTTGATCTAACAGGTCTGCCGCCCGGTCTCGATGAGCTTTCCAAGATCGCCAGTCCGGAGGCCGAAGCCGAGCGCCTGATGGCGAGCCCGCACTTCGGCGAGCGCTGGGCGCGCGAGTGGCTCGATGCCGCCCGCTATGCCGATTCCGCAGGATACGAAAAGGATCTGCCACGCCATCACCATTTCTACCGCGACTGGGTGGTCGCGGCGATGAACTCGAACATGCCCTACAATGATTTCGTCATCAAACAAATCGCCGGCGACCTCCTGCCTGGAGCCACCCAGGATGACCGCATCGCCACCGGTTTCCTGCGCAACTCGATGACCAACGAGGAGGGTGGCGCGAAGCCCGAGCAGTTCCGCATCGAGGGTGTGATCGACCGCATCGATGCGATTGGAAAATCCGTGCTCGGCCTCACCGCGCAATGCGCCCAGTGCCACACCCACAAGTATGATCCGCTGACCCACGACGAGTATTTCGGCATGTATGCCTTCCTCAATGGCGTTGAGGAGACCTCGATCGCCGCGCTCACGACGCAGGGAAAAAGTGACACCGATGCCCTGCTCGCTGAGATCATGGCCATCGATGAAGGTGTCCGGAAATCCTCTGCCGATGTGGAACCCGCGTTCGCAAAATGGCAGTCGGAACTGCTCGCCCTGCCGCGCACCGAGTGGTACGCGCTGGAGCTCTATCAGCTAGGCGATTCCGGTCAGAAATACTGGCCGCTCCCCGACAAGTCCGTGATCAACATGGGCTACGCGGCCACCCGCGGGAACGAGTCGTTCACCTCCTCGCTGGAGATTCCGGAGATCCGCGCCGCACGCCTCGAGGTGATGAACGATCCCTACCTGCCGATGAACGGCCCGGGTCGCTCCTCGCTCGGCACTGGCGCCCTCACCGAGTTCGTCCTCAATGCCGGCGCTGATCCCGCGAAGCTCACCAAGCTCGCCTTCACCAAGGCGACCGCCAGCGTCAACCCTCCCGTCGCAGCGCTCGACCCCATGCGTTTCCCCGCCACGGCAGAACGCAAGCCCGACGAGCGCACCACCGGCCCCGCCGCCTTCGCGCTGGACGGCAATCAGAAAACCGCGTGGACCAACGAGCGCGACCCCGCCCGCAACCACGATCCCGCCGTCCTGACCTTTGAGCTGTCCGAGCCGTTCAAGACCACCGGCACCACCCATTTCCGCTACGGCCTCGTCCAGAACCACGGCGGTTTCAACTCCGACGACACCCAAACCTACAACCTAGGCCGCATCCGCCTTTCCGTTTCGGGCACCGCGCCGAACGCCCTCGACAACCTGCCGCCGCTCGTGCTCGAAGCACTTCTAACAGATGCCTCGAAGCGCAACTCCGAGCAGGAGCGCCGCCTCTTCGCGCACTGGCGGGAAAACAACCCGGCCTTCGCTGCCGAGACCACGAAAATCAACGAGCTCTACGCGAAAGTCCCACCGCCGACATGGGCGCTTGTCGCCGCCGAGACGCGGGAAAAACGCGAGACCCGCCTCTTCAATCGCGGCGATCAGACCCAGCCGAAGCACGTCGTGAAACCCCACGTTCCCGCGTTCCTTCACCCCTTGCCACCTGGCGAACCCGAGTCGCGCCTGACCTTCACGAAATGGCTTGTCGACCCGCAATCCCCGACCACCGCACGCCGCCTCGTCAACAGCCTCTGGCAGTCGTATTTCGGCACCGGCTTGCTGGAAACCTCCGAGGACTTCGGACACCAGGCGGCGCGGCCATCTCATCCGGACTTGCTCGATTGGCTCGCCTGCGAGTTCATGGAAAGCGGCTGGGACATGAAGCACATTCACCGCCTCATCGTCACCAGCGCCACCTATCGCCAGTCCTCGGCCGCCAGCCCAGCACTGCGCGAGATGGATCCGAAAAATCGCCTGCTTGCGGCTGGCCCGCGCCTCCGCGTCTCTGCCGAAAGTGTGCGCGATATCCAGCTCGCTAGCTCCGGTCTGTTGGATTCCAAACTCGGCGGGCGCAGTGTTTTCCCACCTGCTCCCGGCTACCTTTTCCAAAAACCCGTTTCTTATGGGCCGAAGACTTGGGACGTGGAGACCGACTCGAACCGCTACCGCCGCGCGCTCTACACCTTCCGTTTCCGCTCCGTGCCTTACCCGATGCTCGTCGCCTTCGACGCTCCATCCGGCGCGTCCTCTTGCGTGCGGCGCACGGTTTCCACCAGCCCCATGCAGGCTCTTGTCACGCTCAATGAGCAGGTCTCCGTGGAGGCAGCTCTCGCGCTTTCCCATCTCATTCTAACAGATGCCGGCAGCCTGGAGGAAAGACTGTCCCGCGCCTTCACTCGCTGCACCTCACGCATGCCGGATGCGGAGGAAATCGCCTCCCTGAAACGTGTTTACGAGGCAGCCCACGCCACCGATCCCGCCGAGACCAAGACGCTTCTGGAAAATCATCGCCCCGTCACCGTCGACCTTTCCGCCCACCCCCTGCCGGAGTTCGCCGCTGCCACCGCGGTCGCCCGAGTCCTCCTCAACCTCGACGAAACCATCACGAAGGATTGATCTCTCCTCTTGGGTCTTGCGTCTCTCAATCTTGAATCTCCCATCATGCTCCCACCCTCCACCCTAAGCGACATCCAGCGCTCCTACTCGCGGCGTTGGTTCATGAAGGAATGCGGCCTCAGCCTTGGCTCGGTCGCGCTCGCGTCCATGCTCGGGCAAGGCAATGCTTCTGCCGCGACAGCCATCAATCCACAGGCTCCGAAAGCACCGCCATTTCCCGCCAAGGCGAAGAACGTCATCTTCCTTTTCATGGGTGGCGCACCGAGTCACATCGACCTCTTCGACAACAAGCCGGTGCTGCGTGACATGAACGGGAAAACCCCGCCCGCCGAGCTTTTGAAGGGCTACCAATCCGCCTTCATCCGCCCGGAGAACAAGCTGTTGGGTTCCAAGTTCCCGTTCAAACATTTCGGCAAAAGCGGCATGGAAATGGCGGAGATCCTGCCGCACATCGGCTCCCACGCGGATGACATCGCGTTCATCCGCTCCATGCACACCGACGCGTTCAACCACGCCCCGGCGCAGATCCTCATGTCCACCGGCTCCCAGCAGTTCGGGCGGCCTTCGCTCGGCTCATGGGTTTCCTACGGACTGGGTTCGGAAAACGCGAACCTGCCAGGCTTCGTCGTGATGTCCTCCGGCCAGAAAGGCCCTTCCGGCGGCAATGCGAACTGGTCCTCCGGCTTCCTGCCGACCGTCCACGATGGTGTTTCATTCAATTCTGTCGGCGATCCCGTGCTCTACCTCTCAAACCCGAAAGGCGTTTCCCGCGAGGCACAGCGCCGCACCATCGATGCGGTGAATTATCTCAACCACAAACGCTACGAATCCATCGGCGACCCGGAGATCAACTCCCGCGTGGCGGCCTTCGAGATGGCCTTCCGCATGCAGGATGTCGCACCCGAGGTCACCGACATCTCCCTGGAGCCGAAGAGCGTGCAGGAAATGTACGGAGCCACCCCCGGCAAGGCATCCTTCGCCAACAACTGCCTGCTCGCCCGCCGCCTGATCGAGCGCGGCGTCCGATTCGTCGAGCTGTTCCACGAGTCATGGGATCAGCATTTCAACCTGAAAAAGGGGCTCGAGGACAACTGCCGCGACGTGGACAAACCCTGCGCCGCCCTCATAGCGGATCTCAAGCAGCGCGGCCTTCTCGATGAAACGCTCATCATCTGGGGCGGCGAGTTCGGCCGCACGCCCATGGTGCAGGGAGGCAACGACGGCCGCGACCACCACCCTAACGCCTTCACCATGTGGATGGCCGGCGGTGGCGTGAAAGGCGGCGTCCAACTCGGCAAAACCGACGAGCTCGGCTTCAACGCCGTCGAGGACAAGGTCCACGTCCACGACCTCCACGCCACCATCCTCCATCTGTTAGGCTTCGACCACACCCAGCTCACCTACCGCGCCCAGGGCCGCGACTTCCGCCTCACGGACGTCCACGGAAATGTGGTGAAAAAGGTGTTGGCCTGAAATGGAGCGGCCTTAGATGCGCGGCGATCAAAGCCTGAACAGCAAATGGTTCCGATGCCCGTGAGGGAATCTGCCGCCACTGGCGGCTTTTCTTGTTGAGGAGCCGGCGCATTCCCGCCCCCAGGCCGACCATTTCGACAGCCTGCCGCCACCTCTCCACCCCTCCCCCTTCCCCCGTTTTCTCTCGCCGCCGTTTCAGCGGAGTCGTTAGGGTTCACTCCATTGATCCTGACCTACAAAAAGTCGTCTTCTAGCTTAGCTTCCGCCACCAGTTGCCCGCACAAAACACTCTGCTCGAATGCCCACCGTATTTGACAACATCGACACGCCTTTTCTCGATGGTGAGGAAAGCAATGGCCTGAAGCCCGCCTTGAAACTCGCCTTCCGTGGGGACTTCTGTGTCGGGTATTTCAACCTGCGTGGCTGGCGTTGCATCGATGACGTGGTGAACGGGTGGGAAATGCCTGAGACTGAGGACGCTCCCCCACCTGCACGCCTTCTGGTCGGCATGCAGCGTTTGCCTCACGAACAACTCAGGGAATGGCTCTCGGAAGATCCCGAAAAGGCCCCTGACAACAAAAGGCTCACGAAGCTCCGAAAAGACGCAGCCAAGGAATTCCGGAAACAACTCACGATCGGTTACCCGACCGATACCGACGAAGCCGGACTCCGCCGATTGGTAAAACAGCTCAAATCGGGTCGCCTCAAGGTGAAACTGTTTCTGAAACACGCCCTGCACGCGAAGCTCTACCTCGCCCACCGCAAGGACACGATCAATCCAATCATCGCCTACCTCGGCAGCAGCAACCTCACGATGGCTGGCCTCAAGGGCCAAGGGGAACTCAACATCGACGTTCTCGATAAGGATGCCGCCAAGAAGCTGAACCTCTGGTTCGAGGGCCGTTGGAATGATTCCCGTTGCCTCGACATCACGGACGAACTGATCGAGATCATCGAGGAAAGCTGGGCCAGTGAAAGGCTGCTGCCTCCGTTTCATGTCTATCTGAAAATGGCCTGGCACCTCTCTCAGGATGCTCGTGAGGGCATCAAGGAGTTCCGCGTGCCTGCGGAAATCCGGGACTATCTTCTGCCATTCCAGGAAAAGGCTGTTCAGCTTGCCTGCCGTCATCTCAACAAGCGCAACGGAGTCCTGGTGGGTGATGTCGTGGGCCTCGGAAAAACCCGCGTCGCATCCGCCATTGCACGTGTGATGTCGGATGACCAGATGCTCGAAACTCTGATCTTGTGTCCCAAGAACCTCACCCGGATGTGGCAGGACTATGCCCGGAAGTTCGGACTCCGCGCGCCGCACGTCATGTCGCAGAGCGTGGCCCAACGCGATCTCGCCGACCTGCCGCGTTATCGACTCGTCATCATCGACGAATCCCACAACTTCCGGAACAAGGAAGGAAAAACCTACAAGGCGATCCACGAATATCTCTCGCGGAACGATTGCAAGGTCATCCTCCTTTCGGCGACTCCATACAACAAGACCTACCTCGATCTCGGAGCGCAGCTCCGGCTCTTTCTCAACGAACAGCACGACATCGGCATCCGCCCCGAGGCGATGCTCCGCGATGTCGGTGAGTCAAACTTCGCCCTGAAGAACCCAAACACTCCGGTGTCTTCCCTGGGCGCGTTCGAGAAAAGCCTCTATCCAGACGACTGGCGTGACATCATGCGCCTGTTCCTCGTTCGCCGGACACGTTCGTTCATCATCAAGAACTACGCCGAAACGGACGAGCGGAATGGCCTCTCCTACCTCACCCTTCCCAATGGCGAGCGGATGTACTTTCCGGTCAGGAAGCCGGTTTCCGTCAAGTTCCGCTCCGATCCCGATGATGCCGCAGATCCTTGCGCACGGCTCTTTCGCGATGAAGTCGTTCAGATCATCGACCACCTCAATCTCCCACGCTACGGGCGCAGCCTTTACAAGAAGGAGATCCAGCCTCCGGACGTAACGCCTGCGGAAAAGCAGATCCTCGATGACCTCTCACGTGCAGGCAAACGCATGAAGGGCTTCTGCCGCACCAATCTTTTTAAACGCCTGGAGAGTTCGGCCAACGCCTTCCTCCTCTCCATCCATCGCCACATCCTTCGCAATCACATCGAAATCTACGCGCTCGAGAACAAACTGCCGTTGCCCATCGGCCAGCAGGACGCGGCTCTTCTCGATACCCGCCTGAACGACTTCGGCGATGGAGAACTGGATCTCGAGGACGGAGAGGAACAGCTCCCACCGCTCGGAAAATGGGACGAGTCCCACTACCGCTCGGAAGCCGAGGCGATTTACAAGGCCATCGCCAGTCACAGGACCAAACGCTACAAGTGGCTCCGGACCGACGTCTTCAAGAAAACCCTGCTGGCAGATCTGAAGGAGGACTCCTCTGCACTGCGCGGATTACTCACCGACTCCGGTGAAATCCCTCCGTCAGCGGACTACAAGCTTCAGGCCCTGATCCGGCTGCTCAAGGTTGAAGCGCCCACTCAGAAATTCATCCTCTTCACCCAGTTCGCGGACACGGCAAATTACCTCGCAGCAGCCTTGAAGTCGGCGGGCGCGGACGAGGTCGATTGCGCCACCGGAGATTCGGAAGATCCCGCGAAACAGGCTTGGCGCTTTTCCCCTGAGTCAAACGACAAGCTCAAGGACTTCCCTCCCTCCAATCAAACACGGGTCCTCATCG
>JANOKL010000257.1:0-10990 GCA_031419215.1 Luteolibacter sp. | reverse complement strand
GGCGACCGTGGCGTCCCATTGAACACCCGTATCACCCTGCACCTGGCGGATGAAGTTCGTGTAGCTCTGGGCCGATGCGCACGAAGCCAAGAGTCCGAGAAGAGCCGTCAGATGGATGAGCAAAGTTTTCATGGACGGATGCTGGCGGTTTCGGCCGGAGCCTTGGGGGGAAGCAGGGAGATCGGACCTCCACGGTAGGTCGCCACGATCAAGTTGGAGGACTTGGCGATGACGTCGGCGGCGTCCTTGGACAAGGCAGCCTTTCCACCCGCCTGCTCGGGGGTGATTTCGATCGTGGTGATCCAGTTGCGGTTGGCCGTGAAAAACTCCGTCCAGCTCAGTATCCTGGAACCTTCCTGAAAGCGGATACGGTCGGCGTAGCCGGCGGGCACCTTCAGGATGGCATGCTTGGGGACGAGCGTGGCGGCTCCGGCGAGGGAGATGAAATCCGACTGCGAGACGAGGTCTTTCGGGAGGTTGAGCGAAGCATCAGGCGCGTTGGAAACGGGCAGACCTTTCATTGGATCCGCCTTCTGGGACTGCTGCATGGTTTTCGTCAGCTGATCGTGCGTGGCCGCATCCCGCATGACGGGTTGCTCCTCCGAACGAGCGAAGGTGGCCGACAGCAAGATGGCAGCTGCGGTGGTGACGGATTTCAGCTTCATGGCCTCAATTGGTACGGAAGGTGACGAGAAGAACCATGTCCTGAAGATCGTAGCCGGGGTCGGTCTTCTGCGAGTCGCTGTGGGTCAGCTCCATGTAGACGATGACGTCCATCGGGCCGATCTTCACTTTCCCGGAAGCATCAAGATATGGCTTGAGAAAGCTTTCGAGGCTCGGTGCGTTGTAGGCAGGCAGGTTGGAGGGTGGCGTGTCGCCATTGACGAGCGTGCGGACGTTCTGGGTGCCGCTGTCCGAGGTGTAGTTCGTGCCCCAGTTGTTCTGATAGAAGTAGCGTCCGCCGAACTTCAACGGCTTTCCAGCCAGAACCTGACGGGTGTAGACGATGGTGTTCGGATTCACGTCGGTGTTCTTTCCGTAGAAAATCCGACCGTAGGAGCTGCTGTCATACTTCAACTGGGCCTCGGTCGGCACGTAGCTGAAGCTGGATGAATTCGATTGCGAGGCTGTCACACCCGCTCCCAGCACCCGAACGTCGACGTACAGGGTCTGCTTTGGAATCACCGTCGAGGGAGGCATGACGGTCACATAGTCCTTCACGACCGAGGGATAGGTAATGTTCCAGGTCAGGGTCGGTTTAGTGCCCGCACGAACCACTGTGGCGTTCGTGGAGAGGGTCCCGACCGGAACGGACGGAATGGTGCCTTGTGCGACCAGTCGGGTCGGCACGAGGGTAGCAGACGTGATGAGGAGTGCCGTTGCGGCAGCCCGAAGACTCAGTTTCATGGGGGGAGTTGGGGGGGAACAACTTGGTGAAGGGCCTTGCGGTCCGACGCTGTGGATTTACTGCCCAAGAAGCCCGATGATCAAGCAACCCGAGCCAATCCCACATGATCGCGTAGAGGGCCTAAAGAATTCCGTCCCCTAAACCATCTTGTTCTAAATTACTTATTTTTAGCCGCTTATGAAGCATTCCGGATTTGCTTATATGAGTCACAAATTCGGCCATTACGCCTTGTCGAATATTAAGTAAATCTTAATGAATGCTCCAAAGATCCCGGAAAATGAAGGGATCCACCTCGCTGGATCCTTTCCTCCGCGCCCGGACGGTCGCTCGTTCGCTCTAACAAGCCCGATGTTTCCGCGCTTCCCGATTGACCGGACCGCCCCGTCCGAAGACCTTGCCGCCGCTCATGCTTTCGATCCAGTCACTCCGCGTTGAATACGGCGCCCGCGTTCTTTTCAGCGACCTCTCCTTCACGGTCCAGGCCAAGGAGCGCATCGCCTTCGCCGGACACAACGGCGCGGGGAAATCCACGCTGATGAAATGCATCGCCGGGATCATCCAGGCCAGCGACGGCAAGATCCACATGCCGAAGGGCACCCGCATCGGCTATCTTCCTCAGGAAGGCATTCACGTGAAGGGCGTCACGCTTTGGGATGAAACCGAGTCCGCATTCGGGGAAACGGTCGCCCTGCGCGAAAAAATCGAGCGCCTTTCCAACGAACTGGAAAAGCTCGATCCGCGTTCGTCGCCTTATGGCGACCTGCTTGAGGAAATCGGTGAGCTGGAGTTGCTGCTCGACGACGTCGATCCCGACCGCATGAAACCGAAAATCGAGAGCGTCCTCCAAGGCCTCGGCTTTCGGAAATCCGATTTCACCCGCGACTGCGGCGAGTTCTCCGGCGGCTGGCAGATGCGCATCGCCATGGCCAAGCTCTTCCTCCAGGAACCCGCAGCCCTGCTGCTCGACGAACCAACGAACCACCTCGACATCGGCACGCAGATCTGGGTCGAGGAATACCTGAAGAGCTACCCAGGAGCGATCCTCCTCATTTCCCACGATCGCAGCCTGCTCGACACCCTCTGCACCCGCACCATCGCCTTCCATCACGGACGCGCCGAGGAGTATGCCGGAAACTTCTCCTACTACGAACGCGAGTCGGTCGTCCGGAAGGAGATCCAGCTCAAGCAGTACACCGCCCAGCAGCGCGAGATCGCGGAAATCCAGCGCTTCATCGACCGCTTCCGCGCCTCGGCGAACAAGGCCACGCTCGTCCAGTCCCGCGTCAAGATGCTCGACAAGATCGAGCGGATCCCCGCCCCGCTTCAGGACGATGCCGTGATGTCGTTCCGTTTCCCTCCCCCGCCCGCGTCCGGTCAATCGGTCGCGAAACTCGACGGCGTCGCGAAGCGATACGGCAAGCTCCAGGTTTTTGAGGGCTTTGACTTCGAGGTCACACGCGGCGAGAAGATCGCCATCGTCGGCCCCAACGGTGCGGGCAAGTCGACCTTTTGCCGCATGATCACCGCGCAGGAAGCGCCGGACACCGGCACTCACAACTTCGGGCACAAGGTCGCAACCTCCTTCTTCTCCCAGAACCACGCCGACGAACTCGATCCCAACATGACCGTCCTCCAGACCGTCGAGGCATCCGCCACCCGAGAAAACATCCCGCATGCACGAAATCTGTTAGGCTGCTTCCTGTTTCGTGGCGACGATGTCTTCAAGAAGGTCGGCGTTCTTTCCGGTGGTGAACGCTCGCGTGTCGCGCTGGTGAGCATGCTGCTCCAGCCGGCGAACTTCCTCATCCTCGACGAGCCGACGAACCACCTCGACATGCAGTCTCAGGATGTCCTCCAGCGCGCGCTGATCGACTACCCCGGCACGGTGATGATCGTCTCGCACAATCGCTACTTCCTCGATCCGCTGGTCACCAAGACCCTCGAATTCCGACCCGGCGAAGCCCCACGGACCTTCGTCGGAAACATCACCTACTACCTCGAAAAGACCACCGAGGAGGCCAAGGCCGAACGCGCCGCCGGGCCGAAGCTTTCCAAACTCGCCAACGCCAAGCCGGTCATCAAACCGATCGTTGCCCCCACTCCTTCCGCTGCTCCCGCTGCGGAATCCGGCAACCGCAAGGACCAGCGCCGCCTCGATGCCGAGAACCGACAGAAGCGCACGCAAGTGCTCAAGCCTCTGGAAGACGAACTCGGCACGCTTGAGAAGAAGATCGCCGAGCTGGAGGCCGCGCAAGTCACCCTAACAGCCCATCTTTCCGAACCCTCCGTCGCCGGGGATCCCGACCAGTTCAGGCAGGCCACCCAGGCGGTAGCGAACGTAACCCAAGGTCTGGAGAACGCTTACTCGCGCTGGGGCGAACTCTCGGCTGAGATCGAGACACTGACGGCGAAGCTGGGCTGAAAACGCCTGCCTGCTCCCGATTTCCAAGACCTGCCGCGCGATCCGCCCGGCAGGTTTTTGCTTTTCCAGTAACCCGTTTATGGGATTCTCCATTTCATCCAATCACGCTGCTTTGGGTGTAAAACCTCCACGGCCCCGATCGCCAAGACTTCCCATGACCCCACTCTCCCGCCGCGAAGCCATCCGCCGCATCCTTGCCGCATCCGCGGTGCTGGGTTCGATTGATGGGATTGTCTATTCCGATGAGGCGAGGCGCATCGGCTTCGATCCCGATCTTCTCAAGAAGGAAATCCCGTGGCCGCGCTTGATGACTGAGGCCGAGAAAAAAGCCGCGACTGCTCTCGCCGACGTCATCCTTCCCGCAGACGCGCTCGGACCCGCTGCGAGTGCGGTCGGAGTGCCCGATTTTCTCGATGAATGGATCAGTGCTCCCTATGATACCCAAGTGCGCGACCGCGACGTGATCCGGCCTGGGCTGGAGTGGTTGGACAAGGAATCGAAACGGGTGAACGGCAGCCCATTTGCCGACCTCAAGCCTGCCCAACAGACCGCCATTCTCGACTCCATTTTCGTCGAGGGCTCACCTCAAAACAAGGCAGCCGGAAAGTTCTTCCGCACCTTCCGCGATCGGGCCGGAGCCGGCTATTTCACCACCCAGGACGGCTGGAAAGCCCTCGGCTACACCGGTAACCTGCCGAGCCTCGAATTCGCCGGACCATCCGCTGAAGCACTCAAACACATCGGACTCTGACCCATGCCCTTTCTCAACACTTCCAGAACTCGCGCGGAACAATACGATGCCATCGTCGTCGGCAGTGGCGCGGCAGGCGGCATGGCCGCGTGGGCGCTGGCTCGAAAAGGAGCCAAGGTCCTGATGCTCGAGTCCGGTCGCAACTACGAGCCGACGAAGGAAACCCCGATGTTCCAGAGCTTCGCTGACGCCCCCCTGCGCGGTGCTTCCACCCCGGAGAAGCCCGGCGGCTTCTTCCACGCCAACATCGGCGGCTGGGCGATGCCGGACGAACCCTACGTCGTCCGTAGTAAATCGAAGGGCCACTGGCACGAGGCCGCGCCGGACAACCGGATGACCACCGACCAGAATTTCATGTGGTGGCGCGGTCGCATGCTCGGTGGCCGCACGAACCATTGGGGTCGCGTATCGCTACGGATGGGACCGCTCGATTTCAAACCGCGCTCCACCGATGGACTCGGTTTCGACTGGCCGATCTCCTACGACGACATCTCGCCGTGGTATGACAAGGTCGACCAGCTCGTCGGCATCTTCGGATCAAAGGAGGGCTTGGAGAACAATCCCGACAGCGACTATTTCCTGCCAGCCCCAAAGCCGCGTGCCTACGAACTGCTGCTCCAGCGCGCCGGGAAAAAGCTCGGCATCCCGGTGATCCCCTCGCGCATGGCGATCCTGACCAAGCCGCTCAACGGCCGCGCCGCCTGCTTCTACGCCACCTCGTGCAGCCGCGGTTGCTCCATCGGCGCGAACTTCCAGAGCACCACCGTCCTCATCCCCCCTGCCCTGGCAACTGGCAATCTCGACGTTCTAACAGACGCGCATGTCCGCGAGGTCAGCGTCGATGACAGCGGCAAGGCCACCGGCGTGCATTTCATCGACAAGAAGACCGGTCGCGAGGAGCACGTCTCGGCGAAGCTCGTCATCCTCGGTGCCAGCTCCTGCGAAACCGGGCGCATCCTGCTCAACAGCAAGTCGAAGCACTTTCCCACCGGACTCGGAAACTCCACCGGCCACCTCGGCCGCTGGCTCACCGACAGCACCGGCAGTGGACTCGGTGGTCGCATCCCAGCGCTGGAAAACATTCCCCTTCACAACGAGGACGGCGTTTCCACCATGCACACCTATGCGCCGTGGACGCCGGAGAGGCAGAAAGCCGCCACGAAACTCGGCGTCCCGCGCGGCTACTACATGGCCTGGAGCGGCGGTCGACAGATGCCGGATCTCGGCAGCGCGGGCGAGATTTCCGGACTCGTCGGGAACCGCTACGGCACCAGCTACAAGCAGGAGGCCCGACGCTACTTCGGAAGCTTCATCGACCTCCATGCCCGTGGCGAAATGATCCCGAATGAGAAGTCGTTCATGGAGATCGATCCTCAGAGAAAGGACCGCTGGGGTGTGCCTGTTGCGCGCTTCAACTTCGAGTGGAGCGAGAACGAGATCAAACAGGCCGCCCACATGCAGAAGACCTTCGCCGAAATGATCGAAGGAGCTGGCGGCATCGTTTCAAGGGCCCCGGAAACCGACGGTCGCAAGGCCATGACCGCCGGTGGCTCGGTAAACCACGAAATGGGCGTCGCCCGCATGAGCGCCACCGCGAAGGACGGCGTCACCAATCCCTGGGGCCAGCTCTGGGATTGCCCGAACGTGATGGTGGCCGATGGCGCGGTCTTCTGCAGCAATCCCTTCAAGAACCCGACCATCTCCATCCTCGCCCTCGCCTGGCGTGGCTGCGAACACCTCTTCGACGAGGTGAAGAAGGGCAATCTTTGACGGTGACTTGGCGACGTTCAGGGTGAACCGCGTCCCGGGGAACGGAGTTCCGCGGTGCCCACGGCTTCACCCTGGTGGAGGGTCGGCTGGCTCGCCCACGGCTTGACCTGCGCGGGAAAGTCCCCACCTTTTCCCGACACCCGATGCCGAATCACCTCAAGACGCTTCAAGCCCATGCCAAGCAGACGCTGAAGCCCTCGATCCAGAAGCAGCTTTCCCCGGCCGAGCGGATCGCGCTCTACAAGCGCTTCATGAAGATCGAGGAACACCGCATCTTCCTGAAGCACCGCTCCGGGGCCGGTGGCCTGGAAATCGCCAGCGCGCGAGCGGAGCTGATCGACGTGGTGCTGGCCTCGGTACTCGACATGACGCTGGCGGATGCGAAAGGCGACCTCCCGGCTCTCGCGCTGGTGGCAATCGGTGGCTACGGTCGTGGCACGCTGAATCCACGCTCGGACATCGACCTGCTTTTCCTGCTGCCACGTGCTTCCAATCGATTGCCAAAGCCGCTGGAGGAGGCAGTGCAGAAGATCCTGTATTTGCTGTGGGACGTGGGCTTCAAGGTGGGCCATGCCTGCCGCTCGATCGCGGAGTGCATCGAGCAGGCGAAGGCCGATCAGGAGAACAAGACGGCGCTGATCGATGCGCGTTTCCTGGCGGGCGATGCAAAGCTTTTCAAAGAGTTCGAGCTGCGTTTCAACAAGGACTGCATCGTCAAGGGCCAGGACGCCTTTTTCCAGATGCGTCGTCAGGATCTGCGCAGCCGACATCAGAAGTCCTCGCGCACCGTTTTCCTCCAAGAGCCGAACGTGAAGGAAAGCTGCGGCGGCCTGCGCGACTACCACAACATCCGCTGGGTCCAGCGGGTGAAGCGCGGCTCGTTCGATCTGAAGGATCTCGTCGAGGATCGGCTGCTGACCCACATCGCCTACAAGGAGATCGAGGAGGCCTACGACTTCGTCCACCGCGTCCGCAACGAGCTCCATTATCACACCCGCAAGGGCACCGATCAACTCACGCTGCAGCTCCAGGGCGTGGTGGCCACGAACTTCGCCTACCCGCAGCGCAGCATCCTGCGGCGCACCGAGGCGTTCATGCGCGACTACTACCGCCACACGCGGAATCTTTATCAGCACACGAGTTCACTGATGGAGATCTTCCAGATCGAGCAAGAGGATCTTTCCGACACCGGGCTGAAGTCATTCCTGATGTTCCGGAAAAAGGCGCGTGAGGAGTTCGATGGATTCATTGCCCGCGAAGGCCGCATCTATCCGGCGAACCAGGACATCTTCAAGGACGACCAGCAGCGGATGATGCGGATGTTCCAGCACTGCCAAGTGCGCGGCCTGCGATTGAGCCCGCCGATGCGGAAGCTGGTGAAGGCGCATTGGGAGGAGATCGATCGACCTTTCCGCTACGCAAAGGTCAACCGCGAGACCTTCCAGGCGATTCTTGAGCGAAAGGGCGATGTCGGCCGCACGCTGCGACTGATGCACCGGGTGGGATTCCTCGGTCGCTACCTGCCGGAATTCGGCGCACTCGACTGCCTGGTACAGCACGAGTTTTTCCACCGCTACACGGCCGATGAGCACACGCTGCGCTGCATCGAGCAGCTCGACGCGCTGGTCGGCACGGAGGACCCGAAGCTGCGTGGATTTCAACGTCTGCTGCATGAGATTGAGGATCCTTACGCGCTCTATCTTGCCGTTATCCTGCATGATACCGGTCGCGCGGAAAACGTGCGCGAGCACATCGACGGCTCGGCGATGCTGGCCTCGCGACTCTGCAATCGCCTCCAGATCCATGGGACGCGTCGCTCCTTGATCATGTTCCTGGTGGACAACCACCTCACCTTCTGGCGCACCGCCACCACGCGGAACATCGAGGACCCTGATGTGGTCGCCGAGTTCGCCGCGATCATGAAAACCTCCGCCCGTCTCGACGCGCTCTATCTCTTCACCTTCGCCGACACCAACGGCACCGCGCCCGATGCCTGGACTGGCTGGAAGGAGGCGCTGATGCGGCAACTCCACTCCGCAACGCGGAGCTTCCTCGCGGAGGGCAAGGAGAACTACTCGAAGATCCTCGACAAGGATCGCGCTGAACTCCGCGACGCCGTCATCGGCCAGATGCGCGAGGATTACCATGACGAGATCAAGACGCACTTCAAGCGCACCCCACCCGCCGCCTTCCGTTTCCGCGAGGCCACTCAGGTGGTGACGCAGGTCCGCACGGTGCGGCATTTCCTCCGGCAGGATAAGGAAAGCGGCGACTCTTTCGCGACCTGCATCAAGTGGATCGACCAGTCGGAAAAGGGCTACACCGAGCTCGTCATCGCCACGCGCGACAAGCCGCTGCTGCTGGAAAAGATCTGCTGCGCCATCGCCTCCGAGCAGATCAACATCCTCTCCGCCGACTTCTTCACGCGCACCGATGGCATCGTCATCGACCTGTTCCGCGTCTGCACCACGAACTTCGAGCCGGTCTCCGATCTCGAAGTGCGCAAGCGCTTCCTCAAGGTCTACGAGTCCATCCTCCGCGCCGAAACCTACGAGCCCGAAAAGTATCTGAAGCGGAAGGCTAATTTCCTGAAACCCCGCAGCGACAGCGGCATCCAGGTGCCGGTGCGCGCCTATGTCAGCAATGACCTGCATCCGACCTGCACCACCATCGAGATCCAGGCGCTCGACCGCATCGGCCTGCTGCACGATCTTTTCAGCACGATCAACGCCCACGGTCTCACCACCGCCCACGCCCGCATTTGCACCGAGAAAGGCGTCGCGATGGACACCCTTTACATCACCACCGCCGAGGGAAAGAAGACGACTGATCCGGAGCTACTGGAGAAACTGGAAACCGAGATTTCCCGCCTGATCGAGTTGAGCGAAAGCGCCTGAACCGCCGCCCTGTGAGCGCCCATCTTTCCTCTTTCGGGTCCCCCGTCCCCGTGCCTACCCTCCCTCAACCATGATCGTCGAACCAAAGATCCGCGGATTCATTTGCACCACCGCCCACCCGGAAGGCAGTGCCCAGCACGTCGCCAACCAGATCGCCCTCGTGAAAGGTCGCGGCTCCATCGCCAACGGCCCGAAGAAGGTTCTGGTGGTTGGCTCCTCCACTGGTTACGGGCTCTCCTCCCGCATCGCCGCCGCCTTCGGATGCGGAGCCGCCACGATCGGCGTGTTCTTTGAAAAGCCCGCCGAGGAGAAGCGCACCGGTACCGCGGGTTGGTACAATTCCGCCGCTTTCGAAAAGGAAGCCGCCGCTACCGGCCTCTATGCCCGCTCGTTCAATGGCGATGCCTTTTCGAATGAAATGAAGCGCGAGGTCATCGAGGCCATCAAGGCCGACCTCGGCCAGGTCGACTGCGTGATCTACTCCCTCGCCTCACCGCGCCGCGTCCATCCCGACAGCGGCGAGGTGCTCAAGTCGGTGCTGAAACCGATCGGCCAGACCTACACCAACAAGAACCTCAACACCACCACCAAGGTCGTCGACTCGGTCACCATCGAATCTGCGAACGATGACGAGATCGCCCAAACCATTTCCGTCATGGGCGGCGAGGATTGGGAAATGTGGCTCGACGCGCTCAAGGACGCCGGCGTGCTTGCCGCTGGCGTCACCACGATCGCCTACTCTTACATCGGGCCGGAAGTCACCTGGCCGATCTACAAGAACGGCACCATCGGTCGCGCCAAGGAAGACCTCGAACGCGCCCAGCGTGCCCTCGATGAAAAGCTCGCCAGCCTCGGCGGGAAAGCGTGGGTCTCGGTCAACAAGGCCCTCGTCACCCAGGCCAGCTCCGCCATCCCGGTGGTGCCGCTTTATATTTCCCTGCTCTACAAGATCATGAAGGCCAAGGGCAGCCATGAGGACACCATCGAGCAGATGGACCGCCTCTTCCGCGACCGCCTCTGCAACGGCAGCCCGCAGCCCGACGAGGCCGGACGCATCCGACTCGATGACTGGGAAATGACTCCCGAAGTCCAGGGCGAGATCGATGAGCTTTGGGCGAAGGTCGACACGAAAAACCTGCTCTCGCTCGCCGACGTCGATGGCTACGAAACCTCCTTCCTGCGCCTCTTCGGCTTCGGGCTCGCGGGTGTCGACTACACCCTTGAGACCGATCCCAACGTCCGCGTGCCATCGCTCGCATAAATGCGGAGAAGGGGATTAAATCCCCTTTCTTCCATCACTAGCAGCCACTCGATCCTGTGCAAAAGGGGTTTCAAACCCCTTCTCCATACTCCCAGAGTCGGAACGTCCCAAGCGGCAGCTTCTCCGGGTTCCGGTCAATGTATTCACGCACCCATCGGAAGTGGCGCTCACTTCTCACCAGACGGTCCCAGTATTCCCTTTGCCAAAGCGCACCCTCTCGCCGCAGCTCCTTGTTGATCCCCCGCGACGTGAAGCGCTTCCATGATCCCACGATGTCCTCCAGCCGGTTCTCCCCGAGCGGCCGGAAAAGCACATGGACGTGGTTGGGCATCACCACGAAGCAATCCAAAGCGTAGCGCTCCCCGTGGAAGTGCCGCAGTGCGTCGGCTACTTTGCCGGACATCGCAGGATCTCTCAGCACACAGCTTCCATGCGCCTCGTCGAGCAGGGCCTCGAAGGCAAGAGTGAAGAGCCGGTTGTG
>JANOKL010000256.1:0-1285 GCA_031419215.1 Luteolibacter sp. | reverse complement strand
CTCGCCGCCGAGGGATTTCAGGAGGATCTTGTGGGCGCAGTAAACAGAGTGCGCGCAGTAATCGAGGCCCTGTGAGTAGAGAGGGTCCATGAACCCGGCGGCATCGCCACCAAGGATCCAACCATCGCCTGCAGCCTGCGTGCTGTAGTAGGGGAGGTGCTTGAAACTGCGGGCATCAAGTTCCAGCGGTTCGGCATTCTCAAACATCAGCTTGCCGATGGGATGCGAAGTGAGGTGGGTCTTCACCCGCTCGCCGATGGATCCCTCCGAAGGCGGAGTGAAGATGCGCTCGTCCCAGGTGACACCTGCCGAGAAATCGCCATTTGAAAGCGGGATGATCCACGACCACCAACCGTGGCCCATCAGGTGGTTCGTGGCACTGGCGCGGGCGACGAAGGTGCCGTCCTTGAGGCCGGGTGCCAGGACGCGGGCTTCGTGGGAATCGAGGCAGCGTACGTTGCGGAAGCGCACCCACATCGAGTGGACGGGATGCTCCGGAAGGCTGCGCAAGTTGCCCATCTTGCGGGAGATCAGCGAGGCTTTCCCTGAGCAATCCGCGACCCAGCCGGCGGTGATGGTCCGTGTTTCGCCGTCGGCCTTGTAGGTGACCGTGTTGCGATTCACGCCGTTCAACTCGAAGGATTTCACCGACGCGGGCCGGATGAGGGTGCAGCCCTCGGCGACGGCCTGTTCGAGCATGTGCTGGTCGAGCTTTGAGCGGTCGAGCTGGAACGTTGGCATCCGCACTTGGGAGAAGGGTCCGATCTCGCTGCAAGAGCTCGGGCATTCGTTCGTTTTTGCCGGATCAGTGAACCACATCCGCAGGCCGTGCTTCTGGAAGTGGTGGCAGGCGAGGTAGTTGGAAAAGCCAAGCACGCGGGTCAGGAAGCAGCCGGCGACCTCCGAGGTGGATTCGCCAACCTTGCGATCGAATTCCTCGGATTTCTCGATGATGAGGATCCTCGTTTCCGGCCTTGCGCGCTTCAGGAGCAGGGCCATGGAGGAGCCCGAAAAGGCGCCGCCAAGAATGACGACATCGTAGTCGGTGGTAGTGATTTCAGGGGCGTGGCTGACCATGGGAAATGAAGCGGTTTCGGGACGGGCCGAGTGTAACCGGGATTTCCATCCGCGCAAGGTGCTGCACGCAAAGCCGGGCATTTCGGGTTTGTAATGCCGCTACTTTCGTGTGGTGAGCGCTCACGGAACTTCTCAGTCCAGATGGGACCGGGAGTCTCATTGATAGCCATGTGCCGCGATGCGTGGTGGTGTGCGTATCAGTAGGAGG
>JANOKL010000255.1:0-21164 GCA_031419215.1 Luteolibacter sp. | reverse complement strand
CGGTGGCGATGGAATCATCGAACTCGTAGACCGGCTCTGGAAAAGATGTCGGCGGTGAAAGCACGGGCATTTCCAACAGCAGCGCTTCGGGCGACTCGAAGGCGGCCAGTCCCTCGGCCCGCTGCGCCAGCCAATCGGGATCGAGGTATTTCTCCAAATTCGTGCGACGCGCGAGATACGTTTTCCCCGGCGTCTGCAAACCCGCCACCCAGCGCCATGAAAGCGTGTTCGCGGCCGGATCACCGTCGAGGAGATGGCGGAAAAACCACGCCGCGCCGAGTTCCCAGGGCAGTCGTTCCTCGTGGACCCACCACGCCGCGACCCACATCCGGGCGTGATTGTGGAGGTAGCCGGTTTCGGAAAGCTCCCGCGCGAAACCATCGATGATCGGGTTTCCTGACTCGGCCGCTTCGATCGACGAACTGCGCGCCAGGATGTCCTGCGGCCACGATTGCTCCAGCCGCTGACGGTAGCTCGACCACACGTCAGGCCTGCTGCCCAGCCATGCCTTCCAATACTGCCGCCACCAGATTTCCTGGAGCCACTTTTCAATCCGGCTCACAGGCCATCGCGCCATCGCAGATCGGCTCAACTCGACGCCGTCGATCAAGCGGTGCCGGATCGCGGGTGACAGCTTCGACACCGCCGCATGGCCCGGAACTACCTTGTTTCGGTCCCGCGCATAGAGCGGCAGGACTTCCATGAATGCGGTGAATTGCTCAAGGGCACCAATCCGGATCGACGGGCAGATCATGGCGCAAGGTGGAGACTTTTTTCTACCACGCAACCCGTTGCCTTTGTGACAACTCCAAACCCTGATACGATGGAACCATGATCACTGAACTCGAAACACCAAAACTGGCACGCGATGCGCTGTCATTCTCTTGTGTTTTCTCTTGGTTCGCTTGTGGTTCTTGAATGCGTGATGGATCGGGTCTTCGGACCCGGTCCTAGCATTCCCCTGCGTCCAGTGACCCTTTCGTGTGCGATCGAGACGCAAGCTGTCTCATCGCCACAAGCGGATTCCCGTGGTTAGCGGATGGTCCGCGGCAGGTCGTGTGCTTTCCTCCCGGTGAGCCCCCGGCCTGTCGCGGCAACTGCCGAATGCGAGTTCACTTCGTCGGGGCCATCGTGAAGAGGGCCATCGTCATGCACCAGGCGTTGGCGGCGGGCATGCGCTTCATTTCATGACCCTTGCCCCAGGAGTCGCTGTAAAGGATCTCCTTGGTCTTCTTGTTGTAGCCGAGGATCAGCCGCATGTGGCCACCCCGACTCTGGGGAATGCCATCCTCCTTGAACATTCCAAGCTGCAGCGCCCAGCAAAGCGGAATCCCCTGATCGACATATTCCTCGATCTTCCCGGTGAAACGATCGAAGCCGGCCTGCTTCGTCTTGATGTCGCGAAAGATCTCGGGCTTGGCCTCCTGCCAGAAGTACATCGGGTTCACGATCGAGACGTTGCGCTCGTTGTTGAACTCCTTCTCGCCGGCTTTCTTGGCCTCCTGGTTGTAGGCCTTCACGTCGGCAATGAACTGCCGCTGATCGAGATCGAACTGCTTCGTCGTGCGGACATGGAGCTTGCCGGTGGCGCTTTTCAGGGCGCCTTCCATTTCCTCCATGCTGGTGCCCATCTGGCTCGTGTTGGCGATCTGCGCCATCTCGTGCTGGTCAACATCGAGCCCGTAGTAGCGGACCACCCGCTCGGCCGAAGCGACCGCGCAGTAGCCCTTCTGGCCTTGATCGACCATCGGCACGCCATCGAGATAAACGTCCCCCTCGGGAGTCTTCTTCACGTGATCGGTCAAACCGGAACGCCGTGCGGGCTGGCTGCCGCCACCCGTCGGCGCATCGAGCGAGGCGATCCGCAAGCGGATGAATTCCGCGCGCTGGCCTTCGTCGCCCTTGCTGACAGAAGATTCCAGAAGCCAGGCCGTGCGGCCTTTCCGCCACATCCAGCCGGTGAGCACCACGGTGCCGCGCTGGTCACGGGGCTCCGCCTTGCTGTCGAGGGCGGTGCTGATCCGACCCTTCCAGGCCTCCACTTGCTCTTGGAGAACCCGAGCGCTGATCTCCCCGTCGTCGCCGCGATTGTAGAGGGAAACGGTCACCGGGCCGACCATCCCCGGCGCACCCGCACGGATGACGACTTCCCCCACCCGTTGGCCAAACAGATCCACGACCTTCGGCTCGGCGCGCAGTCCGTCCTTCTGACTGCTCAACCATTGAAAGCCGCTCGGGTCCTGCTCCGGAAGGTCGACTCCCCTTTCCTTCATCTTCTCCCTCAACTTTTCCTGGAAAGCCTTCTCAGACGCAGGAACCTCGCGGTGATAGACGGCCATCACGTCCGCCAGCTTCTTCGTGAACAGCGCCGAATCGAGCACCGTGGCATCCAGCGCCGGAAATTTCGAGCCTGCTGGCGCCCCAGACTGAGCCTGGGAAGCCGAATGGCCGACGAGCGAAAAACACAGTGCAAGCAGGAGACGTCTCATGGGTTTTCACCACCAAAGCGCATTCCCATGAAACCGTCGCGATAAAAAATCCCTCAACTCCGGATCAACATCTCCGGAGTTGGGGATCATTCGAAAACTCAAGCCAATCGGGCCGCAAGCAGCTCGCGCTGGAAGACGAGTTCCTTCGGCAAGTGATCGTAGAGCTTCAGAAAAAGTTCACCTTGCGAGAGGATCTCCGCTTTCCACTCCTCTGAGTTGAACGCCATGCACTTTTCAAAACGCTCCTGGTCAAACCCTTCCAGCCCAGCCGTGTTGAAGTCCTGATACTCGGGCGTCCAGCCGATCTGACGCTCGTGGCCGGGGATGTCGCCGTGGCATCGCTTCACGATCCATTCCAGCACCCGCATGTTGTCTCCGAATCCAGGCCAGAGGAACTTGCCGTTCTCATCCTTGCGGAACCAGTTGACGTGGAAAATACGCGGCAGATGCTTGATGTATCGGCGTATTTCCAGCCAGTGGTGGAAGTAGCCCGCCATGTTGTAGCCGACGAAAGGAAGCATCGCCATCGGATCGCGACGCACCCCACCGGCCAGACCAATCGCAGCGGCCGTGGTTTCCGAGCCCATCGTCGCACCGATGTAGACGCCGTGCGACCAGTTGAAAGCCTGGTAAACGAGAGGCATCGTGTCCGGACGACGTCCGCCGAAGATGATCGCGGAGATCGGCACGCCTTCCGGGTTCTGCCAATCGGGGTCGATCGTCGGACACTGCTTCGCCGGCGCGGTGAAGCGCGCGTTCGGGTGTGCGGCCTTGCGGCCGCAGTCCGGCGTCCAATCCTGGCCGAGCCAGTCGATCAGATGCGCCGGCGGCTCTTTCGTGAGACCTTCCCACCAGACATCGCCATCATCGGTGAGTCCGACATTGGTGAAGATCGAATTTTCCGTCATCGACTCCATCGCGATCGGGTTCGTGTCATACGAGGTCCCCGGCGCGACGCCGAAATAGCCTGTTTCCGGATTGATCGCGTGCAGGCGTCCGTCCTCATGCGGCCACAGCCAGGCGATGTCGTCGCCGACGATCGTCGTCTTCCAGCCCGCGTCGAGGTACTGCTTCGGCGGCACGATCATCGCGAGGTTCGTCTTTCCGCAAGCCGAGGGAAACGCGCCGGTCACATAGGTCTTCACGCCTTCCGGGGACTCCAGGCCGAGGATCAGCATGTGCTCCGCCATCCAGTTGTGCTCGCGGGCGATGTTCGAGGCGATCCGCAGGGCGAGGCATTTTTTCCCAAGCAGGGCATTGCCACCATATCCGGAGCCGAACGACCAGATCTCACGCGTGTCGGGAAAGTGGACGATGTACTTGTCCTCGCTGCAGGGCCAGGACGTGTCCGCTTGTCCTGCTTCGAGCGGCGCGCCGACCGAATGCAGGCAGGGAATGAACCGGCCCGCTCCATCGCGCTTCGTTTTGAGAGAGCCGTCGGCTTCCTGTTCGAGGCGGTCGAGGACGTGTTTCCCCATGTGCGCCATGATCCGCATGTTCAGCACGACGTAGGCGCTGTCGGTCACCTGCACGCCGATCTTGGCGAGCGGCGAATCCATCGGCCCCATGCAGAACGGGATCACATACATCGTGCGACCCTTCATCGTGCCGCGGAATTTCCCGGTCAGCAGCGTCTTCATCTCATCCGGCTGCATCCAGTTGTTCGTCGGACCGGCCTGATCACGACGCCGCGTGCAGATGTAGGTGCGGTCCTCCACGCGGGCCACGTCGGACGGTGTGGAGCGGGCAAGAAAGCTGTTGGGGCGCTTCGCAGGATTGAGCCGCGTCAGCGTGCCTTTCACGACGAGCAACTCGGTCAGCCGATCCCATTCGGCCTGGGAACCATCGCACCACTCGACGGAGTCCGGAGTGCACAGGGCGGTCATTTCATCGACCCATTTCCGGAGGGCGTCGTGGGAAGTCGGAACGTTTTCTTTCATCACGGGATCATTGAAAGGCGTAGGGGGCGACAACGCAACGCCATGGACAAATTGCGGTGTTTTTCTCGAAATAAGCGGAGTCCGCGTACAAGTGAAACGATTCCCATCCGCCACACACCGCCAAGCCCTAGCCCCGGAAATGAACTGGGCGGCCGTCGCCTGGCGCCAATTGACGTCAGGCGGTGGCCGCCCGGGACGATTCCTCAGTGGAACCGAAATCAGTTACGGAGTGGAGTCAGGCTTCTTTCAAAGCCGGAATTGCCAGCGTGCATCCGTCCCACGATCACGCCAGGCAGGACGCCGCGAGATCGGGTCCTGAAGCGTACGGATGGTCTTGCGGCCGCCTGTGAGGAAGAAGGACTCGCATTCGATTTCAATCACCTCGAGGCCCATGAAATAGGTATCCCTCAAGGTCGAGACAGCGTCGGTTCCGAAGACTTCTGCGAGATAGTCGCGGAGAAGCCCGGCTTCCTTTTTCCCAAGAAAAAGAAAGGCGGGCGTCGCCTCGTGATCGCTCTTCGACCGGATGACGGCGGAAACTTCATCGAGATCCCAGGTGTCTTCCAACACCAGTTCGGGCTCGATGCTCCGGTCATCCGGGTAGGTACTAGGTCGTGTGGCATCGTTCATGGTATTCATTTGGCAAGGGGTGAAACAACTCGTTCTTTTTAGCACCCCGCATGCCGTGCCCGCCGGATGGTCGATAAATTTTGATCATCGGGCGACATGAAGATCCCACTTCCAAACAAACCGAATTCATTGGTCTTTCGCGGAATCCTTGAAAGATCCCCGACCACCCGTGGGAGCTTGCCGGACTTGCGGGAGGCCAGTTCGCGTGGTAACGCCCAGCCAGATGGGAACTTCCGACCGAGATTACACCCGACAACGCGCCGCGACGCCCTCGCTGCCGCCGGTGACGAAATGGCTGATTTTCCTGAACGTCGGGATCTTTCTGTTCGATTTGTTCAAGAAATCAGACACCGAAATTTACGGTCCGATTGCTCAGTTCGGAGCATTTGCCATTCAGAGCGCTCTCTTCGAAGGCCACTTCTGGGAATTCCTCACCTTCCAGTTCATTCACGACAACCTCGCCCACGTCGCCTTCAACAGCATCGGCCTCTACTTCTTCGGCCCGTGGATGGAACGCTGGTGGGGCAGCCGCCGCTTCTCAATCTTCTACCTCCTCTGCGGCGCAGCCGGTGCGGCTTTCTTCTCGCTGCTGGTCTTCACCCATATCCTGCCGGACAGCTACCAAAGCGGCCTCGTCGGCGCCTCCGCCGGCATTTATGGCATTCTGATCGGAGTCGCCGTGATCGCGCCGAATCTTCGGGTGGCCTTGCTGTTTCCACCGATCGAAATGTCGATCCGCACCCTTGCCATGGTCGTCCTCGCCATCGCGGTCGGCTCCATCCTCCTAAGCCTCGGCGGCAACGAAGGCGGTGAAGCCGGTCACCTTGGCGGCGCGATCCTCGGATTCCTCCTCGTCAAGTTTCCCATTCTCCTCGGAAAAGGTGGCACGACCCGCCTGCGCAGCGTCAAACGCCCAAGCCCCGGCCCCGCTCCTGCCTGGAGCGCGAAACTCCGCCCTCGCACCACCATCGACCTCGAGGCTTCCACCGAGATCGACCGCATCCTCGACAAAATCAGCCAGCACGGTTTCCAGAGCCTCACCGACGAGGAACGCGACCTGCTCCGGGAAGCTTCCGAAAACCATCCGTCATGAACGACGCCGAAATGATCGACTGCCCCGACAACGGGCGGCAACTGGAACGCCTCCGCGCCATCATGCACCGCCTCCGCGCGCCGGGCGGTTGCCCTTGGGATGCCGATCAGACGCATGAGAGCCTCGTTTCCAATCTCATCGAGGAAGCCTACGAAGCCGTCGACGCCATCACCCGCCAGGATCACGAGCATTTGAAGGAAGAACTCGGCGATGTCCTCCTTCAGGTCGTCTTCCACAGCGAGCTCGCCGAAGAGGCTGGTCGCTACAACCTCGACGACGTCGCGCGCGGCATTTCCGACAAGCTCGTCCACCGCCATCCCCATGTCTTCGGCGACAGCTCCGCCGGAACTTCAGACGCCGTGCTGGCCCAATGGGACGCCATCAAGCGCGCCGAAAAAGGCGATGAGGAAAAGCCCTTCCTTCACGGTGTCGGCAAAGGCCTGCCCGCCCTGCCCCGCGCCGCGAAGCTTCAGAAAAAGGCCGCCAAGGTCGGCTTCGACTGGCCCACGGAAACCGGCGTCATCGCCAAGATCCGCGAGGAACTCCACGAGGTGCAGGCCGCGATCGACGCTCAGGAACTGGATGCCGTTTCCGAGGAAATCGGCGATCTGCTTTTCAGTGTCGTCAACCTCGCCCGCTTCCGCTCCGCCGATCCGGAAATCCTCATGGCTCGCGCCAACGACAAGTTCGAACGACGCTTCGCCGTCATGGAGAAGATTCTAACCGAACAAGGCCTCACCCTCCACGCCGCCACGCCGGAGCAAATGGACGACGCCTGGAACGAAGCGAAGAGCACGGAGTGATCTTCCCCAAGAGGGCAAGAGGGCAAGAGGGGCACGGGCGGCTCGCCCGTGAAATTCATGAATCCCTGAACTCAAGCCAGTATCAAGTCCGGCAGCACCGCATCCCGGATCGCCGAGAAATGGGCATCGCGCGCCAAGAGCGGAAGTTTCTCTGCGGAAGCCACCGTCGCAATGAGCAGATCCAAGGCCGGAAAGTTGAGTCCCTTCACCCGTAGTTCCCCGGCAAGATCAGCAGCCCGATCCCAATGGGCCGGCGTCGTGACCACCCGATTTGAAAATCCCAAGGCCTGATTCAAGTCCGGCAATTCCTTCGGCCTCGCGCCCAGCACCAGTTCATACCTGACCGGACAAGTGTAAGCCGCCGCACCCAGAGCGATCAAATCCGCCACTCCTGATTTGAGCGCGGGATCTCCCTGGCGACGGAAAAATTCGATCCACGCCGAGGTGTCGATCAGCACCGTCATGGCTCCGTGTGGGCAAGTGCCTCGATTTCTTCATTCGAAGTCTCGTAGTCGGTTCTCCCCGCCATCACCTTGGCAATAAAGGCTTGGCGTTGCTTGAATTCCAGAAACTCATCCAAGGCCATCGCCACCGCCGGAGACATTTTCTTCTGCCGGGTCAGCTCAAGGATCGAGCCTACCTTTTTTTCATCCACATCGACAGTGATTCTCATCTTTTATGGGGCAAATTTGATGAAAGTTTACCTGAAATATTCATCAAATCAAGCTTTCACGAATAACGCCCGCCTCCATTCGGAAGCGGGCGTTTTGGGAAGAGTTGGCTTGGCGCTTGGAAAGCGCCGCCACGATCACTCGCCGAGTCCGAAGCGGACGAAGCGGCGGACGGTCAGCGTGTCGCCGAGGTCCTTGCCCTTGGCTTCGACCAGCTTGGCGACCGTGGTGTCCGGGTCCTTCACGAAGCCCTGCTCCAGGAAGCAGCTCTCCGAGAAGAACTTGGCCATCTTGCCGACGAGGATGTTCTCGATGATGTTGGCGGGCTTGCCGGAGTCGGCGAGCTGGACGCGGAAGATGTCCTTCTCGGCTTCCACGATTTCGGCCGGAATGTCGTCGCGGGAAAGTCCGCGCGGCGCGGAGGCGGCGATGTGGAGGGTGAGATCCTTGATGAGCTCGCGGAAGCCATCGGTGCCGGCGGTTTCCGGCTTGGTGGTGCCGACTTCGATCAGCACACCAACCTTGCCACCCATGTGGATGTAGGAGGCGACAGCGCCTTCACCGGCGACCTCGAAGCGGACATACTTGCGGAACTGGACGTTCTCACCAACGGAAAGCACGCGGGCCTTGACGGAGTCCTCGACGGTCGAGTCTTCGAGCGGAGCCTGGAGGGCCGCGGCGTGATCGGCGGCACCGCTGCCGGCGACGGCATCGGCGAGCTCGGCCACGAAGGCCTGGAACTGGTCGTTTCTGGAGACGAAGTCGGTCTCACAGTTGACTTCGAGCAGCACGCCGGACTTGGCGTCGACGCTGACGCGGGCGGTGATGATGCCTTCGGTGGCTTCGCGGTCGGACTTGGAAGCGGACTTGGCGATGCCCTTTTCACGGAGCAGCTTCACAGCGGCTTCGATGTCACCGTTGGTTTCGGTGAGGGCCTTCTTGCAGTCCATCATGCCTGCGTTGGTCTTCTTGCGGAGATCGTTGACGAGAGTGGCGGTGATCATGGGAAAATGCGTGTGGTGGGTGGAAATGAAAACGGGCGGCCGTGGGGTTGCCAGGCCGCCCGCGTGACAAAAGGGTCAGGCCTTGGAGGAGACGATGGAGTCGACCAGGTTCTGGAGGACGATGCGGATCGAGCGGATCGCGTCGTCGTTGGCGGGAATCGGATACTGGACGACCGATGGGTCGGCGTTGGTGTCGACGATGGCCACGATCGGGATTTCCAGACGGCGGGCTTCGGCAACGGCGATGGTTTCGCGGGCGGAGTCGACGATGACGACTGCATCCGGCTTGGCATCGAGTCCACGGACACCCTTGAGGTTGCGGAGAAGCTTCTCACGCTCGCGGCCGAGGGCGGCGAGTTCCTTCTTGGACATCGCCTTGAACTCCGGCTGCTTCTCGATGGTTTCGAGGTAGCGGAGACGCTCGATCGACTTGCGGACGGTGGCGCTGTTGGTGAGCATGCCGCCGAGCCAGCGGTGGTTGACGTAATACTGGCCGGTCGCTTCGGCGGCTTCGCGGACGGCGTCCTGAGCCTGGCGCTTGCAGCCGACGAAAAGGATCTTCTTGCCCTTGCTGGCGAGGTCGGAAAGGAACGCCGAGGCCTTGTCGAGCTGTTGGACGGTCTTTTCGAGATTGATGATGTAGATGCCGCCTTTGTCCTTCATGAGGTAAGGCTTCATCTTCGGATTCCACTTCTTGGTCTGGTGGCCGTAGTGGACGCCGGCGTCCACCATTTCGCTGATGAGTTCGTTGATCATAGGGGTGTTCCGCCTTGATTCAGGTCGGACGATTGTTGGAAAACCCACCGCATGGTTGATCCCCTCTGGTTTTCCGTTGGTGCTTTGGCGGCGCGTGAAGGGGCGGGAGAAATACGGGACCACGCGCGGATTGGCAAGGCAAAACGACGCTGTTTCTTCTCGAGAAAGTGAGGTTTTGTCGGGATTTCCATCCAGATCGGCCCGTAGATTCTGCCTCTCAAGATGCTGAAGTGGCTTGTTTTTCCATTCCTGATGCTGACCGCGCGGGCGGCGGACCCGTTTGAGCAATGGGACCGCCAGCCGGCGAAGGACTGGCGTCATGCCTTTGCGCTGAGGGGTGGCCCCTGGGGTGCCCGGGTGTTCGGCGACACCCGCCTGGAACGAATCGCGATGTTCCGGGCCAGTCCGGGCTTCGACTGTGTGAGCCCGCAGATTGATTGCCTCGTCCTGAATTGGCTGAACAACGAGCAGGTGACCGGCTACCAGCGCTCCTTGGACCGGTCCACGGGGATCGCCACCACTTCTTTCGTGAAGAACGGAGCCCGGGTCACGGAAACAGTGCTCCTCTCCAAAACCGAGTCCCTGCTGGTCGTGCATCTGCTGGCCGACAAGCCCGGCGCGCTCAACTTCCGCGTCAGCCTCCTGAGCCATGCCTACCGGATCAAGGATCGCCGTGAGCTGGACTCAAAGGGGCGGCGGGTCTGGGTGCTGCCCTTCGAGTCGGATGTGGAGACCGACGGCGATGGCCTTGCCGTCCGGGGCGAGGGCGAGGCTTTGATCCTGCTGGCAGTCGGCTCCCCGCAGGAATTGGACGGACGTTTCCGCGCTCTCGGTCTGAAGTACGATGGTCGCGATTCATTTCCCGACCTCACGAAAGTCTGGTCCGGCCTGAAGAAGTCACAGGAAAACGGAGCGGCAGATCAGTGACCGCATCCCTGCATAAAAAGACGTCTTCAGCTTCCGCTGACACGTTGCCTCGCTAAGTGTTTACGGCAGCATCGAGTTGGGTCTGCTGTATGAATCGAACCATCCCCGCGATGACGTCAACTGGCCATCATTCCGTGACCATACCAGTCCTCTGAAAGGAAACATGATGTCATTACTGCGCAAGAAAACTGTGGTTTCTCAGACTTTTAAATATCAATTTAATTGATTGCCTGATGATGTGGTCTTTCTAACATTCCAGAAATTCACCGAGATGAAAAACCTATCCGGGTTCCAGCCTTTCAACCTATTCCCCTATCCTGCCCAGGTGCCTGAATGAAGATCGGCGCATGGTTATGGGGGGGCTCCTGTCTTCTGGTTGTGATCGCCTCGGCTGAAGGCTGGCTGGTGCGTTTTTCACCGATCCTGCTGGCGGTGCCGGGAGCCCTCTTCGCCATCGTGGCTGGGGCCTTCTGCATCGGACGCCCTGGATTGGTGACCGGCAGCCGGGTCTGGTCATGCATCTTTGCTGCAATCCTGTCCGTGATTGCCTGCACTCAGATTCCGCTGCGGGCGAGATTTCTGGTATCCAAAGCCGATCTTGATCTGACCGCGGAAAGCCTGATCAGCGGCGGCCGCCCGCTGGCCAGGAAAGTGGGTTCCTTCGACCTGCACTCGATGCAGTTGAAGCCGGACGGAAGTGTCATCCTGTGGACTGATCACCATCATGAAAACTGCTGCGCCTTGGTCCGCACCCGCTTACCCAAGGTCCACGGGGCCGTGGGCGAAATCGACCTTGGCAGCGGATGGCGCTACGCCTTTTTCAAGGACCGATCCGCGCCTTGAGCCACTGATCCAGCAGTCCCGGCCACGCAGGCGGCGCGGTGGCTCCACTCAGGCCATAGCCATGGCCGCCCTTGGGGAAAAGATGAAGCTCCGTCGGGACCCCGTTGGCACGACACGCAATGGCGAATTCAAGACTGTTCCGGCAATCCACCATGTCATCCGAAGTCGTCAACAGGAACGCGGGCGGCGTGGTCTTGCCGACAGCCTGCTCGGTGGAACTGCGCTTTGCCAGTTCCTCGGAAGGCGATGCCCCCAACAACCGCTTCCGGGAGCCTCCATGGGCCAGCGGGGCCTCCATGGAGATCACCGGGTAAACCAGGATCGAGAAATCCGGACGGCAGCTTTGCTGGTCGATCGCGTCTTTTCCCTCCTCGGGAAATTTGTCATCGAAACGTGTCGTGCACAGGCTGGCGAGATGACCACCGGCAGACGAGCCCATCACGCCGACCTTCTTCGGGTCGATCCCCCACTTCTCCGCATTCGCCCGCACGGTGCGGATCGCGCGACGCGCATCGAGAAACGGCACTGGAAAAGTGTATTTGAAGGCATCATTCCCGCTCACCCGGTACTTCACGATGACTCCGGCAATCCCCCGCTCGGCCACCCAGTTCGCGTAGGCCCGGCCTTCATGATCCATGGCGAGGATCGTGTAGCCACCTCCTGGGAAAATCAGCACCGCCGCGCCTGTCGCCTTCGATTTTTCCGGCAGCACCACGGTGAACTGCGGCACCTCGATGTCGGTCATGCGGCCACCATTCTGGATCTTCTCGCTGCCTGCGGGAGGACGCGGAGCGCCAGGCGCTTCCCCGGGCCAAAGATTCACCCATTCCTCGGCCGAAGCCAGACCCACCATCAGCATCGACAAGATCCAGAATTTCATCACTTCAGGACTTCCCGGGATCAGGGTTTGCTGGTGAGCGCGTGATCCATCGGCTTCACGCCCTTCTTCCCGCCATTGAATCCATACATCAGCGGCTCAAAGGTGCCGACCGGTGTGACATCCGCCTTGGCCGGAATGTCGAGGCCGAGGCCCCAGAACACGCCGTTGACCACCAGGCGGCGAAGGCCCTCGCTGGCGAGATCGGACGCGGCACCCATCGTGGTGCAGAGAATCTTGTTGGTCTTGCCAGCCTCGTTCGGCACCTCGCGAGTCCAAGCCACCGGCATCATCGGATCGTTGATCCCCTGCTCGACCTTCGCGGCGGTCTTCTTCTTGTAGTCGGCAGGGCCATCGGTGGGATTCATGCCAGTCAGCACCTGGCCGCGCAGCAGGATCTTCGCATCGGCGGGTGGCGCGGCTTCATAGACATCCGAGTTTCCAAACACGTCGGTCACGCCCTGCAGGATCGCTTCTTTGGCATTTGCCGCCTCGACAACGCCCTTTGTGGCCTCCGACTTGTGCTTGCCCCAGTGGCTCACCCACTGCTCGCCGAGAACCTTTTTCCCGAAGCTGTTGTAGGTCTTGTAACCGCTGGTGGCGGGAAGCTGGAAGGCATGGGTCGAGGTGCGGAGCGCGATCACCGGCACCCCGCGCTTGATGGCGTCGTCGAAGTGCTTCATCGCCTCGTCCGGCCACTTGCGGAAACGGATCAGCATCACGATCGCGTCGGCCTTATCAAGGGCCTCCGGGTGTGTCAGGCTGGTGCCGGCGTTCGGGTCGATCGTTCCATCGGCACCCACGGAGAAAAGCACGGTGCAGTTGAAGCCGTGGCGCTGGGAAAGAATCTTGCCGAACATCGGCATGACGTCCTCGGAGCGATACTCCTCATCCCCCGCGATCAGCACGACGTTCTTGCCCTTTCCGGGACCGGACGCGGCGGGATAAGTCAGGAGGTCGCCCTGAGCAGAAGCGACAAGCGGCGAAAGGACCAGCAGAGAGGAGGCTAGGAATGATTTCATGGGCAATGGTTGACGCTTACCAAATCGGAGGGTGGATTCTTTCATGGGAACTCGACGCGTAGCTGGAGCGTCCCGCTCCAGTCCGTCTCTGGAGCTTCCAGCTCCCAGAGTTTCAGAAGAAGACTCGGAGCGAGACGCTCCGAAGACGGACTGGAGCAGATGCTCCAGCCACGGAATCCAGTGTTTCCAATGTCAGTGCGAAGCCGCAGACTTGCCAATGAGCGGGGCCGGAGCTCATGTTCCAAAATGACAATCGCCCAGGGACGTTTGTTTTTCGGATGCTGCTTTTTGATCATGGCCTGCGCCCTCGCGTTTCTCGCCTGGGAGGTCCGCCAGTCCAGGCTCATGATCGCCGGGGCGATCGTCGAGATGCGCCAGGCCAGCCACGCCGCAGCTGAAAAAGCCCGCGCCATGGCCGCGGGCGTCGACAAGGTCCAGGAGGCCGCCGACAAGGTGCGGTCGACCACCGAGCGGGCACGGGAGTTGTGGAAGGAAGTGAAGTAGGCCCGAGGTGGATTTGCCGCGAGGCTGGATGGGTAGACAGTGAACTACAAGCAGAGGGTGCGGCAAACGGATCCACCTCACCCGCATCATCATTCCAAGTATCCTCCGTGGCAGCAAGTTCAGGCGCGGGCATGGGGCCTTTCTGCTTTTCCTCCGCCCTGCAAGTCAGCTGCGAGGCGAACAGGAGGGAAACGTTCAGGTTCAGGCGTGGATTCGGTTTCATGGCGATTTGGCCTGGATTTGTTCCGGCCGGCATTCATTCAAACGGATTTGGTGCAGCGGTGGATTTCTCCAAATCCGATTGATGAATGATATGGTCAGCCACAACCGCTTCGTTTAGCTTCACCAACAATGAAGGCTATGACTAAGTGCGTTCTGGAGCTTTCTCGGTGCCTCAAGCCGTCGCTCCTTTTTTTGAGTCTGTTGTTGCCCTGGAGCTCCATCGCCCGAGGGCAAAGCGAAGGCCCGGCAGACTATTTCACTGCCGTTGAGAAGTTGCCCAGCCAGGTGGTTGCGGAAATCACCGCCGGGCTCCCGGAGCCAAACATGCAGCAAATGCTTTATGGATTTGTCGGGATGCCGATGTCCGAAGCTCATCGCAGGGAGTTCATCAACGGCCTCCGTGCCGCGTCGGGACCGTCAGCCAGAACCGCATTTCGCTGTGCGCTCGATCTATTGGAGGCGGATGGGCGGTATGAAGAGGCACTGGCGCTGTTGCAGGACTCTCGGCCAAGCGAAGACAAGGTCAGACTGACGGGACTCCTATGGAAGTTGGGGAAAAAAGCTGAGGCAGCGATGATGGCGGATCAGAGCCCAACGAGCTATTTACCCGAAGATTGGCTCGCCATCGTGGCAATCGACCTGATCAAGGATCGACATGAAACCGCGATGAAGCTTTTGGAGTTTCTCGAAGAAAGACCCAGGTTTTCTGCCAACGTTCGTCATGCTCTCGCGATCCAGCATTTGGAAATCGCCCGGCGACTTGGGAAGTCCACCCAACTGGTTGATCAGTCGGAATCCAAGGTGCTTCAGGCAGTATGGAATTCGGCTCTCGGACGGAGGGAAAAGGCGATGGAGCTAGTGACGAATCTAGCGTCAGGCTTGGAGGTAAGGGACGTTCAGCTTTTGCTGCTGGCGGTTGGCAACGAGCCTCCTCTCCTTGCAAGAACGAAAGTTTTGTTGGGATTGCGTGAAACCAGCGCTGAGGAGCGCCGTGGACTTCTCAGCCGGTTTCCTCTTCAGCCGCTGGGGGCGAAGCTCTGGTGCGAGATGGTCGGAGGTCACGGCGAATCTGCCGATCTGATGGAGACTTTGACGCCAAACAGTTCCAAAGAATCTGCTGCTGCGGTGCGGGAGAAGTGTCTCGAACTCCTCAAGAAAGGCCCTGCTGATCCACACTTGCAACTGTTGGCTGCAAGATTGAGCTCACAGGAAGCCGATGAAGGTCGGCTTCTATTCACGGCGGCATCAAGATCGATGATCAAGCGGCCGGAGGCAGGCACGCCGCACTCGGATCCAGCGCTAAAGGCGATTGAGATCCTGGCCAAGAAACTTGGACCGGCCGAGTTGCAGAAACTGCTGTTGGAAGCGCCTGGTTTCCATCAGCTACAGGCAGGTGACCAGCTTCGTTACCTGATGGCGGCGGATCTGGATCTTCAGGTCGTCGAAGTGTTGAACAAGGGCAAGTTTGATCCAACAACGCAGGGGAAGCTTGATTGGGATCTTGAGGCCTACTTCAAACGCCGGGCGGCAGGGCATTTGATCCCGGAGGAGGTTGTCATGACCCTCTGGAAACGATTGGCAGAGCTTCTTCTGGAAGATCCCGCAATGCCCGATTCTTTGCTCGAGGCGAGGGTGGGGACTTGGGTTGGCTTGCTGGGAACGATGAAAGTCCAGAAAGCCGCTCAAGCGGAACTGCTGAACCGATTGGTCGCTGCTGCAGGAAGACCGGGTGCTGAACGACAGCAATTAGTCTTGATGGCCATGCCCAGCTTTGTCTGGTCAATTCCTGGGATAGATTTCAAGCGCCCGACTGCGATCAAGACTCCAGGCTTTCTTCCTTTGAGGCCACTTCTTGATTGTGTCAGCATCTTCTGTCCACCTGACTATCGCAAAATTGGACAGGAATTCGATGCCAGCCAGCCACCGGAAATGCTTCGTCAGTTCCCTGATGCGGCAGGAATCGATTACTCCTATCTGGTCCTGCGCAATTCCAGATGGAGAATAAACCTGCGGCATGTGAAAACCCCCGGCTGGTTGAATGCCGTCCTGATGGCAAGGCTTAGAAAGCTGCACGATGCATCACCCAGCCAGACCCTTTTTTACGATCTGCTGATCGCAAACGGCGAATTGGAATGTCCGGATCCTGGCCTGATCGAGGCGGCTACCAGGCGCATCCAAGGTTCCGTGCCTGACTTTCAGGGAGATCCTGCGGTTCAGGTGTATCTCTATTTGAAACGCCTGAGGAAAGGCGATCCACCGGAAGCCGCGTCCGCCGCTCTTGAGGGAGTCGAGAACTCAACGACGATGGCCAGGCAGGCTCTGATCAGTGACTTGGGCTTGAAAAGCCGGTTCTACAAGTTGAAGCCGGATGCATTGGACCTTGTACTTCGAAAGCTCGGTTATGTGGCACCGGTCGAATCGGTGCATGCACCCGAGCCACCTTCTCCCTATGACCGACTTCAATTCTTCAGGGAAGCAGGAAGGGAGAATTCCCCTGAGTGCATTGAACTGGCCAGAAAGACGCTCTTTGACTTCGCGGACTCCAAACAGGCCATGACCGGCTCCGCGGAGAATATCTCCGTCAGCGTCCTTGTAGAAACGGCGCAGTTCGGAGCCTTTCTAGAAGATTTGAAGACCAGAAAAACTGCAACTGGAGCGTCAGAGTTGGAAGTGCAACGTGCCCTATATCGGGCTCACACCTATCGGATTGTCCACTCGCACGGCGAGATCGAGCCATACGCCAGGCGGATATTGGAGCTCGATCCGAATGACTTCGGAGCGACCTTGACGGTAGTCGTCAGTGCCTTGCGCGAGAAAGATCACAAGCTTGCTCTGCGGTGTCTTGAGCTGATCTGCAGGCAATCCCGGCAGGAGTTTCTATTTGCCCTTGATGGAACGGAACACGGCGATCAAAGCCATACCCACGCCAACGTCCTCTCGATCTTCACAGGCACTCATGCGGGCGAACTGGTGGACGCGTTGCTCGCTATCCCCTACCCCCCTGTGGATTCGATCTATGTCGATCGCGACAGGGTCGCGGCAGCCCTTTTTCATTTCTACAGACACGTGGCGGATCACGCCCCCGACCGACTTCGCGCTGTCATTCAATGGTCGAACGGCTTTGAGATCGCGAATCGGCCCACACTTTTTGCATTGGCCGATTACCTCGACAAGGTGCGGCATTCGCCCGATGTGATCAGTATTCTTGCAGCGGCCTTCTTTTCTCAGCCTTCTTCGGATCCCGATGAGCTTTACCGATTCAAGCTCAGAAACCCCCAGATCCTCCCGGCATCGGACGCGCTGAGTCTTGCCCGCTTGAACCAGAATGCGTGGCTGAAGCCATTGATCGAAGCATCGGCCAATTATCCCTCGTCTCCTTGGACCGATGGCATCCGGTTGCTGCTGGAGCTCGGAGCCAATCCGACCATCGAAGCCTGGGAGCGTCTGGGGCCTCCTTTCGTTGCCTCCTTGCCTGTGGCGGACAGGGTGCAAATTGGACGACGAATCGCAGAGCTGCTTGTGGGAGTGACCGGCTCGGAGGCATTGAGGAATCACTTGATCAAACAAGATGCTCAACCTGCGGATCAGCGGGCCACGCTGGATGGGTGTTTTCATGCGATCGAAGCAGCGGCGATCGCTGGTGAGGCCACGGAAATCCCGAAGCTCTGGAATTCTGCTTTGCCATTTCTATCACAGTCGGCTGATGGTCCTCGTAACTACTATCTTTGTCGCATTGCGATGGCTCTAGCCCCTGTGGCAGATGAAGCAGTGTGGAAGGAGTGCATCGAGTGGTGCGCCAAAACCAAAGGCTTTCCGGATTCTTGGATCCTTACGTATGGCGGCTCAGAACTGGAAAAAATTTCCGATGCCCGCGTGGCGGATCTCTGCAAGGTCATCATGACCGGCTCGGTGGCAAGCCATGGTCCTTTTGAGGAACCATGCCTGAGATTGTTTGACCGACTCGCCAGCAGCAGCTTCCCGGATCCAGAAACCATGGAGCTTTTTCGCGCATGGATCCAATTGGGGATGAATACCGAAGACAACTCCACCGCGAGTGAGGCAAGGTTGCAGTTTCTTGATCTGATCAAAGGAAGTCTGGAGGCCTGCAGCCCGCAGATCATGGCTACGCCTGGCTCACACTCGAAATGGTCCATCGATTGGACTCTCGCAGCTTTCAAGAATAAGCAGGCAAGCTTTCCTTTCGCTGGGAAGTCCGGGTTTTTCGATGGGAAGTTTGATTTGGAAATCCTTGGAGGACCAACTCCTGAACGCCTGAGCCACCTGGCGTCGGTGGAAAGCGCCGCAGGTTGTGGCCATGTTGAACTGCCCTTGCCTGACGGAACGAAATACCTCGCCCTGCTTGCAAAGGAACGTGGTGGAGCTTCGGTCCGCTGGTCGCGACCTGTTGAAATCGAGTTCAACATGGCGGGCAAAATTGATCCAATCCTCGACAAGGATTACGGCAGTTTTACGCGAGCTCAGTCCAGTGGTCCGTTCATGCGGGAAGACTCCGTTGAAGTCGAATTGAATGCTGGAGTGGGGATCGATCTTGCAGAGATCCCATGGACGGGCGGCCCTCCTCCAAAAGTTTCAGGATGGCTTCTCAAGCTAAGTTTGCGAGGTGACCTCATGTTGAGCTTCCGAACCAGGGATGGCGTCGAGATCGGCAAGCAAAACATCGCGAATCACGATGGAGGGCTCGGGAAAATGCCATTCTGGCAGCAATTCAAGAGTCAGGAGAATGCGCAGATACCAGCGGAAACCGACAAGATCGTTCTCGCGTTCAGGCCATTCAGTAAGGATGCCAAATCGAAGTTCAGGATCTCGGGACTGCGCTACGCCCTTCTTTCTCCGGCGCTGTATCCGCAAGGATTTTCATCGATCGCAAGAATTCCCGCATCGCCAGATCGGGTCGTTATGGACACTCAAGCGAATCGCTTTGCGTTCTGGTCCGACAGGCTGGGCTTTGGTGTTTTCGATCTTTCCTCAAATCAGTTTCTTGGCTGGATTCCTCTTCATCCTCGTGTTCCGCAGGAGCCGGAATTGATGCCTTGGTTCGCCCTTGCCGGGGATCGGCTTCTCTGCATTGGGTCCGATGGTGCGGTGACGCTCTTTTCAATCTCAAGTCGTGTAGGTAAATCCCTGGGAAAGGTTCGCATGCTAGAAACCCGCTGGAATGACGATGTGCCGTTCGTGCTATCCCCGAATGGAGAATTTCTCGCCTCCCACGGAACGATGGCGGGAACCCAGATCTGGAAAATCACGGAGGAGAAACTGCTTGCCCGACCGCTTGTAGAGACCCCCCAGGTGGAACACATCAGATTCACAGAGGACAGCTCCACACTCGAGGTTTTCGCCGACTCGAATCTCTATTCAATGGACTTGGGGAAATGGGATCAGTCAGAAGCGAAAGTCTCGAAGGCATCTTTCTCTCAAACGGCTGAAAAGCTAGCAATGAGCGGCAAGTACCTTGCACGGGAGACACTTGTCGATCCGTTCCATGAACTTACATTTCAGGTATCGTCGGATGCGGATATGACGGTAAGGATGTTTGCGAAAACCCGGACAATCATCCTGCCTGAGGGCGTGGTGGCAATGGATCGCGAGAAGCGCCCATTTTTCGTCTCTGTGACTGGAGTGGTTTACCGAATCGATCCATCTAAGCTGCCGGGCTTGGAGTCACCTCCGAAAAAATAGGCATCTCACGGGCTGGGTCACTTCTTCCGATCATCACTCCACAGCCACTCCAACGCACCTGCCAAGGTCTGCTTCGTTACCCGGCCATCGGTGTGGCCTGCGGCTTTCGCGAAGACGTAACGATAGGCGTAGCCTTTCTTCTTCAGCTCGGCGGCCATGCGCTGGTTCGCCATGACCCAGTTGTGGAGCGAGGCCTCATCGCGATCGTGGCCGTTGTCCTTTTCACTGACCTCCAGCCACACCCGAATCGGCTTGTTCGGGGTCTTGCCGATCAGGTTCTCATGATACTCCCACGCCCCGTGCGGGGTCTTCGGGTCCTGCGGAAACTGCTGGTCGACGTAGGTGCCGGAGTAGGTCAGCACCTTGCCGTAAAGCTCGGGATGGAACCACGCCATCGTGAATGCCGCCGCGCCGCCGGAGCTGCCGCCCATCGTCGCGCGGTTCTTGGGATCGCGGGTGAACTTGATCTGATAGTCCTTCGCGACCCTCGGCAGGACCTCCTTCTCGATGAACTGCGTGTAGGTGTCGGACACCGTGTCATACTCCAGCCCGCGCTGGCTGCCCTTGGAGTCTCCGCCGCCGGAATTGATCATGATGGCGACCATCACCGGCACGCGCTTCTGCGCGATCAGGTTGTCCAGCACCACCGGCAACACCCCGCGATAGCCGAGACCATCTTGCGCCACGATGAACGCCGCCTCCGTGCCCGGCTTGTATTGCGCGGGAATGTAGACCGCCACCTTCCGCTGATACGGCACCACGCCCGGCTGCTTCTTGGCGATGCCTTTGTAGATCTCGCTGTCCTTCGACTCCATCGTGAACTCGACCACCTTCCCCTTCGGCACGCCCGGCTGAACCTTGGTTTCCGGCGCATCCACATAATCCGGCCCAATCGTGAACTCCGACTCCTCCGCCCAAACCGGGCAGATGGAGAGCAGGGAAACGAGAGCGGCGCAGGCGTGGTGGGTGGTGGGTTTCATGGGAGCTTTTGGATACAAGGCAGAAGCAGAACTTTTGTCCGATTGGACCGAAAAGTGCTCGATCAGTTCCCGAAGAGCCCGCAATTCCTCCTTTCCGAATCATCGGTTCGATAGTAGAAATGCTTGATGACGGTCGATCAAATTGTCCCGGAAGCCCTGCGACTCTCGCCGAAGGAGCGGGCGATGTTGGCGTCTTCCCTTTGGGAGAGTATTGGAGACCCTTACTCTCCAACAATTGATCAGAGTGATGAGGAAGCCATTGCGTTGGCGATCCAGCGGGATTCCGAGATGGAATCTGGATTGGTTGCCGCAATCTCCCACCACGAGCTGATGGCGCGTCTCCGTGCATGAGAATCGACTACCATCCGGCGGTCGCGTCCGAGTTGGAGGAAATTCGCAACCATTACGAACAGTGCTCGACGGGTTTGGGAGCCGATTTCATCGATGAGTTCGAGCGGCAGATTCTGACGATCGCGGCGATGCCGAGCCGATGGATGGTGGTGCAGCGGGACATCCGTAGGTCACTGATGAAGCGCTTCCCCTACGTCATCTTTTTCAGGATCATCGGCGATGACTCGATCCGGGTGACTGTTCTCAAACATGAGAAACGCCATCCGGCCTTCGGCATTGGACGAACTTAACAAGAACGGCCTGGCACGGAATCCAGGGTCTCCAATGTCAGTGCCAAGCAGCAGACTTGCCAACG
>JANOKL010000254.1:0-11966 GCA_031419215.1 Luteolibacter sp. | reverse complement strand
TCCCGCCGCAGACCTCGACATCCATGCCGTCCATGCCGCTGCGGATAACGCCTTGAAGACGATACTGCTCGGCCAGCAATGCCTCTTCCGGCGTGTTCATCACCAGACAGCCGCCTTCGATGGTGGTGAGGTTCTTGTTCGGGTGGAAACTGAAGGAAACAAGATCGCCGAAGGACCCGATGAGCTTGCCTTTCCACGAGCTGCCGATCGACTGCGCGGCATCCTCGATCACACGCAGGCCATGGCGCTTCGCGATGTCATAAAGCCGGTCGCGATCGACAGGAAGTCCTGCGAGGTCCACCGGGAGGATGGCCTTCGTCGCGGGCGTGATCGCCTTCTCCACAGCATCGAGATCGAGATTACGGGTGACGGGATCGATCTCCACGAACACAGGCCGCGCGCCAACCTCAAGGATTACGTTGCTCGTCGCCACCCACGAAAGCGGCGTGGTGATCACCTCGTCGCCGAGGCCCACGCCCGCGAGACGGAGTCCGATTTCCAGCGTGCCGGTGCCGGAGTTGAAGGCTCTAACAGGACGGCCGCCGAACAGAGCGGAAAGCTTCGACTCGAATTCCTTAACGTTCGGGCCGGAGGTGATCCAGCCGGAGCGCAGAACCTCACAAACCCCGGCGATCGTTTCCTCATCGATCGTCGGGCGGGTGAGTGGGATGAATGGAAGTTCCATGATCAGGATTTGGAATTTGATTTCACGACGAGGATGAACTTTTCGGTCTTCCCGATGATTTCATGAGGCCCTGCCGATTCGGTGAACCACTTGTCGTAGTACCAAGTCCGCATGAGGGCATAGGTGGTCCCAGGCAAGGCCCACTGCTTGAAAAAGTCCTCCCGCTTCAGGAAGCGCCCAGAGGAAGCAGCCGGCTCGACCTCGATGCCGAACTGCATTTCACCTTCATACTCCACCACGCTTACCATCCGGTTCAAATAGACGGGTAGGTCCTGCGGATAAATGCCGACGGTGTAGAGTCGGTCCTCGGGCTTGATCCGTGGTTCGAGGATCATGGCGAAATCCTTGCTCGATGAGTGATTCAGCTCTTGAGCAACATACGTAAGCGTCAGCAATAGCAGGATCGTGGAGCCCGTAATGCAGGCTAGAAGCCGGGGGGCTTGATTCCGCCGGATCGCCAGCGCAGTTGCGCCCGCTCCAAGCAGCAGAACGCCCACTAGCAGCGGCTTCAGCACCGGAAGTTGAGCGGCGAAATCGGGCTGCCCCTTCGGGGCCTTCATGAAGAGGACGGCAGCAGCGAAGAGAATGAGCAGACCGATGAACGACCACTCCGCCGCCCGCCCGCGTTTCAACTCTCCGGGTTGAAACGCCACCACCAGATAGTTCCCCACCAACACCGCCATCGCAGGAAACACGGGCAGGATGTAGGGGATGAGCTTCGATTGCGATTTGGAGAAAAACAGCACGATGAACGTGATCCAGATGACCAGAAACCAAGCCTCCGTATACTGGCGGCGCGCCTTCCAACCTCCGTGCACCGCCGTTTTCACGGCCTGCCAGCCGAAGAGCGTCCAAGGAAAAAAGCCCCCGATCAGCACCGGGAGGAAGAACCACGCGGGTTCATAGCGTCCATGCTCCTTCGTGGTGAACCGCAGGAAGTGCTCGTTCACGAAATAGAACCACGTCCAGCCCGTGTTCTGGTCCGCGTGGTGCAGCTCCAGCCCACGCGCATAGCCTGGCCATACTGAACCGTCCGCACTAGGATTCGCCAGCGCCGCGAGGATGTGCCACGGCGCGGCGATGCCGAAAAACAAGATCGCTCCGATAATTGGATAAAACGGCCACAGTGAGCGCCAGCGGTTCATCATCAGCAGCCAGAGAAATGCGACCGCACCGGGAAGCATGAATCCGATCAGGCCCTTCGTCAGCGTGGCCAGGGCCATGAAGAGATAGAAGGCCGCAAAGAACCCAAAGCGCCTGCGGCCCGCAGGTTCCCGCATCGCCAGCATGAAGGCGAACAGCGCTCCCGCCATTTCCACTGCCACAGCCATGTCCAGCAGGACGATGTGGGTCAGACCATAGTAGAGAAACGAAGTCGCCAGCACCACCGCCGACCAGACACCGGCTGGCCGGCCGTATAAAACGCGGGTGGCGACAAAGGTCATCAACACTCCGAGCACGGCGAACAGGCCGTTCCAGATGCGGGCCGTGAACTGGTTCACCCCGAAGGCCTTGAAAGTGATCGCCGAAAGCCAGTAAAGCAGCGGCGGCTTTTCGAAATACTTCACCCCGTTCAGCCGTGGAGTGACAAAGTCCCCGCTCGCCGCCATTTCACGCGGGATCTCGCTGTAGCGTCCCTCATCGGGATTCGCCAGCGGCCGAAATCCCAGAAAGGCACAGAGCCAGATCCCCACAAGAACTGTGAGTAAAAGGACATCCTTGATCCAGGTGGAACGGATGGGGCGTGGTTCCGGAAGCATCGTGACGGGTTCGAGTGATTCACTCACTCGCGAGAGCCCGGCAAGAATGGCGGCTCCAACATGAGAACCGGATGAGAAGGCCGGAATTCGGCTCAGAGCGGCGGATTTTTCGCCTTCATGCGATCCCGCAACAGGCTGGCGGCCAGCACGGCGATGACCACCAACGCCACTCCCACTGGAAGAAAACCCCACTCACCGGTCGCAAAGGAATGCCCGGCCGTGAGATAGCCCAGCGCGATCAGGATTTCCGGCGCCATCGAGATGATCAGATACTGCCGGATCGGAAGACCCGCCAGCCCGAGCAGAAGGTTCTGGATCATCAATGGAGCACCGGGCGTGATCCGCACCAGCAGGATCACCTTCCACGCCGGCAGTCCGGAAAAATCCGGCAGCGAGACACCAAACCTCTTCAACAGGCGATCCATTGGCCCCCGGAACATACGAGTGGCGTAGTAGCTGAGCAGCAGGTTCAGCAGCAGTCCGAGGCAGATCCCACCAAGCGTGCCCCCAAGCCCGTAGACCGGTGAATACACCGCCCCCGCCGCCAGGTACATCGCCGTCACGGGCACGCCGATCATTGGTAAAATCCCCACCAGCCCGATGAACAGCGGAAACGGAGCCGACCGCACCCAGCCCAGCACGCCTTCCACCCATTGATGCCACAGCCCCACGGCCTGTTCCGGCGAGTGCTTCCAGAACCACGCCCCCATCAGCATCACCCCAATCAGGCAAATGGCCAGACGATGGCGGTGACGGTGGATGAAAGATTTCATGGGCTCGAGCCACCTTCCGCATCCCAGGCAGGAGCCGCAAGGCTGCAAACGCGACTGCCCGTGGTTACTTCGGAATGGGTCGCATCAACAGCCATCCCTGCATCGGCGATTCAGCGCGACTTCAGCCTCAGGACAAATGCGATTGTACCCGGCTCTTCACCGGCCATCGCCTTCAGGCTTCCTTCCATCGCCCGGGCCGCATCCAGACTCAAGGTGAGGCCGATCCCGAGGTGGGTGTTTGAATCATGGCGCGAGCTTTCCTGGCGAAACAAGGCCTCGAACAAACGCTCGGGATCCGATGGCATTTCCTCCACCGCGTTGATGAACCTCATCCCGATCCAACCCTCTTCCCTGAACACCTCGATACGGATTCGGCAGCCGTCTTTTGAATAAGTCACGGCATTGTCCAGGAGGTTGTTCAGGATCAATCGGATCATCGGCCGATCTCCGGAAACCATCAGGCCCTCCAGCGGCACCTCATCCTCGATCCGCAACCCATGTTCAATGCACCTCTCGCGATGGGTCGGCAGGCAGGTGTGGAAAACCTCCGCGAGGTCGACGCATTCCAACTGGGAGCTGTCGATCGGACGACCCGTTCTCGCGAGTGAGGAAAGCCTCTGCACCAACTCGCCTAGCTGGATCGCAGCGAGCTGGCAGGTCCGGAGGTAGGACTCGTAGTCATCGGCCTGCCGCTTTTTCGAGAGAGACAGATCGGTCGTCACTCTCAGCCCGGCGATCGGGGTTCTCAGCTCATGCGCTGCATGGCGGATGAAATCGCGCTCACGCCTCCGGGTGGTCGCCACTCGGGAAAGCAGGGTGTCAAAGCCGTTGGCGAGCCCGACCAATTCCGACGGCAACCTACCGGGAAGATCCAGCGCGTCATCGAGCTGATCCTCCGCTCGATTCAACACCTGCCCCGCCAACTGGTCGATCGGACGAAGCGTCGCGCGAATCACTCGATCAATCACGAGGTAACCCAATCCCAAGGTGCAAAGGTTCCCGATGATCAGCACCGACGCGAGCCGCTCAAGTGTTCGGTAATTTGACTCCGCACTCTGAGCCACCACGAGGATATGGGGAAAACTCCTGGGATCCAGGACGACTCCACGAGCCTTCATTTTCTCCACCTCCTCCGCCAATACGAACGGATAGACCCGCAGCCCGAGAGCACGTGCACGGCTGCCATCCGGGAGCATGATGTTCCGAAACTCGGGAGCTCCCTCCGGCCCGGTGAAGCGCGGCAGATCATTTTCATGCATCCCCGGTGAGCGCACCGAGGTCCTCTTGGTTTCGTCCCAGTATTGGAAAAGTTCTCCGCCCGGCAGCACGGCCTTGGGCCGGATGCCCTCGCGCCATTCATGGATGATGCCACCGTTTTCCAACTCGATCTGATCGGCCAGAAGCGATGCCGCGGCGCGCACCGCGCGGTTCAGCTCACGAGCCAGGCTCTTCGCGACGTGGTTGTAGATGACCAGGGAAAGCGTCCCCAACAGAAGCCCTACCCCGAGTCCACAACGGATCAGCAAAGCCCGGCGGATCGATGGAATCCTCATGACGCCTCCTCCAGGATGTAGCCTTGGCCGCGCCGCGTCTGGATCAGATCGGGCAGTCCGCCCGTGTTGAGCTTTTTCCGAAGGTAGCCAATGTAAACATCCACAGCGTTGCTGTTTCCGCCGCTGCCGTCCTCAAAAACGCGCTCCCAGATGTCGATGCGTGAAACCACCTCGCCGGCGCGATAGGAAAGGTATTCGAGCAGGCGGTATTCGAGGGCTGTTAGATCGACGGTGGCTCCCGCACGTTTCACCGCGCGACGCAGCGGATCGATCTCAAGATCACCGGTCCGCATCACTGGACTGCGCTTGCCATAGGTCCTTCGCAAAAGAGCACGCACCCGCGCCAGCACCTCCGCCAGCGGAAAGGGCTTCACTAGGTAATCATCCGCTCCGGCGTCGAGTGCTTCCAGCCGGTCCTCCAGGCCATCCCGCGCACTGATCACCAGCACATGCACCGGGTGGTCAAGGATACGCAGCTTTTTCAAAATCGAAAGTCCGTCGAGCTTCGGCAGCATCAGGTCCAGCAGCACCACGTCATACTCGCCACCTTCCGCCGCCCACAGGCCTTCATCGCCGCTCGCCATCGCGTCGACGAGATAACCCGCTTCCCGAAGGTATTGGCAGATGCCGTCCCTCAGCGGGGCATGGTCCTCGATCACCAACAGGCGCATGCCCGTCTGGTATCAGGCCACCGCCACGAAGGAAAGCGCGTCGATCAAGCGCTGTCTCAGCCCGGCCGATTTCTCCGCCAGCGCCCGCTGTTCCGCCTCATACTCTCGACGCCCCTCGGCCGTTTCGATTTTCACCGGCTCGCGACCCCATGCGCTCAGATCGTAAGGACTGGCCCGCATATCCAGATCTCGGAGCGCTAACGATTGCTCGAAGCACTCAATCAACAAATCACTGCCGATCCACGGCATCGCCTTCGACGCCCATTTGTAGAGGTCCATGTTCGCATGAATGCAGCCCGGTTGTTCGTTTTCCGGGCGGCCATCCAGCGTGGGCTGCATGCGGTTCATCGGCTGCGCCTCCGGCGCGAAAAACCGGAACGCATCGAAGTGCGAGCACAGCAGCGGACGGCTTTCCACCAGCGCATCGATCTCCGCCTGCGGCAAACGCAGCGGCGTCGTCTTCTCGTGCCGCACCTGCTGCCCGCGATAGACCATCGCCCACTCATGCAGCCCATGGCAGGCGAAGTTTGGCAGGCGATCCCGCGTCGCCACCAACAGCTCGCGAATCCAGCTCAAGCGCTGGCGATCTTTTGCATCCGCAGGTGGCTCTGAAAAAACGTATCCGCCTTCGATCCGATAGGGGCTTCGCATGAAACGCTCCGGCAGCGGCTCTATCACTTCCAGCGCCACCCCGAACGGTGCATGCCAGTCTTCCAGCTTCGCGAAGGAAAACGGGTAGTAGGTGAAAAGGAAATCATCGATCGGATGCGGCACCTGCGCCTCACGACGCTTCCGTGTCGGCTTCGTCCAACGTTCCGCCCGCTCGCGATGACGCTCCGCCCTACCCCGCCAATCCGCTGCGGAAAGAATTTCAACTGCATGGGCCAGCGCCGTCACGGCACGCAGCCAAGCAGAACCCGGATCAGCCTGCAAATTCTCCTTGCCAAGTCCCCCGCCCCACGGCTAGGTTCCCGCCCCGCGCCGAAAGGTGCATGGTTAAAATCGCGGGATGGAGCAGCCAGGTAGCTCGTCAGGCTCATAACCTGAAGGTCAGAGGTTCAAATCCTCTTCCCGCAACCACTTTCTAAGCCCTGAAATTCAATGAGTTGCAGAGCTTTTTAGTGCCCGTTTCTCGGATGCTTTCCGGTCGCTGAAATGCACCGAAATGCGCCTTTTAACCCGATCAATTGCAGGAACCGCTACAGGAATCCTAAGCTTTCCTAATATTTCCGGGCTTTCCCTTCAGGCTCATATTCTGGGCTCTCTAATGTTTTCTCAGTGTCCGCTTCAATGAGGCAACACGACATCTACGAGAGATGCAGACTGCCGCTTGCGTCGTTTCATTCCATGTGCGAAATTCTCCGGATCATGAAAATTTCCATTTGCTCCCGGATGTGCGTTTTAGCATTCGTGTCTCTCCTCACATTCCAGCAGGGCATGGGACAATCTGCGGCGGATCTGATGGCACGGGGCGATACCGCAGACAGTAAGTTCATGGCAGACGAGGCGCTCGAAAGCTACTTACCCGCCGAGAAACTCGAACCGACGAACGTGCGGATTCTCCTGCGGATCGCCCGGCAATACCGCCATTTGATGGCCGATGCGAAAAGCTCCGATGAAAAACTCCGGTTCGGCGCCATCGCTTTGGATTATGGGAAGAAGGCCGCCGCGCTCGCACCGGCGGATTCGGAGGCGCAGCTCTCGCCAGCCATCACCTACGGCAAGATGTCGCCCTATCAGGGGAAAAAGGAGCAGGTCGCAGCCGCCTCGCTCATCAAGGTGGCGGTGGATCGCGCCATCAAGCTGGATCCGCGCAATGACGACGCCTGGCACGTACTGGGCCGCTGGCATCAGGGACTCGCCAACGTCGGCAGTTTCAAGCGGGCGGTCGGCGGAAAGCTCTATGGAACACTGCCAGAGGGTTCTAACGCAGAGTCCATCGCCTGCTTCGAGAAAGCCATCGCCATCAATCCCAAGAGGCTCCGGCACCACATCGAGGAGGGTCTAACGTATGCCCAGATGGGAGATGAGGCGAATGCCCGGCGCTGCATCCAGAAGGGTCTCGCCATGACGAACACGGAGAAAGACGACACAGAGGTGAAAACCCGTGGGCGGTTGGCACTGGAGCAGTTGTAGTGATGGGGACAGCGACTATCCAGGAAGCGGCAGGGACTGTTCTCCGGCGGTCGGCTCCGGCCTGCCGACAATTTTCAAGCAGCCTCTCAACTACCGGGCGACCAAGCTGGCAGGTCGGCGAGTGAGCCGTCGATGAACGTGTGGTGCCAGAGTTGGGTCGCGACAACTGCGGCGAGGCCCATTTCCATCGAAAGCCGGGGCACCGAGCCGGCGCGCATGTCGAGAAACGCCTTGCGCCAATGTCTAACCGCCGCGACGTCAAAGTAGCCGGTGCGGCGCAGCGATTCCTCGCTCAACAGCTCGCTGACGAACTTCGGCTCCGGGTCGATGTGGAAGCTGTCTAACGGTGCCCGGAAAATCACCTTGCCGCGGCGTGCGATTTCCTTGGGCAGCCAGCGCTCCGCCACCAGCCGCAACAGATATTTGTCGCGAAAGCCCCTTAGTTTCCAACGGGGATGCAGTCTTGCGGTGAAATCAAAAACATCCTCGTCGAGAAACGGATAGCGTGCCTCCACCGACGAGTGCATGGCCACCCGGTCCCCCTTGGCCTGGAGCAAATGCCCGGCAAGCGTGACCCGTGCGCCGATCCACAGGCTGCGGTTGAGCGGATGCCATTGCCGCGCGCGCTCCAGATCCATCCCGAGTCCGGCCCATGGACGTGCTTGTTCGCGCGTTTCCAGCATGGAGCCGGAGTAGAGCCGCAGTTTCGAGAGTGCCAGAACGCCGTAGGAATCGATCCACGCATTTGGACCACCGACAGATTTTTCCAAGTCCTCGCGGTAGGCGCGGGAATACTGCGGCACCCTGCTGGCGCGGAGAAATCCCCGGCGGGCCAGGTTGCTCAACTGCAAGCCGGGGATGCTGTCGAGCGCGCCCATGATCTTTGCAATTTTATACCACGGGTAGCCCGCCAACCATTCGTCCGCGCCTTCGCCAGTTAGAACAACTTTCTGGCCGTTGGCATGGACGCGCCGGGCGAGCAACAGCAGGGAAGCACATGAAGTGTCGATGACGGGTGCTTCTGCCGCTTGGATGAGCTCTGGATAGATTTCCAGCGCGTGTTCAGGACGGAATTCCTGCACGATGGGAGCCTTGGTGCCGATGAACTTCGCGGTGCGGTTGGCCGCGCTAAGTTCGTCCAGTGCGGGATCGTCCACCCGCACCGTGTAGGTGTTGATGGCAGGGCCTTTGAGCTTGCAGGCCATTGCGACGATCATGCTGGAGTCGAGTCCGCCTGATAGATAGGCTCCGACTGGCACATCGGCCCTAAGCCGCCGCTCCACGGCCTGGAGCAGAAGGGCTTCCAGTTCGTCGGCGAGCTTTCGCGGATCGCGCTCCGGGTTCTCGTCGCCCTCGTTGGGGAAATCCATTTTCCAGTAGACGTGATCCCGTACCAAGGGTTCCCGTCCGTCGTCGTTAGAAGGGTTGATCTGGAGATAGTGGCCCGGCAGCAACATGTGAACGCCCTCGAAGCATGTCACCGGTCCCGGCATCGCGGCGAACGAGAATACCTGGTCGATACCTTGGAGGTCGGCCTTTGGCGTGAACATCCGGGATGCAAGCAGCCCTTTGATTTCAGAAGCAAAAAGCAGCCAGCCATCCTGCTGGGTCCAATAAAGAGGGCTGATGCCGAAGCGGTCGCGGCCGAGCGTCAACTGGTGTCGTCGCTCATCAAACAGCGCGATCGCAAACTGCCCGCGCAGGCGTTCAAACATGCCCTCCTGATAGTCCTCCCACAGATGCGGAATGATTTCCGTATCGCAATGAGTGTGCAACCGATGGCCTCGCGCCGCCAGTTCCGCGCGCTTTTCCGGGTGATCGAACAGCTCGCCGTTGAAAACCGCGAAGACATTCTCCGCCTCATTGCAAACCGGCTGCTGGCCGTCCGCCAGACCCACCACACTGAGTCGCCGCGAGGCAAGGGCGAGACCCGGACGTCGCAGAAATCCCTCCTCATCCGGTCCACGGTGGATCAAGGCTCTCGACATCCGCTCCACCACTCCTTCGGGGACTTGCCGTCTTCCTCCCAAATCCATCAACCCTGCGATACCACACATAAGGTAGCTTACTAGTCCGGACGGTTGGTTTGGCAACCGCTATCTCCATTTTCTCGATCCATTTCAGTCGTTGGAAATCTCATTGAAATCCAGATTCAATCGACCCCGGCGTTTCCGAAAAAGTTTTTGACTTCATTAGTGCCCACACCGAAAGTTTCGATAACGATGGGATTTGACCCCAAGTGGGTTTCGGTTAAGAAAACGCTCCTAAATGGGTTCGCAAACTTTGCCCATTGCGACCTTGCAGCCGCGCTATCCACCAGAATCTGACCTTTAACCATGTCCCGTCTACCACTTCCGCACTCTCCATCCCCAACGTCTTCAGACGATCACCCGAGAGAAAACGAAAAGGAGGCCATCGCGATCATCGGGATTGGTTGCCGTTTTCCCGGCGGAGTGAATGACGCCGAATCATTTTGGAACCTCCTCGCCGATGGTCGCGATGCCGTTTCCGAAGTGCCTGCCGACCGCTGGAATGTGGAACGCTTCTACGACGCCGAGCCAGGGCTGGCGGGTAAGTCCATCGCCAAGCGCGGCGGATTCCTCGACCAGATTGACCAGTTTGATCCGCAATTTTTCGGAATATCACCACGCGAGGCTCCTTACATCGACCCCCAGCAGCGGCTCTTGCTGGAAACCGCTTGGGAAGCCATCGAGGACGCGGGGCAGGTGTTGGACTTTGAAAAAGGGACCGACATCGGTGTGTTCATGGGGGTTTCCCACAACGACTATCAGAACATCCAGGGCGGCGGCACGGATCGCAAAGGCATCAGCTCGCACTCGCCCACTGGCAGCGCACACAGCATCGCAGCCAACCGGATTTCCTATTGCTTTAATTTATCAGGACCGAGTTTGTCGATGGACACCGCCTGCTCATCCGCGCTGACTGCGGTGCATCTTGCCTGCGAGTCCTTGCGGGCCGGACGGTGCAAAATGGCGATGGCTGGCGGCGTCACTGTGATCATCACTCCAGACGGTTTCATCGGCTTTTCCCAAGCGGGAATGCTCTCGCCGGACGGCAAGTGCAAGGCGTTTGCCGCAGAGGCAAACGGCTTTGTCCGTGGCGAAGGTGCTGGGATCGTGTTGCTCAAACCACTGGCTCAGGCCATTGCCGATGGTGATCCCATTCAAGGCGTGATCCTCGGCTCCGCACTCAATCAGGACGGCCACACTAACGGAATCTCACTGCCCAGCACCGGAGCGCAAACTCAACTGGTGCGCGACGCGTGTGCGGATGCAGGGATACAGCCTTCAGACGTGGACTTCGTAGAGGCGCACGGCACAGGCACGGCGGTGGGAGATCCCATCGAGGCCATCGCTCTAGCAGAGGCTCTCTGCGGTGAACGTGAAACGGCGTTACCCATTGGCTCGGTGAAAACCAATCTCGGTCACTTGGAAACTGCGGCGGGGGTCGTGGGACTCATCAAGGGAATGTTGGTTCTGAAGCGGGGCCAAATTCCGGCAAGCCTGCATTTCGAGAACCCGAGCCCGCACATCGATATGGTGGGTTTGAAATTACGCATCCCCACTCAGCTAGAGCCATTTCCCGCAACCAAGGGCCGTCGCATCGCCGGGGTGAACTCGTTCGGATTCGGCGGGGCGAATGCTCATGTTATACTTGCAGAGCCGCCGGTCGTCGTTGCCCAGGTTGCTGAAGATTTCCCTACGAACCGTTCGTGGCCGTTGGTGATTTCCGCCCGCTCCGAGGACGCACTGAAGGCCACCGCCTCGCGTCTGGGAGATTGGATTGAGGCGCACGAACTTGGCAACGGAACTTCGCCTGTCCTGCCTAAGCTCACATACACGCTCGGCGCCCGCCGCAACCACCACGCACATCGTCTGACGATCGTCGCGAGCTCATCTGCCGAGTTGACTGAAGAGCTGCGTGAGTTCGCCACGGGTTCCACCGTCGGCACGGGCCGCGCGTCATTCACACCGCGGCCTGAGTTTGCGCCTCGCGTCGGATTCGTCATGAGCGGCCAAGGTCCACAATGGTGGGGCATGGGGCGCGAGCTGATGCGTAACGAGCCGATATTTCGCGAGGTGATGGAAGCTTGTGAGGTGGCGATGAGACCGTATGCCAGCTTCTCTCTGCTAGAGGAGCTTGGCCGCGATGAGGCAGACTCGAAAATCCAACAAACTGAGATCGCCCAGCCAGCGATTTTTGCAATGCAACTCGCCTTCGTGGCATTGTGGAAATCACTTGGCGTGGAGCCGACTGCCGTAGTCGGCCACAGCGTTGGCGAGGTAGCCGCTGCCTGCATCGCTGGAATTCTAACACTTGAGGAGGCCGCGCGAGTGATTGTGCTGCGCGCCCGTTTCATGCACGAA
>JANOKL010000253.1:0-5818 GCA_031419215.1 Luteolibacter sp. | reverse complement strand
GCCTACAACGACAACGTCAACAGCCCCGTTATTCGCGAGTGGCTGGGAAAGGTTGTTGGCAAGGAAGGCGAGACCCTCGACCGACACGATCGCTGGCTGTGCATGATGTATCCGAGGTTGGCTCTGTTGAAACAGTTCTTATGCGAAGATGGCTCGATTTGGATTCATATGGATGATTCGGAGATTGGCCTGCTACGGATTTTGATGGATGAGATTTTCGGAACCCATCGGTTCATTGCCTGCAATGTTTGGCAGAAGCGATATTCGCGCGAGAATCGGGATGCGATCGGGGACGTCCATGAATACCTGCTGGTTTATGCGATGAATCCGGAGCGGTTTAAGGAGACAAGAAACCGTATCCCGCTCACGGACGAGCAGGCTAAAATTTACAAGAATTCGAACAATGACCCGAAAGGCAGATGGCGCGGCATTCCGATGACCGCTCAAGGCTACCGACCGAATCAGATGTACGAAATCGTTAGTCCGCGAGGCGTTGTTCACACACCTCCCGAGGGCAGATGTTGGTCGACGATTGAGCCTGAGTTCAAAAAGTTGCTCTCGCAGGGGCGGATCTACTTCGGAAAGGACGGAAAATCACAGCCGAACATCATTCGCTATCTCAGCGAGGTGGAAGGTTTCATTCCGTGGACTTGGTGGACGCATGAGGAAGTCGGCCACACAGACGAGGCGAAGAAGGAAATCCAGTCGATCTTCGGAACTCAAACGGTCTTCGACACACCGAAGCCCACTCGCATCTCAGAGCGTATCATTCAGATCGCCACAAATCCCGGCGACTTGGTATTGGACAGTTTCGCAGGCAGCGGCACGACGGGCCACGCGGTTTTAAAAGTGAACGCGGCAAACCCGGACAAGGATGCCCGCCACTCCATTCTAGTGGAGATCGAGTCCAAGATTGCCCGTGAAGTCACGAGGGAGCGTGTCTTCAGAGCAGCGACCGGTTACACCAATGCCAAAGGAGAAGTGGTCGAAGGGCTTGGCGGCGGCTTCCGCTTCTGCGAACTCGGAGAGGCCTTATTCGATGAATCCGGGCAGATCCGAGAGACGGTGAAGTTCGGCGAACTGGCCCGGCATGTCTATTTCAGCGAGACCGGAGAACCTTTGCCGCGCGAGCGGGTGGCGGCGTCGCCCTTGCTCGGCGTATGCCGTGGTGTCGCCATCTACCTGCTGTTCAACGGCATTCTCGGCGATAAAAGTGCCAATGGAGGCAATGTTCTGACCCGGAAAATCCTCGCGTCGCTGCCACCTTTCCATGGGTCCAAGGTGATCTTTTGCGCTGGCTGCCTGATCGGGTCTGATCGATTGGCGGAGTCCGGAATCACAGTGCGGCAAACCCCTTACGAGATCCGCGTGTCATGATCATCCTGAAGCCCTATCAGACGCGCGTTCTCAGTTCGCTGAGGCAGTTCCTACGCGCCTGCTCGTCGCGCACCCCGCTGCATACGGCGTTCCATCAGGTGCTGTTGGTGAATGGGTTTCCAGAGCATCCCTACATCCCTGTCATTTCAGAAGGTCTCGCCTCGGACATGCCTTACGTTTGCCTGCGTGTGCCGACTGGTGGCGGCAAAACCCTGCTGGCCTGCCATGCAGCGGGCATTGCCAAGAGTGACCTGCTTCATGCCGAGCAAGCGGTGGTGCTGTGGCTCGTTCCCAGCCAGACGATCCTCACGCAGACGGCAGATGCCCTGCGGGATACCCGCCATGCCTACCGTCGCGCTTTGGAGACGGCCTGTGTCGGACCGGTGGAAGTGCTGACGATTGACGAGGCGCTCGGGCTTTCCCGTGGCGTGGTGGAGGGTTCCACTCTGGTCATTGTGGCGACCATCCAAGCCTTCCGCGCGGAAGATACGACAGGCCGCCGGGTCTACAGTCAGAACGGGAGCTTGGCCGACCATTTCCTGAATCTGCCACCCCATCGCAAGGCCCAGCTCCTCCCGGGTCCAGATGGCCAGCCCCTGCCATCATTGGTCAATGTGCTGAGGCTACGTCGCCCGATCGTGATCGTGGACGAGGCGCACAATGCCCGGACCGAGCTCTCGTTCGGTACTTTGGGTAACGTCATGCCATCGTGCATCCTGGAGTTCACCGCTACCCCGGCACGGACGAAGATGCCTTCGAACGTGCTGCACTACGTCTCCGCTGCCGAATTGAAGGCTGCGGACATGGTGAAGCTGCCTTTGAAGGTGGTGACGAGGCATCCAAGCCAAAAAGACCAGCTTCTCAGCGAGGCACTGACCCTGCGGTCGGATCTGGAGCGACTGGCGTTGGCAGAAGCTCAAGCGACTCAGGAGTATCTCCGACCGATCCTGTTGATCCAAGCGGTGCGGGTGGATGATTGCGAGGATTTACGGACGAGGTTGACGGAGGAATTCAACGTGCCGAAGGAGCAGATCCGGATCGCAACCGGGAAAATCGATGAACTGCCCAGCGCTGAGGAGATTCGTTCCGCGAAGTGTCCGGTCCGCATGATCATTACGGTGCAGAAGCTACGGGAAGGATGGGATTGCCCGTTTGCATACGTTCTTTGCAGTCTCAGGGAAACGCGCTCCGCAACCGCCATCGAGCAGATTGTTGGCCGGATCTTACGCCTACCTGGAGCAAAGGAAAAGCAGCATCCCGACTTGAACTGTGCGTATGCGTTTTCCGTCTCGGACAACATCCACGAAGTGCTCTCGGAGTTGCGTGATGCATTGGAAAGCAATGGTTTCACCACGGCGGAAGCAGAGCGGATTCTCATGCCAGTGGTGCCCGGCACGCTCGCGCTGGGTTCACAGCCGAAGACCGTAACACTGCAACCCGGTAAGGAAATGGACACCGCCGTGGCGGCCGTTCAAGTGCAAGCCTTGGGTGGCAAGGTAAGGTTGGATGGGAAGTCTGGCGCGCTGACGATTTTCGTCCCTCTGGACAAGCACGAAGAGGAGGCGCTCGTTGGCTGCGCCGTGACATCCGAGGCACGGACCCGGATCAAGGAGGCTGTGAATGCCGTCCGTGAGGCCGAGAAGGCGTTTGGCGGAGGGAAACCAAGGACGCCATCGCCTTTCGAACTGAGTCAGAATTTCGTGGTTCCCTTACTTTGCGTGGAGGAAGACGGCGACTTGTTTGAATTCGAAAGCACCTTCCTCTTGGAGCATCCTTGGCGGCTGGGTCAAAAGGACGCGACCCTTTCGGAATCCTACAATCCGCTGACACGTCCGACTGGTAAAGCGGGCATTGTTGACGTGAGCGAATCCAACAAGGTGACCGCGTCGCTGTTGGCGGAAACCGAGGGCAGGGATTTTGTGGCGACCCTGCATCAACACGTTCTGGAATTCGGAGGCACAAGCGACTGGCCAATGGATAGGCTCATCGCCTGGCTGGACCGTCGGATTGATCACACAGACATCCCGGCAGGAGAGTCAGCGGTGTTTCTCCGGAAAGTGATTTCAGGCCTGATGGCGACTCACGGAATCGACGATGTCAGCATTCTCTCTCTGGACCGATATCGTCTGAAGGCCGAAATCGAGAAGCGAATCCAGCGGCATCGAAAGGAGGAGCGTGAAAGTGCTTTCAAGCAGTGGTTGCTGCCGGAATCTTCATTAGTCGTGGGAGAATCGAAGACGATCAATTTTGCGAAGATGATGTATGAGCCCGGGTGGAGCTATGAAGGAGGCTTCGAGTTCAAGAAGCACTACTTCGGACCAAAGCCGGGGGAGCTGAAGGAGAAGCGCGGGGACGGAAAGACTACCGAGGAATTCCAGTGCGCCCAGTATCTGGATGCCTTGCCTGAGGTGAAATTCTGGGCACGAAATCTCTCACGTCGCACCACCTCCTTCCGTCTCCAAACGGCGACGGATTGGCTTTATCCGGACTTCGTCTGCCTGCTGCATGACGGACGCGTTTTGGCTGTGGAATACAAGGGAGCCCATCTTTCAGGCACGGAGGATTCTAAAGACAAGCGGGCCGTCGGTGCGGTTTGGGAATCCCGAAGTGGGGGGCGGTGCCTTTTTCTCATGCCGGAGGGCTCAGACCTGGAGGCGATCAAGGGTAAGATTTCTGGGGGATAAGGGCGCGGTTTTGTCGCTGGCCTGCAGGCTGATCTGAAGAAGCTTCTTGAGGGGTGAGATTAGAGACGGAAAAATGGCATTTCATGAGTCCGAAGCACTTGGCTGACAATCTTTTTGATTTGAAGGATTCTTCCTCCATCAACCGACAATTGGACGGGATATTAACCGACAAATAGACGGCTTTACAACCGACAAATGGCCGGTAATTTAACCGACAAATGGACGCTGATTTTCCCCACTACCCAAGAACCCTCGCGGTCGCGCTGCGCACGGCGTTGGCGGACACGCCGGTGGTGTGCCTGCTGGGGCCACGCCAGTGCGGGAAGACGACGTTGGCGAAAACGGTGGAAGCGGACCGGGCCTACCTCACGCTGGATGAGGAAAGTTACCTGAACACAGCCATCCAGGACCCGGATGGGTTCGTGGACCGATTGCCAAAGCGGGTGATTCTGGATGAGGTCCAGCGGGCTCCGGGACTGCTGACCGCGATCAAGCGCTCGGTGGACCGGGACCGTCGGCCTGGGCGGTTTCTGCTGACAGGATCGGCGAATCTGTTGCTGCTGCCGGGCGTGAGCGAGTCGCTGGCCGGACGGATGGAAATCATCCCGCTGCAACCGCTGACCGAGTCGGAAAAGGCGAGGAATGACGGGTATTTTCTGCGGACTTTTCTCGCGGGGGACTTTCGCGAGTCGATGATGCTCGGGGAAGGCGATGATGTTTCGCTGGATCTGCCGATCCGCGTGGTGTCCGGGGGATTTCCCGAGCCGCTGACACGCACGCCTGTGCGGGCGAGGCAATGGCATCGGCAGTATCTGAAGTCGATCATTGACCGCGACGTGCAGGACATCGCGAAGGTCCGGGATGCCAATGAACTGGGGCGCTTGCTGGAACTGCTGGCACTGCGTTCGGCCTCGCTGCTGAACACCAACGGTCTTTCCAAGGACCTCGGTCTGCATCGTGGCACGGTGGACCAGTATCTCTCGATTCTGGAGCGTCTGTTCCTCATTCGGCTGCTGCCAGGATGGCATCGCAACACCTCAAAGCGGCTGATCAAGGCCCCGAAGGTCCACCTCGTCGACAGCGGCCTCGCGGCCACGCTGGCGGACCTTTCCGCACCGGACTGGCTGTCGCGCCGCGACCGCATGGGGCATCTGTTGGAGTCCTTCGTGGTGCAGCAGATCCATGCCCAGGCGGCGTGGACGGATCCAGACCTGCGCTTCTGGCATTACCGCGACAAGGATCAGGTGGAGGTCGATCTGGTCATCACGCGTGGCGAAAAAGTCTGGGGCGTGGAGGTGAAAGCGAGCCGGTCGGTGGACCGGAGTGATGGCAAGGGACTGGACCGTCTGGCCGATCGATGCGGCGCGGACTTCCAGGGCGGCTGCGTGCTCTATGACGGCCGCGATGTCCTGCCGATTCCGGGCTCACAGCATCTGGCGGTGCCATTGAGGATGCTATGGGATCTCTAACAGCCTCACTCGAAGAACCCGAAATGCCGGTCGATCTCGCGGCGGTTGCGCTTGGTGGGGCGGCCTTGGTCGCCTTCGCGGAGGAGGCGTTCGCGCTTTTCCTGGAGATGGAGGCGGTTGGCTTCGAGGACTGCGGGCGTAGTCGTTTCCTCGTAACAAGCCTGAGCTTGCGGAGCACCGACCCGTTGATCGAGGAGGCCGACAATCGTGACTGATCGCGTGCCGGGGCCATCGTAAAATGGAACCTCCAGCGCGTCACCAACATGCAAGGCCGTGGCAGGCTTCACC
>JANOKL010000252.1:0-4901 GCA_031419215.1 Luteolibacter sp. | reverse complement strand
GATGGCTAAGGAGGGTGCCGAAACGCTTTTCGCGTGCAAGCCCTCTGAGCTCCTTTTCGTCGACGACGATGGCGCGGAGGATGGGCTCCTCCAGGACGATGATGGCTTTCGGCGGAACCTCGTCCTCGGCGGAGGCGGAAATGAGTTTGGCAAGGTTCAGTCGGGCACGATCGGTGGATGGATCGAGGATCTTGATCCAGGCAGTCGGAACGGCGTCTTCGACCGAAGCTTTGAGTCGAGCGAAGAGTTGGGAATAACCGGTATCGCCCTTCGGAGAATCCGCGAAATGGCGCACCTCGGCGACCGATCCGGCGTGGTGCAGCAGCATGGCACCGACGAGACAAAGCAGCCCTGCGGGGACGACGGCGAAGAGCAGGCCGAAAGCGCGTTGAATCGGAGATTTCGGATGGTCGGAGGATTTTCCGAAAGGACGGACGACGAAGTTCACCAGCATCCGCAGCACCACGAAGGTGAGCAGGCCGGAAACCAGCGGCCATGCAGTCGAAAGCCACGGCAGCGCCTTTCCCGCATAGTGAATACCAATGGCCGGGGCGGTCTGCCAGGCCCAGAATCCGACCCAGGCGCTGACTGCAATGACGAGCGATCCGATGAAGATCCGGGTCAGACCGCGCATCAGAATGAGCGCAGCACAGGTCACGAAAATGGCGATCGCGGCCGTTCCGAGACTGATCTGGGGAAGGCTCTCCAGATCAATCGCGGCAAGCTCGGCCATCACGTCACGCATCAGGGTCGGAGGATGCCACCACATTGGGCGCGCTGGCGGAGGAAGTGGTCGCAGAGGACAAGGGTGGCCATGGCCTCGACCATCGGTACGGCGCGAGGAAGGACGCAGGCATCGTGGCGGCCGCGACCGGCGAGTTCGGTGTTTTCACCGGAGGAAGTCACGGTTTCCTGGGAAGACATGATGGTGGCGGTCGGCTTGAAGGCGACGCGGAAGACGATGTTCTCGCCATTGGAAATGCCACCCTGGATGCCGCCGGAGCGGTTGCTGGTGGTGCGGACTTTTCCATCGACCATGCGGAACGGATCGTTGTGCTGGCTGCCTGTTAGAAGTGTGCCTGCGAAACCCGAGCCGATTTCGAAGCCCTTGGTGGCGGGCAGGGAAAGCATGGCCTTCGCGAGCTCCGCCTCCAGCTTGTCGAAGACCGGCTCGCCGAGTCCGGGCGGGCAGTTGCGGATGACGCACTCGACCACGCCGCCGATCGAGTTGCCTTCGCCGCGGACCTTCTTGATGCGCTCGATCATCGGCTCGACCATGGCGGGATCGCCGGTGCGGACGATGTTGCCCTCGATGGTCTCGAAGCTGACGGTTTCCGGATCGACGGTGGCGTTGAGGTCGTGGATCGACTTGACCCAGGCAAGGACCTCGATGCCGGGGTGGAGGGAATCGAGAACTTGCTTGGCCACAGCGGCTGCGGCAACGCGGCCGATGGTTTCACGGGCGGAGGCGCGACCGCCACCGGTCGGGGCGCGGACACCGTATTTGGCGTCGTAGGTGTAGTCGGCGTGGCTAGGCCGGTATTTCACGGCCATCTCGTCGTAGGCGTTCGGGCGCTGGTCGGTATTCTTCACCACGATGGCGATCGGGGTGCCGAGGGTCACGCCGTCGTGGAGCCCGGAGAGGATTTCAGCGGTGTCGGCCTCCTTGCGGGGAGTCACGATCTCGCTCTGGCCGGGCCGGCGGCGATCGAGTTCCTGCTGGATGACGGACTCACTGACGGAAATCCCCGGAGGGCAGCCATCGATCACCACTCCGACACCGCCGCCATGCGACTCGCCGAAGGTGCTGATCCGGAAAAGGTGGCCAAAACTGGACGACATGCGCGAAGCGTAGGCGCGGAAGATTCGGTCTTAAAGTCTAAAGGCGCGGCCTTTGGCCGGATAGGAGATCGGGGATTGGGGATGTTGGATCTTTGGAACTTGGCCTTTGGCACTTGGAACTTCCTCCCCTGTGACGGAACCGCCACACGAAAGGCAGTGAGTCGTGTCGGTTGAATTTGGTTGACTATCAACGCCGGGGCCGTGGGCTTCGGACTTTTGCCATGAGAGTCGATTTCGTGACGGATACTTTCCCGCCCGATGTGAACGGCGTCGCAATGACGCTCGGCAGACTCAGCGACGGACTTCGCAAGCGCGGACACCGGGTTCACGTGATCCGCACGGGAGCTCACAAGAATCCGGGTGAAACGGTCGCCCCGTCGGTGGCACTGCCCGGCTACAAGGAAGTCCGGGTTGGACTGCCGGGGACCTTCCGCCTTCGCAGGCGGTGGATGAAACGGCGGCCGGATGTCGTCTACGTGGCCACCGAGAGCCCACTGGGGAATTCCGCAGTGAAAGCGGCCAAGATACTTGGCATTCCGGTGGTTGCGGGCTTTCACACGAACTTCCACGAATACATGGAGCAGTATCGCCTCGGCGGTCTGCAACCGGCGGCGATGGCCTACTTGAAGCGCTTCCACAGTCGCGCCGACTGCACGCTCGCGCCGTCCCCGGAAATCGTGGAGGCCCTGAGAAACGAAGGCTTCCCTGACGTGCATCTGTTGGGTCGTGGGGTGGACACCTTGCTCTTCTGCCCTTCAAAACGCTGCGAAACCCTGCGCGCCGAATGGGGCGCACGTCCTGAAACTCCGGTCGCGATCATCGTCGGTCGCGTCGCACCGGAGAAGAACCTCGATCTCGCGATGGACCTCTTTCGCCGGATGGTGGAAGCGTTGCCGGACCTGCGTTGCGTAGTCGTCGGCGACGGACCGATCCGCGAGCGATTGGAAACGGCGCACCGCCATGTCCATTTCGCGGGCGTCAGGGTGGGGGAGGATCTTTCCCGCCACTATGCCTCCGCCGATGTGCTGCTGTTCCCGAGCGAGACCGAGACCTTTGGAAACGTGCTGCTGGAAGGCCTGGCCAGCGGCCTGGTCACCGTCAGCTACGACTACGCCGCCTCCGCGCGATACGTCCGCCACGGAGAGAATGGCCTCAAGGCCACCAAGGGCGACTCCACCTCATTCCTCGAACTTTCCCATCAAGCCCTCGCCATGCGACACGACCCCGTCCTCCGCCAAGCTGCCCGTGAAACCGCCGAATCGCTCGGCTGGGATCAGGTGATTTCCTCATTCGAAGACCGCCTTTCCGGACTCGCCGGAATTTCCGATGACGAGGAGCCGGATCGCACGCTGGAGAAGCGGAAAAAGTTCAAGTGCCGCACGCTGTTCCTCTCCGACATCCATCTTGGCACCGTCGACAGCAAGGCCACCGAGGTCGTGCATTTCCTCAAGCACATCCGCTGCGAGAAGCTCGTCCTCAACGGCGACATCATCGACGGCTGGGCGCTCCGGCGCGGCGGACGCTGGCGCAGCCGGCACAGTCGCTTCATCCGCAAGGTCCTGAAGATGATGGAAAAGGACAAAACCGAGGTCATCTACCTGCGGGGAAATCACGACGACATCCTTGAACGCTTCCTGCCGTTGGCCTTCGGGCGTTTGGAAATCGCCAAGGAGCACATCCACACCGCCGCAGATGGAAAGCGCTACCTCGTCGTCCATGGCGATGGCTTCGACAGTGTTTCCACCAATTACAAGTGGCTCGCGGTGCTCGGCTCGATCGGCTACGACGCCCTGCTGAGCTTCAACCGCCTTTACAACCGCTGGCGTGCCTGGCGGGGAATGGAATACTTCTCGCTGAGCAAAAAGGTGAAAGCCCGTGTGAAATCGGCTGTCAGTTTCGTCGATCGCTACGAGTTCCAGCTCCAGGAACTGGCCCGCCACAAGAAGTGCGACGGCATCATCTGCGGCCACATCCACACGCCCGAGGACAAGCAGGTGGAGGAGATCCGCTATCTGAATTCCGGCGACTGGGTGGAAAGCCTGACCGCCATCATCGAGCACCACGACGGGCGGATGGAACTGGTCGAGTATCAGGAGTTTCTCTCAAAGCTGGAGGTGAAGAAGCCGACGATGCGGAGAGTGGCTCTGGCGAAATAGGATCTGGTTGATTGAAACCCGCGGATTTAACATTGGGCCTACATGAGTGAATTCATTGCCGCGCGTGCCAGCTTTCGTAGCGCTCTGAACTTCCTCGCAGGTGTCTTTCTTGCCGCGTCGTCCAGCGCCCAGTCCATCAGCATCAAAGGTTCGGATACGCTTGGCGCGAAACTGGTTCCTCAGCTCGCTGAAAGCTTCAAGTCCACGCATCCGGGCGTGAAGTTTGAGATTGCTGCAGAGGGTTCGTCCACCGCTTTCCCAGCCCTTGCCAATGGCACCGCTGATATCGGGATGTCCTCGCGCAAGGCCAAGCCGGAAGAGGTCACCGCCGCGCGGTCAAAGGGAATTTCACTCAAGGAGATCGAAGCTTGTCACGACATGCTTGTGGTGATCACCAACAAGTCGAACCCGATCAAGGCCCTCACCAAAAAGCAGGTCGCCAAGATCTTCACCGGCCAGGTGAAGGACTGGAGTGAGGTCGGAGGCCTCCCGGGTCCGATCTCGGTTTACACCCGCAACACCTCCTCCGGCGCTTACAAGGACTGGCAGAGCCTTGCGATGGGTGGCCGTGACTACCCGGGCAGTTCACAAAAGATGGCAGGCACCGAGCAAATCGCTCAGGAGGTCGCCAAGAACAAGAACGGCATCGGCTACGTCGGTCTGGCCTACGCCAAGGCCACCGGCGTCGCGGCGGTGAAGATCGACGGGGTCGAGCCGATCGCTGCGAATGCCAAGAAATACGTCTACAGTCGCGCCTGCTACTTTTACATTCCGGAAAATGCCGGTGGAATCGCCAGGGAGTTCGTCGACTTCTCCATCAGCACGGCGGGTCAGGAGATCGTCAAGAAGATCGGATTCGTCCCAAACCACTAGAAGAGGCCTATCTGACGTTTTCGACACAAT
>JANOKL010000251.1:0-15709 GCA_031419215.1 Luteolibacter sp. | reverse complement strand
CAATAAGGCCAGAATGACACCGAGGGCGCATAGAACCCATTTTCCCAACAACTTCCCTCTTCCTGATCGCACAGGATTCCCACCCAATACGGCATCCGGCTGCTTCTGATCTTGATCCATGGTTCTGTCCGGAATTTCCATTTCGCCACCTCCTTCTATTCCGGGATTTTTCTCGCGAAGCGTCAACGGGAATGGCATCCGACAGCCATGCATGTGATCGAAGATCCCGCCGAGTTCCAGCGGACCTGCCTCGCGGCGGGGCGGGTGGTGCTGGTGCCGACAATGGGGGCGCTCCATGAGGGTCACCTCGCGCTGATCCGTCGTGCGCGCGAGTCTGCGGGGGCTGGCGGAACGGTGGCGGTGTCGATTTTCGTAAATCCGATCCAGTTTGATCGCCCGGGCGATCTGGCCGCCTACCCAAAGCCGCTGGAGGCCGACTTGGCGGCTTGTGAAAAAGAAGGCGCGGATCTGGTGCTGGTGCCGAAGGATGGGGCGATGTATGCCGCCGATCGCTCGATTACGGTGACCGAGTCCCTGCTTTCAAAACATCTTTGCGGAGCCACGCGGCCAGGGCATTTCGATGGCGTCTGCACGGTGGTGTTGAAGCTTTTCCTGCTCTCCCATGCAGCGGCGGCGGTGTTCGGAGAGAAAGATTTCCAGCAGCTCGCGATCATCCGCCGGATGGTGCGAGATCTGGACGTGCCGGTGGAGATCATCGGCCACGCGACGATCCGCGAACCGAATGGCTTGGCGATGTCGTCGCGGAATGTCCGGCTGCTTCCAGAGCATCGGACCGATGCACCACGGCTCCGACAGGCACTGAGCGCCGCGCGGGATCTGCTGCCTGATGGCGAGCGCTCCGCCGCTGCCTTCATCGAAACCGCCCGCAGCCATCTGAATGCCTCGCCGTTTTTCCGGATCGACTACCTGGAAGTGGTCGATGCCGAGACGCTGCAGCCGGTTTCCCAGATCCAAGGTCCCGCCGTGCTGGCGGTGGCGGGCTTTTATGGAGAAGTGCGGTTGATCGATCACATCGGCCTGCACCCCTGATGAGCCTCACTCCCTAACCGGAATGCCCTTGGGGATGTAGTCGGGATCGGTGGGATCCTTCGGGTCCTCGAGGTAGCCCTTAATCAGAAACCAGATCGCGGTCGCGAGCAGGAGCGACAGGATCTTCGCGACCCAGTTTTTCGTCAGTTTCAGTCTCATCGGAAGGGGCGGTGGTGGGGATGAAGATCTTGGCAAGCGTCTCGCGGAACTGCTTTTCGGTGAGGTTCCGCTGGAGTGCTCCGTCGATGCAGATGGAAATGCTGCCGGTTTCCTCGCTGACCACGACGACGACGGCATCGGATTCCTCGGTCAGGCCGATCGCGGCGCGGTGGCGGAGGCCGAGCGAGCGGTCCCGGAGCTCGCGCTGGCTCACGGGAAACACGCAACCTGCGCCGGCCACGCGGTCGTTGGCGATGATCATGCCGCCATCGTGCAGCGGGCTTTTCGGGAAAAAGACGCTCATTGAGAGTTCAGGAGTGAACTGGGCATCGAGCACCACACCGGTCTCCAGGTGCGGTTTGAGGCTGATCCCCCGCTGGATGGCAAAGAGGGCTCCGATGCGCTTTTTCGAAAGCACGATCACGGCGTCCGCGAAACGTTCAAGGAAGGCGAGCTTGCGGGTGCTGGAGAATGAGAAAAGGCGGCTACCTCCCAGGCGCGCGAGGGCATTGCGCAGTTCAGGCTGGAAGATGACGACCAGCGCGAAGGCCAGCAGGGCGGCGGCGCGGGTGATGATCCAGCCGATGACCTCGAACTTGAAGAGCTGGGACAGCAAGGTGAAGGCGACGAGGATCACACCCAGCCCCACTAGAATCTGCGCCCCGCGCGTGGCCCGGAAGGCGCGGTAGATCTGGTACACACCGATCGCGAGGATCAGGATCTCGATCCCATCACGCCAGTGATCTCGAACGAACGTAAGCATCAGTTAAGCGGACAACGTAGCCGGGAGGCCAGAGTCTGTCACCCGCAAACCCGATTGCAGAAGGATTTCGGGAATTTCCTGATTTATTTTTTCAGAATGGTGATCCAATCTCCACCTGTCCGACGGATTGTTAAGGAAGTTCCAATCAAACCACCCATGAAATTCTCATCCAAACTTGCCATGTTCGGAGCCGTCGCTGGCTTGAGCGCTGCTCAGGTCGTGAGCGCTGATGAAGCCGCTCCTGAAATCTCCATTTGCGAAGAGGCTCCTGTGACTGGGGAGAACTCCGAGGAAGTCATCGACGAGCCAACCGTTGACGAAGAAGTCACTGATAAAGAAGTCGTCGATGAAAAGGTCAGTGACGAGGAAGTCACCGAGGAAGAAGTCACCGAGGAAGACGGCGAAGTGCCTCTCGACTGGGTGAAGCGCGGTGGCGACGGCGAGAACCCGGACGTGATTTTCTACAACATGGCCGGTGGCGGCCCTGCTGGCGGCCCTGCCTCCAATGATTCAACGAACGACGCCGGCAAGGATGGTGCCCCGACCGCAGTCGAGGCCAAGACGGTGGCCCCGGTGGCCCCGATCGTGAAGGCGAAAAAGGGTCCGGTCGCGCTCGTGAAGGGTGCCCGTGTTTTCCTGCGCCATTGATTCTCCTGGCAAGTTCAGCCAACGAAGGCCGCCGGATGCTCACCGGCGGCCTTTTTGCATCCTGATCCGATGATGAAATCCCCCGCCCTGCTAGGCCTGCTTGCCGCCCTGGGCATCTCGACCGCATTTGGAACCGGGGCAGATGAGGCCAACAAGGCCGCTCCTCCCGATGTTCGTGCTGCCGACAAGCCGGATCGCAGCGAACGCGAGACCGACGGCGCAATGAAGGCGGGCGAGGATCAAGTTCTGCTGCCGAAATTGTCGGGGCTCGTGATCGCGCCGGATGCAGACAGCGCCCTGAAACTTCAGGCCGGGGGCCAATCCGGCATTCAGATCAGCGGCTTCTCCGAGGCCGAAACTTCCGCACTTCGGATGGCGGCGAAGAGCGCCATTGGCCAGGCTGTTTCCCTCAGATCCCTGGACGCGCTGGGCTCGAAGTTCGAAGCCGCCATGAAAGTGGGTGGCAGCCGCTTCATGCTGGCCACCTTTCCAGATCAGGAAATCACCTCCGGCATCATTGCGGTGAGGATCTGTGAGGCACGCGCCGGAAAAGTGCTGCTCTCCGGACGCCCTACCTTCGGATTGAAATTTGCTGCCGATGCTTTCCGCACCACTGCCGGACAGGCGCTCGATGAAGGGCGGATTCTGGATGACCTCGAATGGCTCAATGAAAACCCGCTTCGACGCGCCACGATCTCCTACGCGGACGGAATGGCACCGGACACGCTCGACCTGACGCTGAAGATCCGCGCGGCGAAACCCTGGCGCGTTTATGCAGGGATCGACAACCAGCTCAGCGACCGGCTCGGCGACGAGCGGCTGTTCGCGGGATTTCAATACGGCGATGTCTTCGGGCTCGATCACCGCATGACCACGCAGATCACTGCGGCGCTCGATGTGGAGCGACTCAAGGGCATCAGCGGCAGCTATGAGATCCCCCTGCCTGACCGCACGCTGCTGCAAGTCTCCGCCGGGTATACCGAGGTCGATTCGCCGTCGGCGGGATTGATCGATCAAAGCGGTCGGTATTCCCGCATCGCACTCGACTACCGGGTCCCGCTTCCCCGCTGGAACGGGCTTTCCCATGAATGGCGGGCCGGACTGGAACTGCGGGAAAACGCCTTCGTATTCCCCTCCGGCATCGAGCGGCAAGCGCGCTTTTTCCAAATCGAGGCAGGCTGGAAAGGTCGACTCAGTGATCGATTCGGCAGCACACGGATCGATGCCTCACTGCACTACGCTCCGGGCCACGGCATTTTCGGATCGGAAGATCAGGACTTCATCGCGCTCGGTGGGGAAGGCGCCGAGTCGCTGATCGCACAATTTGAGGCGGAGCGCACGTGGTCGCTCGAAGATGCCGGCCAGTTGATGGGAAAACTGAGAGCACAGTGGAGCGACACCACCCTGCTCCCATCCGATCAGATCGCCGCCTCTGGAGCATCAAGGGTGCGTGGCTTCGATGAAACGAAGGGCTTCGCCGACAATGGCCTGATCATGACCTTCGAGTGGCAATCCCCGTTCTGGCATGCCGGAAACGCCGGAGATTTCCAGGCGCTGACCTTTCTCGACGCGGGCTTTCTCGACAGCCATCAGGGCAACGATGGCAGCCAACTCGCCGCCATCGGCGTGGGCGTCCGCTGGCGGCTGGATGCCCATCTAACAGCCAAGGCCGATCTCGGCTTCCCGATCGACGATCCAGACACGGACAAGGCTGATCCCAGGCTTCAATTTTCGATCACCACGACCTGGTGACGCTCACGGTCCTTGCAGCACCGTATTGCCATTTCGAGGAGCGACGGGATTGCCGTCCGCATCCTTGGTGAGAATGAATCCGGAAGGCACTATGCCCGTGGAGCCGAGGCTGAAATCAAGCGCATCCGCACCGGAGGCAAAGGTGGCAGGAAGCCTGCCGACATGCACAGGACTGGCAGCATCCGTCGTTCTGACCCAGAGATTGTAAGCCTCGTTCTCCCCCAAAGGCGGCAGATTTCCCACCACCAGAGTCCCAGCATCACGGGCAGAGTCATAGATCGGAATGGCGGTCGGAATCGGAGCGATAACGTCAGACACCGGGGGCTCGTCGATGGGGACCTCCGGGCTCAAATCCGGAGTCGAAAGTTTGCCTCCGATCAGGGTTTCACGTCCCGCCAGGGCGTCGCCCAGCACAGAGTTGAGCGAACCCGCAGCAAGATCGCCTTCCGCTGGACTCCCGGGCGGCCGCATCGTCATCACGATCGGCCAGGCCACTCCAGGCACCGGCGAAAAGCGCTCGCGGTCACGCTTCTGGAAATTCGCCAACTGCCCGCGCAGCACCTCGATTTCCTGGATCAGCCGTTTCGTCTCCACACGGACTGGTGCGCCCTCATTTCCGGCCACCAGCGGAGGCTCGGCAGGCATGACGGCTGGTGCCTCCACCGCATTCACTGATAACTCCGACTCCTCTTGCGCGACTGCTTTGGGTGGGTTTGAGGTTTCCGACGACCGAACAAGCTCAGGAGATTCTAAAACAGTCGTCTGTTTCTGAATCACCAGCAGCAAGGCGAGCACCGCCGCCGCCGCCCAGCCAGACCATGCGAGCCACTGGCTTTTACGATGTCCGGAAAATCCGAGCCTGGCCCGCAGTCGATCGATTTCTCCCGGACGCGGAATCACCGGCAAGGTGGAAACCACCGCCACCGCCGCGGTCAGCTCGTCCATCTCCCTGACCACTTGTTTCAATTCGGCATCCTGACGCGCCGCCTCGTCGAATGCGCTCGCCTGATCCGCGTCGAGCATTCCAAAGGCCCGCCACGCGGCGGTTTCATGTGGGTCAGAATTCATGGCGGGATAAAAGGTTGCGCACCTTGTCCAAGGCGCGTCTGAGGCGGTTTTTCACGGTGCCGAGTGGCGTGCCGAGCCGATCTGAAATTTCCGAATGCGTGTACTCCAGGAACACCGCGAGTTCCAGACAACGGCGCTCATCCTTGTCGAGCTGCTCCAGCGCGGACTGCACCCGCCGCCAGTCATCAGCTGCCATCACGCGGGCGTCTTCGGATCTTTCCGGCGGCGTATGCAGATGAATCGGCACCACGCGGGAGGAATCACGTTTTTCCCGATGACGGAAACGCAGCCGGTCAATGCACAGCCCGCGCAGCACCGCGAAGGCCCAGACAAAGGGCGGCGATTGTGCCGAATCGTAATCCACGGAGCGATGCCACAGCCGGACAAAAGTGTCCTGCACGACCTCTTCGGACTCATGCCGGTCGCCCAGCATCCGGCACGCGATCCCCAGCAAGGTGGCCCCCCAGGCATCATGAAGCTCGGTCAGCGCCGAATCATCCCCTTTCGCCATGCGGGCGATAAGGCGCACCGCGTCTCCCTCCCGATCGCCAACCAGCCCTTGGGGAGACACCTGAACGGAATTCAGGGAGGTGGTTGACATGGATCGGAAGGGAGACACGGGAAAGCACGGGGTTGTCCGGATTTCTGCCGAGAGTAATCCGACATTCCGTCGCGATTGGATCAGAAAATCTCGCGGATTCCCGAAAAACTCATCCCTTGCCCGCGAGGCGGCAGTGCTCTCTACTCCCGCCATGCACGACAAGATCATTCTCGAACGCGAGGTCCACGCCGTCCAGATCCCCAGCGGTGACGCGATCACCCTGCCGGCCGGGACGGAAGTTTTCATCACCCAGCGCCTCGGTGGAACCTTTACGGTCGCCACCACCCAAGGTCTGGCCCGCATTTCCGCCAAGGACTCGGCCGCGCTCGGCGTGGACCCGGAGGAGGAGGAAAAGAAGCAGGTCGAGGTGAACCGACTCAAGGACGCCCCGCTCGAGGAACAGGTCTGGTCCCAGTTGAAGGCGGTTTACGATCCGGAAATCCCGGTCGACATCGTCAATCTCGGACTCGTCTATGACTGCTCGATCGAGGAAGCCGACGGCAAGAAAACCGTCGCCGTGAAAATGACCCTCACCGCCCCCGGTTGCGGAATGGGCCCGGTGATCGCAGCGGATGCCCAAGCGAAGATCATGACGATCGAAGGCGTGGACGATGCCCGCGTCGACTTGGTCTGGGACCCGGCCTGGAATCAGGAAATGATTTCCGAAGAGGGCAAGATGAAGCTCGGGATGATTTAAGCGTCCTTCGTCGTGCTGTCGATGTAGGCGATGATCGAGGGAATCGCGAGGTCGAGCACCTCGGCGACTCCATCGTAGGCACGGCTGCCCATCCCGATCGGATCGGGAACGTCCGCACCAATCCCCTCTCCGGGAATGTCGACGAACTCACAGGTCAGGTAGAACTTGTCGCTGTACTCGGGGAACATCGACTCCAGCGCGTGCAGGTGCCCGCGGGTCATGGCGAAGACGTGGGTCGCTTTTTTCAGGAGTTCCTTCGCCACCCGTCGGCTGCCGAATCCCGGAAGGGCGGCTCCACGTTTTTTCAATACCGCCAGGGTCTCCCGACTGGCCGCCGTGCCCCGGCTCGCGGAAACTCCGGCGGAGCTCACTTCGAAATCGGAGCGATCCGCCACCGCTTGGCGGAAAAGGCCCTCGGCCATCGGACTCCGGCAGGTGTTTCCCGTGCACACAAAAAGCACGTGTTTGTCAGTCGCCATCACGGGGACTATCGGCCAGGAAACCTGCGCGAGTCAAACCGCAATGGTCGGCTGCACGCTTGCATGACAGGCGCGGTTTCCCTAGATTCTGGCCGACCGTTGAAATGGATAATCTGAACCAGCCAGGCAAAAGCCTACGACAAGCCCGTGAAGCGGCCGGACTGAACGTGTCCGATGTGGTTCATCAAACGAAGTTTCCCCGGACCGTGATCGAGGCCTTGGAGCGCGATGACTACACCGTCTTCTCCAGCCCGACCTACGCGAAAAGCTATCTCTCGCAGTACGCGGAGTTTGTCGGGATCGACTCCGCCAAGTGGCTGGACTTCTTCGAGCCCGCCGCCTTCGCCGCGCCTCAAGACATGCTCTCGATGATCGAATCCCCCGCTCATCAGGAAATCCGCGCGACCGGCACTCCCTCGCGTGGCGGATCTAGCAGCCTTTTGCCGACCGTGCTGCTGATCTTGCTTTCAGTCGGACTGATCTACGGTGTCATTCGCGGCTATGCCTACTTCGAGCAGCGCTTCGCGGAACCGGTCGCGCTGAAGCAGGTGAGTCCCGCCCAGTCTAACAATCCGGCCCCAACAAACCCCAATTCTGGCCAGACTCCTGCGGTCGCTCCTCCTATCAACACCGTCTCCACCCAGCCACTGCCGGAAGCCACCCCGCCACCGCGCGCGACCATTGTCGACGAGTGATCAGCGGCTCCGCTTCCAGATCTTGATCGCTTCGAGGAAGGGTGCCAGGTAGCGCTGGGCCTTCACCGTGCCGACTCCGGGGATTTTCAACGCATCCTCCTGCGTCAGCGGCTGATGGCGAACGAAGCCTTCGAGGGTCTTGTTGGAAAACACCACATACGGCGGGGTCTCCTCCTCCTTGGCAATCTTCGTGCGCAGATCCCGCAGCATGGTGTAGAGCCCGCCGTCGAAGCCGTGATCCTTCAGGCCGGTTTCAGGACGCCCCGCCTCCGGGTCCGGCCAGACCAGGCGATAGGGCTTCTCACCGCGCATGACCTTGTCGCCGAGCGGGGTCAGGGTCACCACAGGAAATTCCCCGGTCTGGGTGAGCAGCAACCCGGCATCCGAAAGCGAACGCAGTAGGGCATTGAGATAGCCGGTGCCGCGATCCTTGAGGATTCCGTAGGTGCTGAGCTTGTCGAGTCCGGCGGATAGCACCTCCTGCGAACGGCTGCCGGAAAGCATCTGCACGATCCGTCCGCGCCCGTATCGGCCTTCCCAGCCAGACGCCGTGCGACGCGACATCCGCGCCACGCCACTGAGCGCCTTGCGGACAATCATGTCCTCTTCCTCGGTTGGCGCACGCATCTCGCCAGCTCCCGCATCACGACAAACATCGCAGTTTCCACAAGTCTGCGCATCCTCCTCGCCGAAGTAGCCGAGAATCCATTGCTGACGGCAGGTCCGGGAGTAGCAAATCTCCACCATCGCCTTGAGCTTCTCGCGATCACGACGGTCCTTTTCCTCAATCGCCTTCTCATCGAGCTGCAAGCCCCGCGCGAGCACCTCCGGCTTCAGCAGACGCGTGCCGCGCGTGCGGCGACCCGGCACATCGAAGCGTTCCACGTAGCCGCCCTTCGCCAACATGCCGATGGCGCTGCCGACCGACATCGCGTTCTTCACATCCGCGCCTTCCGCGATCTCGTCCAAGGTACGATGGATCTCGTAGTCCTTGTCCGCCTGATTGAGCAGATACTGGTAAATGCCCCGGATGATCGTGGACGTTGGATTCGCACCCTCGATGAAAAATTCCTGCGTACGGGTGTCGGCGTAGTTGAACAGCAGCTCGCAGACCGCGCTCTCGCCATCGCGTCCGGCGCGACCCGCTTCCTGATAATAGGCCTCCACGCTTCCCGGCACCTCGTAGTGGATGACGAAGCGCACGTCCGAGCGGTCGATGCCCATGCCGAAGGCATTCGTCGCCACCGCCACGTCCGCCTTTTTCTGGATGAACTTGTCCTGCACGCGGCTGCGTTCGACATCGCTGAGCCCTCCATGATAGGCCACGCACTTGATGCCCCAGCTTGCGAGGGTTTCGGACACCGCCTCGACCTTCTTCCGGGTCGCGCAGTAGACGATGCCGGTCTTGTGTGCCGCGATCACCGCCTTCATCCGCTCGTCCTTTTGCGCGGCCTTTTCCACTGCCGTGATGCCCAGCGAAAGGTTCGGCCGCGAGAAGCCGCTGACCCGCTCGAAGGGCTCGCGCAGCTTCAGCACCGTGATGATGTCGTCGCGGACGATCGGCGTCGCCGTGGCCGTCATCGCCACGCACTGCGGTCGACCAATCTTATCCAGAGACTTGCCGAGCCTGAGATAGTCCGGCCGGAAATCATGCCCCCACTGGCTGAGGCAGTGCGCTTCATCGACCGCGAAAAGCGACACGTTCACGCCGCGCAGGGCGTTGAGGAAACTCTCCGCACGGAAGCGCTCCGGAGCCACATAGACCAGCTTCCAGCGGCCCTCACGCATGCCGTCGAGCCGCTGCTTCTGCTCGTCCCATGGCACCGTCGAGTTGATCATCGTGGCCGGGATGCCCCGCGCCACGAGCGCATCGACCAGATCCTTCATCAACGCGATCAGCGGGGAAATCACCAGCGTCACCCCGCCGAAACAAAGCGCGGGAAGCTGATAGCAGAGCGATTTCCCGCCGCCGGTCGGCATCACCACCAGGCCATCGCGCCCCGTGAGGATCTCCTGCACCACCGATTCCTGACCGTCCAGAAAGCAGGAAAACCCGAAGTAACGCTTCAAGGCCTCGTGCGGCGTCATCACCAGGGGCTTTGTTTCGGAATCCGGCATAATGCTGCGCAAATGAACAATCCTCCCGCAGGCCGGTCAAGCCCGTGGCTCGACGATCCGCTTGTAAAGAGTCTGCGAAGCCGGGAGTTCTGCATTCCCACCCGACGCCAAACCCTCCAACCTGATTTCAATGCCGTCCATCTTCGACTACGTCCGCACCGCTTTCACCGAAGGGGCGACCGATCTGATCCTCGCCGAGAACCACCCGCCGAGGGTCCGCATCAATGGCGAGATCGTTTCCTTCGAAAGCCATTCGCTCACCCACGACGAGGTCGCCTTGTTCTGGAAGGAGGTCGGCGCGGACCCTGAATCCGATCAGGAGAAGGACCTCGGCTGGACCGCCGAAGACGGATCACGCCTGCGGGTAAATCTCTTCAAGTGCCTCGGGGCCCTCTGCGCCGTGCTCCGTCCGATCAAGCGCGATGTGCCCGACTTCCAACAACTCGGCCTGCCCTCGCCGCTCCTGATGTCCTGGCTGGCCCGCAGGAGCGGCCTCATCATCGTCAGCGGTCCCACCGGCTGCGGGAAATCCACCTCGGTCGCGAGTTGCCTCGACTGGATCAACCACCACCACCGCCGCCACATCGTCACGATCGAGGACCCGGTGGAGTACCTGTTTGAAAACGACCTCTCCCACTTTTCCCAACGCGAAGTCGGACCGGACACCGCCTCATTCTCAGGTGCCCTGCGCGCCGCCTTGCGACAAAGCCCGGACATCATCTTCCTCGGGGAAATCCGCGATGAGGACACCGCATTGATCGCCCTGCGCGCGGCGGAAACCGGCCACCTCGTGCTCGCCACCCTCCATAGCCCGGGAGTCGCCGAGTCGCTCGAACGATTGGGGAATCTCTACTCCGTCAACCATCGCGACGCCTCCCTCCAGCTCCTCTCCAACCATCTCATCGGCATCCTCTCCCAGCGCCTTCTGCCCACCACCGACGGCGGACTGCACCTCGTCGTCGAGCATCTCGAAAACGAAGCCGCCGTTCGTGGCTGGATCCGCGAACGCCAGCACACGGAAATCCGTGACATGCTCCAGCGCTCCGACTCGCCCGGAAACCTCTCCTTCCTCCACTCCCTCTGCCAGGCCGTCTTCGATGGAAGAATCCACCCCGCCACCGCCCGAGCAGCAGCCCCCAATCCCCTCGACCTAGACCGCGCCCTCAGAGGCATCGTTTAAGTTCCAAGTGCCAAAGGCCAAGTTCCAAAGGAAGAGAAAGCACGAAGCACTAAATCCGAAATTCGAAACGAAGATTTCCACTCTTCTCTTCCCTGAAACCTGAAAACTGAAACCTAGCAAACTCTCTTCCCACTTCCCACTTCCCACTTCCCACTTCCCACTTCCCACTTCCCACTTCCCACCGATCACCGATCACCGATCACCGATCACTCTTAAATCTCTAATTATGTCCCAACTCCGCGACATCGATGACTACCTCCGCATGGCCGTTGAAAACGGTGCGTCCGATCTCCACCTCAGCGTCGATGCCCCGCCGGCCGCGCGCATCAATGGCACGATGATTCCGTTGGAGGACTTCATCCTCACTCCGGAAGCCACCCGCACGCTGGTCTTCTCCACGCTTTCGGAAACCCAGCGCTCGAAACTCGAAACCGAGTGGGAGCTGGACTACGCCATCGAGATCAGCGGGCTAGGCCGCTTTCGGGCGAATGTCCACTACGCGCGCAACCACATTGAGGCCGCCTTCCGCCACATCCCGCCGGAAGTCCCGGACCTTTCCCAGCTTGGCCACTCGCCCACCATCGAACGCTTCTGCCAGGAACGTCGCGGCCTGATCCTTGTCACCGGGGTCACCGGCTCCGGGAAAACCACCACCCTCGCCGCCATGGTCAAGCGCATCGCCGAAACCCGCTCCGGCGTCATCATCACCATCGAGGACCCCGTCGAGTTCCTCCTCCCCCACCGCTCCTGCCTCATCAAGCAGCGTGAAATCGGCAAGGACACCAAGTCCTTCACCATGGCCCTCCGCCAGGCGCTTCGACAGGACCCGGACGTCATCGTCGTCTCCGAGCTGCGCGACTTGGAAACCATCCGCATCGCCCTGACCGCCGCCGAGACCGGCCACCTCGTCCTCGCCACCCTGCACACCATCGATGCCCCGCAAACCATCGACCGCCTCGTCGACGTCTTCCCGCCCGACCAGCAGCAGCAGATCCTCGCCCAGCTCTCCAACGTCCTTGAAGGCATCATCTGCCAGCGCCTCCTCCCCAAGGCCGACGGCACCGGCCGCATCCTCGCCTCCGAAGTCATGTGCGTGAACTATGGTCTCCGTTCCTGCATCCGGGATCGCAAGATCGAGCAACTCGTCGGCCTCATGGAAATCGGCAGCAAGGAAGGCATGCACACCATCGACGACTCCCTCGACCTCCTCCTCCGCCAAGGCACGATCACCCGCGAGGAGGCTCTCTTCCAATGTCGCGACCGCCAGCGCTTCCTCCCGCCGCCTCCAGCAGAGAAGAGAAAATGACGAATGACGTGCCAAGAGCACTCCGAGTCCTTGAAATTGAAATACTCATGGTCGGTTTGGAGACTGGATTTGTTCTCAATCGAGCTCATCGGCAAAAATAGACTAACTTGACTAACCCCTGTCGTGCAGTAGCCTCCGGCATGGACAGCATTTCCACCCACGAGGCAAAAACCCACCTTTCCCGCTACTTGGCGGAAGTGGAACAGGGCAAGGAATTCATCATCACGCGTGGGAAGTCACCGGTCGCCAGGTTGGTGCCCATGGTTCCGGAAGCCCGCCCTCCGCGCCCGAAAGTCGGCGACATCGAGGGAGCTCCATTTGAATTTTCTGACGCTGCCCTGGCTCCCCTCACTGACGCCGAGCTCAAGGAATGGGGACTGTGAACTACCTCCTCGACACCTGCACCTTCCTGTGGATCTCCCAAGAACCTTCGAGGCTCTCCAAAGCGGCCGTGGAGGTCGTCAACAACCCCGCAAACGAGTTGTTTGTCAGCGACATCAGCATCTGGGAGATCACGCTAAAGCATTCCGCTGGCAAGTTGGATCTGCCGGATAACCCACGCATCTGGCTCCCACGGAAATTCGAGTACCACCGGTTTCTTCCACTCGCCCTCCATTCGGAGGCGATTTACCGAAGTGGCGAACTACCAAGAGTCCATGCCGATCCTTTCGACCGCCTGATCGCCGCCCAGGCAATCGAATCAGGAATGACCCTGCTCTCACCCGACACGCCGCTGTCGCTCCTGGGAGCAGCGAGGATTTGGTGATGCATTCCGATTGAGCTCTGCCTTCTTCGTTAGGATCTCGCCCACTATTTCTCGACCTGCTCGATCAAATTCCCAATCGAGGCAATGTCCTGGCCGTCGATGCATTCTTCACCGAATGCATGGCCTCTCCATAACATCCCAAATCAAGAATGAGCACCCTTATGCCCGAGCTGCTTAGCTGCGGGGAGAGAAGCTCCATCTCAAAGGCGACCTTCTTGAAGAGTTTAAGTCTCGGCTTTGACCACCATTCCTTTCTTTTCCCCGGGGCGAAGTCTAATAGGATGCTAGCCATGAGAAGCCTGCTCATCCTCTTGCTCGCAACCCTTGCCCTCCGCGCAAACCCCGACCTCTTCCGCGAGAGCTTCGCCGATCCCGCCACGCGCGCCACCGCGATCGCCACCCTCACTCCTGGCACGCGCGACCACTTTTTCTTCACCGCCCTCGACCACCAGCTCAACGGCCGCGCGAGGGAATACGCCGATGCAGTCGCAGCCTGGAAAGCCGCTTCGAAGGACAAGAAGAACCCGGTCGCCACCGCCGGCCTCGATACCCTGGAAAACCGCCGCATCCTCCTCGCCTACGACAAGGATCCCAAGGCCGCACTCACCGAGCTTACCCGGGTGCTCGATCTGAAGTTCGACGCCACCAAGCCGGACTCCGCCGCCGCCAACAAAGCGCTGCCGACGTCCCTCGACCCCTTACTCATTTCCCCCGCCTCCTTTCAGAAGATCGCCGAACAGGCGAACCCCCGTGAGCCCTACATCACCTACGAATCACAACTCCTTTCCACCGAACTCGACTCACTCCAGGCCTTCTCCCCTGAGCGCATCCGCTGGTTTGCGGAAAATGCCGGATGCACCGACCATCCCCGTTTTACCGAACTTCTCAACAAGGCCCTCGCCCTCAAGCCGCCCTTCGATGCGGACAATATCGACTTCTCCAGCCTGTCGCTTTCCCAGCTCGACGAACTGAAAAAGTCCACTCCTGCCCTGCTTTCGAACGACAGCTTCAGCGAGGCCTATCTGAAAAAGCTGACCCCCGCCTACCCGGCAGAACTCGTTCGCCACCCGGAGGCACACGCCGCCTTTCTCGCCGCTTGCAAGGACTACGCCCTCAAGCTCCCACCCGCGCAGAACAGCCTCAAGGCACACGTCCTCTACCATCACCTCAGATTGCAGGAAATCATCGGCAATTACCCCCTCGACGACCTGCTCGCCTACCTCTCCCTGCCTCGCCAATCGCATCCCATCATTGTCCGCACCAAGGAGTCGGACCACTATCCCGCGACGGATACGGATTTTTCGGAAATTACCCACTGCCCCAATGTGCCCGACAATGACTCTCCGCTCATCAAGTCCTACCTCGGCCATTTCCTGAAGGCCTCCGACACCGCGCAAAAGCCCTTCGTCCCGTTCATTCAGGAAAAGCGCCTCGCCGCCCTGCACGCGGAGGCCCGTTTACTTGAAGGTGCCGATCCAGCCCGCTGGGCGTCCGTTCTGCCACCCGATGCTTACAAATCCCTCCGCGAGGAAACACGCATCTCCTTCGCCCCCTCCATTCATGAAATCTTCAGCGCGGACGAGAACGTTTCCCTCCCGCTCGATCTCAAGAACACTCCCTCGCTTCTCATCCGCATCTACGCGATCGATGCGAAGAATGGCAGCGCCTCGCCGGACGCATCACTCGATCTCGACGGCCTCGTCCCACATCACACCCGCGCCGTCACGTTCGCGCAAGCCCCCCTCATCCTCCACCGGGAAACCATCGACCTTCCCGAACTCTCCGGAGCCGGCACCTGGATCGTCGAGTTCGTCTCGGAGCGCTTTTCCGCCCGAGCCCTGATTCACAAGGGCAACCTCACGCCCTACGTCAGCCGCACGCCTGCCGGGCAGCTCGTCCGACTCTTCGACGAGAAATCACAGCCGGTCGCCAACTTCACGCTCACCCTTGGCGACGAGACCTTCACATCCAAGGACGGCTCACTCACCGTCCCCAACGCCGCGAACCAACCCGTCAGGCGCGGCACCCTCACCGCCGGAAATCTCAAGACAGACCTCATCCTCGAAGAGCGCGGCGATTCGTTCGAACTCGAAAGTTCCGTCCTCCTCGATCGCGAGCAGCTCCTCGCCGATCTCAAGACCACCCTCCATCTCCGCACCCGACTCACCAACCACGGCCAGCCTGTCCCGCTCGAGAAACTCGAGAACCCGACCCTTGTCCTCAAAGCCCAACTCCTCGGCGGCGTCACCACCGAACGCAGCATCGCTGATCCGCTCGTACTCGCCGCCACCAACGAGATCCCCATCCTCATCCCCGCCGATCTCCTCTCACTGACCCTCACGCTCTCCGGCACGGTCACCTCACCCACCACCGGGGAAAAGAAAACCCTCACCACCACCGAGACCTATCAGCTCAATGGCGCGCTTG
>JANOKL010000250.1:0-1006 GCA_031419215.1 Luteolibacter sp. | reverse complement strand
GAATAAAATTCGCGGTTTTGGAGTCGACCCAGTAGCTTTTGTTGGTCGCAAAAGCAGTTGTGTGTGATTTAGAAAATCTTCATTGATGTCATTACGAATGACACTGAAGCATGGCGGTAAATCCTAGGGAGATGCAAGCGGGGATTTCCCAGATTTCCGATCATCACCGTGTCGCAGGAAAGGAAGGGTCAGCAGTCCAATTCGGTGGATTTTCTAAATAATACTCCAGATGACAGCGATCCATCGCCCCACCTGAGAACGAAAATGGCCGCCGGGGTCCCACGCCCGGCGGCCGAATTCAATCAACCTTTTCCCACACCCATGGGAAGCAGTGGCTGACTAGTGCTGTTCACCCTTACTTGAGGCCGACGCAAGCATCGGCTTCATGGAGTAAGACCGTCCAGTCTTCGGGATGTTCAAACTTTTTGGAAAGTTTCTGAATCCGTAGGAGTTTTTGTCAATTTCCAGAGCCGCGGGCCGAGGGTCAGGGCCGCCGTGGCCAGCCCGATGGCCAGTCCCCACCAAATTCCTCGGGGCCCCGGCACCGGACCGAAGGCCAGCAGCGCACCGCAAGGAAGTCCTACGATCCAGTAGGCGGTGAATCCCATCACCGCAGGCAGGCGCACGTCATGCAGCCCACGCAACATCGACGACGAGGCGACCTGCATCCCATCGAAGACCTGAAAAACCCCGACCACCACCAGCAGTGAGGCGGAAAGCGAAATAACCCCGGCGTCTTCCACGAAAAGGTGCGAAAGCGCCCCGCCAAAAATCAGGAACAGGGCCGCGGTGATCACGGCAAAACCCGTGGCGAGAAACCAACCCGCCAGGATGATTTTCCTGATGCGCCCGCGGTCTCCAGCCCCCTGGGCTTCACCGATGTGCACGGTCAGTGCCATGGAGAGCCCCAGCGGGATCATGAACGCGGTTGCAGCGCAACTCAGCGCCACCTGATGGGCGGCCAGTGCGACCGTTCCGAAGTGACCGACCAGCAGCGCGGCGGCGG
>JANOKL010000249.1:0-1281 GCA_031419215.1 Luteolibacter sp. | reverse complement strand
CCACGCAGGGCATTCGCGAAAGAGCCGCAGGCATCGAGCAGTCGTTCACGAAACGAGCGGACGATTTCCCTCCTGCTCAGCAGGGCATAAACCAGGGCGATCCCGGAGGTCACCATGGCTCCGCCGACGCAGATCCAGGGCGTCCAGACCAGACCCAGGAATCCACAGAGTCCAGCGGCGCTCAGGGCCAGCAGGGTCGCCGCCACCAGCGTTTTCAGCGCTGTATTGCGATGCCTCAGTGCCATGTCCAGTCCATGTCGGACCTTGAGATTGCCGATCCCCAACCGCGCCGCACGGCCGAGACGCTGCACAAACCGCCCGCGTGCTTGGATCAGCTCCGGCGCGATGCCGCTGGCGTCCGGAATCGTCACGCCCATCTCCGCTTTCACCCGACCCATCAGTGCGTTCCAGTGGGCCTCGCAGATCGAAGCCGTTTCCGCCGCGTCCTTTTCCGCCACGCTTTCCACCGCTGCCTGGAGTCGCTCAGAGAAAAGGTTCTCGGTCTCTGGTCCGGAGCGATCGCCGACAAACAGCCTCACCAGCGTGCTCATCGGACTGAGCCGGCGGTTGAGCCGCTTCGCCACCCAGGCAGCCTCGGTCTGGAAAACCTCGGCCACGCCTGTTAGATGGCGCGGCAGGCGGATCACGAATTGATGCCGCAGCCCGTCGATCTCGCGCTCGATCTCGGCGAGAAAACGCGAACAGCGCTCGACGTTGCGCGTCGTATCCTCCATCCGGTCCTCGATTTTCCGAAGGGCATCCGCCGAATGCCGCCGCCAGGTATCGAGCAGCTTCACCCGCTGTGGAGACTGGCAGACACTGCGGGAAATGAAGTCCTCCAACGGCTGGAATCCGCTCATCTCCCAGCGATCCTTGGCGAAGGGCTGGGATTTCTTCGCCTCGATCGCGAGCTTTCCCGACACCGGAAACATCGGCGGAACGTGCCCCATCCGCTTCATCGAAAGATCGCGCATGTGACCGAGGATGACCGGGATGTCGGCAGCATCGCGCTGATCGATCTGCTGGATGACGAAGGCCACGCGATGCAGCGCGTCCGCAGGCATTTTGTTGAGGAAATCCCAGGTCGCCGCGCCCCAGGGATTCGACACCGGAAAGACGAACAGGATCAGGTCGGCGACGGGTAGGAAACGTTCGGTGATGCTCTGATGGCCCTTCACCACCGAATTGGTGCCCGGTGTGTCCACCAGGTTGAAGTCCTTCAGGAATCCGATCGGTCGGTAACGCTCTTCCAGAACTGGCGTGATCTCCACGTCCTTCGCC
>JANOKL010000248.1:0-1186 GCA_031419215.1 Luteolibacter sp. | reverse complement strand
GCCTCGTTCAAGCGCGCCGAACAGGTCAGCTACGGAGGCTTCATCCGCGTCGAGGGCCAGCCGACAGGTGCGGTCTTCGCCCGCATGACGGGCGCCCCAGGCTTCAAGGGATGGGACCTGTATCTTGAGGCTGGACGCCCGGCCGCCCACATCGTCGACACCTGGCAGGCCTCCGCCAACAAGCTCACCTCTCCAACGCCACTCGCACCCGGCAAATGGCAGCACGTGATGGTGACCTTCGATGGTTCAAAGCGGGCCAAACAGGCCAAACAGGCGATGGTGATCTACGTCGATGGTGTGGCACAGAAAGGCGAACTTTCACCCAACACGATAGGCGCAAACATCGAAGCCCAGGTTCCATTCATGCTCGGCAGCCGCGCGAAAGGCGACTCGAAGCTGAGCGCCCCCGTCGCCCTCCAGGACTTCCGCTTCTATCGGCGCGTTCTGAGTGCCGCTGAGATCCGCTCGATCGCCAGCACCGCTGAGATCCGCCAGATTGTCATGACCCCGGTCGCCCAGCGCACCAAGCCGCAGGTCGAACGGCTTTTCCCCTACTATCTGGCTCAGGTCGATGTGACGTCACGCGATCTCAGCAACAAGATCGATCAACTGCAGGCCGAACAGGCCCAGATCCGTTCGGAAGGCACGATCACCCTCGTGATGGAGGAGAAACCCGGTGAGCCATCCGCCAACATCCTCACCCGTGGTGTTTATTCCGCCAAGGGCGACAAGGTCATGGCGGAGACGCCAGCGGCTCTCCTGCCGATGCCGAAGGGGGCGCCAAAGAACCGACTCGGTCTCGCCAAGTGGCTGGTCGACCCTGCCAATCCCCTGCCCGCCCGCGTGACGATGAACCGCACCTGGTACTATTTCTTCGGCACCGGCATCGTGGAAACCACCGAGGACTTCGGGATCATGGGCGCACGTCCCAGCCATCCGCATCTGCTCGACTGGCTGGCTTCGGAGTTCATTTCATCGAAGTGGGACTACCGCCACATGATCGAGCTGATGGTCACCTCGAAGGCCTACCGCCAGTCCGCCGTCCTCAGCCCCGAGAAACTGGAGAAGGATCCACTCAACCGCCTGATTTCGCGCGGTCCGCGCATCCGTCTCGATGCCGAGCAGTTGCGCGACATGGCCCTCGCTTCTTCCAATCTACTCTCTCCCAAGGTCGGAGGCCCATCGG
>JANOKL010000247.1:0-12075 GCA_031419215.1 Luteolibacter sp. | reverse complement strand
GGCAGGGACTCGACCTCCGGGCGGTCCAGTGGGGGACGGCGGATACGGAAATCAGGCGCTTCCGAACCTGATGACTGGATTGTCGGAGTCGGCTCGGCTGGGGGAATCAGGCTCGTGGGATGAGTGGTCCTGCCCCCACCGGACCGCCCGGAGGTCGAGTCCCTGCCTTGGACTCATTCCGGCTTCGCAGCAGGTCTTTCAGCCGGATCTGGATCAGCCGCTTTCTTCCGTTCAGTCAGCTTGCGTTTGAGGATGTCTCCTGCGACATCGATCAACTCGTCGATCTCCTTGGTGTTCTTCATTTGCTGCATGTCGGCGCTCGAGAACTCAATAGGATCTTGGCTCACTGCTGCCACTTCAGGACTGCGCCGCGAAACGAAGGGCGTCCAAATCATCAAAGCCAGGATCAGGGCAGACGAATAAAGGGTGATTCCCAGCACGATGGCGATCCGCCTCCAGGTCGAAGTCTCCCATTCAGCTTTTAGCTTCTTGCGATATCGAGGACTGAAAATCGCCATCAGAAGCATAAAGATGAAGACGACGGCGTGAAAAGTCACCTCGACGATGAACGCCACGATGGCGGCCAACAGTTCAATGAGTGCTTCCATATTCCATGTTCATTCAGACGGCTGGCAGCAGTCAGTATGTCGAAATTTTCGGCCGATTTTCCAACGCAATTCGTCATGATTGGATGGCACCTACCACCATCTGAGGGCGTCGATGAGCCTGTGCCAAGCGTCGTCACCAACCTTCGCTGCGTAAATGCTGATTGAAATCGAAACCACCGCCCAGATTCCTACTCCTTGAGCCATTTCCATGGAGTCGAGAAACCGGATGATCACAAGCGCGACCAGAAATCCGAAGAACAGGAAGGCGCAAGTGAACCTGATCCAAAACTCTGATCGATCTCTGGGTGGTTGACTCATCCGGGTTTGTTCCCTGAAAGATTCCGATCAAAGTCGGTAAGCCGGCGATTGTTTGTCCAACGAAGGAGCGAGGAACCGATACACCCGATCATTGCTGCGGGAATAAAACCGTAGATACCCATCCAGAAAAGCGGCTTCACAATGTAGGAGTAGGCCTCAAAATCTCGATAGAGCACCATCGAAGTTGCTGAGCCGGCAAGCACGCCAACTATGAAAAGAAGCAATGCAAAGAGCGCTCCTGCCCAGCGTCTTGTCAATTTTGACCTAAGTCGGATTCCGGCAAGTTCGATCGACAGGATCATCGCAGCATAGCCAACAGCTATCTGGAGAGACGCTGAAGCAGTCCACTCCATCGTGCGCGCAGGACCTGCGATGAGCAGACACACCACGGCAAGACCAAGAACTGAAAGAAGGAGCGCTCCGTAGACGGCTTTGCGAAATGCTTTACGGGTCGTTCTCATTTTTCTGGAGAATCAGTGTGATTCGTTCTCAGGGAAACTGATCGAACATCAGCTTTCTAGCGAGCAGTTTTCCGGGGTTGGAAAAGGATCATCCTTGAAGCAGAAGCTGACTGCGACTCTTCCCTTGGTCTGCGTTTCCCTCCGCAGTCCAAGGCAGGGATTCGACCTCCGGGCGGTCCAGCGGGGGACGGCGGATACGGAAATCAGGCGCTTCCGAAGCTGGCGATGTCGTTGCTAAAGCGGGGGGCGGTCCGTTTATGGGAATCAGGCCCGTGGAATTGGTGCGCCTGCCCCCACTGGACCGTCCGGAGGCCGAGTCCCTGCCCGGGCCCTAACGGCATTCTTGACGTCCCCGCCCGAGAAAAACCCTTGCAGACGACTCGCCTCCGCCCTAATCCCCGAGAACTATTTTCACGAAAAGCCACGTCGCTTCCTTTTAAAACCAGACAAAATCATCATGGAAAAACTCAGCACCGTTGATTGCGCCGTCTTCATTACCTACTTCCTAGGGATCTCGGCCTACGGCTATTGGCTTTACCAAAGAAAGCGCAAAGACACGACGACGGTTAAGGACTTTTTTCTCGCGGAAGGTTCGCTGACGTGGTGGGCCATCGGCGCGTCCTTGATCGCTTCTAATATCAGCGCGGAGCAGTTCATCGGCATGTCAGGCTCCGGTTTCGCGATGGGACTGGCGATCGCCTCATACGAATGGATTGCAGCAGCTACGCTGGTGATCGTGGCGGTTTTTTTCCTGCCCATCTACTTGCGGAACAAGATCTACACGATGCCGCAGTTTCTCGCCCAGAGATACAGTCCACTGGTCGCCACGATCATGGCCGTGTTCTGGCTGCTGGTGTATGTATTTGTGAATCTATCCTCGATCCTATACCTCGGCGCGTTGGCGATCAGCACGGTATCCGGATTCTCCTTTTTGGCCTGCGTTGTCTTCCTGGCGGTGTTCGCGATCTTTATCACACTGGGCGGGATGAAGGTGATTGGTTACACCGATGTCGTGCAGGTTGTAGTCTTGATCATCGGCGGCTTGGCGACGACCTACCTGGCACTGAATCTGGTGGCGCAAAACTTCGGCGGATCCGGCGCGTGGAGCGGCTTGGGGCTGCTGAAGTCCGAGGCGGGTTCGCATTTCCACATGATCTTCCAGCCCGGGCAAATGATGATGCCGGATGGCAAGGGAGGGACGGAGGACGCCTACAGCAAATTGCCCGGCCTCGCGGTGCTGTTCGGCGGCATGTGGATCGCGAACCTGAACTATTGGGGCTTCAACCAATACATCACGCAGCGTGCATTGGGCGCGGACCTGAAAACAGCGCGCGCGGGCCTGTTGTTCGCGGCCTTTCTGAAGCTCCTCATGCCGATCATCGTCGTGCTCCCGGGAATCGCCGCCTACGTGCTCCATAAGAAGGGCTTCTTCGCCACGGAAATGTTGGAGAATGGCGTTGTGAAGCCGGACCGTGCCTATCCGGTACTGCTCAATCTTCTGCCCGCCGGCTTGAAAGGCCTGTCCTTCGCCGCGCTCACCGCGGCGATCGTCGCCTCGCTTGCGGGCAAGGCGAACAGCATCTCCACCATCTTCACGCTGGATCTGTACAAGAAGTATTTCAACACCGCCGCAGATGACGCCAAGCAGGTGAAAGTCGGCCGCTGGGTGATCGTCATCTCCATGATCCTCGGCGCGGCGGTGGCTCCGGCCTTGGTAAACTTTGGTCAGGCGTTCCAGTTCATCCAGGATTTCACCGGACTCATCTCGCCGGGTGTGGTCGCCATCTTCATGCTGGGCTTTTTCTGGAAACGTACGACCGCGCGCGCGGCGCTGATGGGCGCGATGGCCACCATCCCGTTCGGCCTTCTGCTCGGTTGGTTCTACGCCACCATGCCGTTCCTGCATCGCATGGGCTGGGTCTTCCTTGCCGTGACGGCGCTCATGCTCATCGTCAGCGAGCTGGACCCGAAACGCAGGGAACAGAAGCGCCACATCGAAGTCGTTGTCGCGGACTTCAAACTCGATCCGCGCTTCACCATCGGCCTGATGCTGGTCATGGGCGTGCTGGCCGCCCTCTACACGGTGTTTTGGTAAGCGTTCCGCCCTAAGCCGTTTTGAGTCATGCTGATCTTCGGTCTGGTCATGCTCTTCTTTGCCAAGCGTGGCAAGAAAGCCTGACCTGCCATCCACTCGCAAACGCCCCGCCGGCCTCCCGCCGTGCGGGGCGTTTTTCTTGCTCAAGAGTTCTTGTTTCCCCTGAATTCCGGATAATCTCGTCCCGAAACCTTTCCCCACCCATGCGTCGCCTGATCCTCCTCGCGCTTGCCGCTCCCACTTTTCTCCGTGCCGAACCACCGGAGTGGGAAAACGCCGCCGTCTTCCGCATCGACAAGCTCCCGGCCCGCGCCACTTCGTCGCCGTTTCCGGATCGCGAGTCGGCGCTGACAAAACTGCGTTCGGAATCGCCTTGGCGGCAGTCGCTGAACGGGTCGTGGAAGTTCAGCTACAGCGGCAACCTCGAAGGCGTGCCCACAGGATTCGAAAAGCCGGAGTTCGACGTTTCCACGTGGGAGGAAATCCCCGTTCCGTCGAACTGGCAGCTCCATGGCTACGGCGCGCCGCTTTACACGAACATCGTCTATCCCTTCGCGAAAAATCCGCCGAAGGTGACCGATGAACCGCCGGTATTTTTCACCAATCATGATCCCTCGCGACGCCACCCGGTCGGCTGCTATCGCCGCACGTTCACGGTCGGGGAGGATTGGAAGGATCGTCCGGTGATCGTGGCCTTCGAGGGTGTGGACTCCGCGTTCTACCTCTGGATCAACGGCCAGAAGGCCGGCTATTCCGAAGACTCCCGCACCACCGCGCAGTTCGACATCACGAAGTTCCTGAAGCCCGGGGAAAACACGATCTCCGTGCAGGTCCATCAGTATTCCGATGGCTCGTATCTCGAAGACCAGGACATGTTCCGCCTCAGCGGCATTTTCCGTGACGTGTTCCTGTGGACCTCGCCGAAGGTCGAGCTGGCGGATCATTTCCTGCGTGCCGGGCTAACAGATGATTTTAAAAGTGGCACGGTCAGCTTCACTGCTTCTCTAAAGAACCATGACGCCGCCGCGCACAAGGGCTCGGTCAAGCTGGAGATCCTGACTCCGGAGAATACGCCGCTGTTTTCCAAGGAAGGTCCTTACGAACTCGCCGCGTCCGATGACATCGTGGAGATCAAGTTGGGATCTGGTGGACCGCTGAAGCCAGTGGATCTCAGCGCATCCGACGAGAAGAGGATCGAGATTAGTTCGGAGCCACTTCCTGGTATCAAGCCCTGGTCGGCCGAGACACCGGTGCTTTATCCCTACGTCATCACGGTCTCCGATGAGTCAGGAAAACCCCTCGCCTGCTTCGGCGGAAAGACCGGGTTCCGTCGCGATGAAGTGAAGGACGGAAAGTTCCTCCACAACGGCCAGCCGATCCTTTTCAAGGGAGTCAATCGTCACGACCACAACCCGCGCACCGGCCACTATGTCACCGAGGCCGACCTCCGCGCCGACCTGCTCCAGATGAAGCGTGGCAATATCAACGCGGTCCGTTTTGCCCACTATCCGAATGATCCGCGTCTGCTGGAGCTGGCCGATGAGATCGGCTTCTATGTGATCGCCGAGGCGAACCTGGAATCCCACGGCATGGGCTACGGCCCGCAGACTTTGGCAAAGAATCCCGATTGGCTCGCAGCCCATCTCGATCGCCAGAAGAACCTCGTCGAGCGCGACAAGAATCATCCCTCCATCGTCTCGTGGTCGATGGGCAACGAAGCCGGTGACGGGCCGAACTTCGTCGAGTGCTCAAAGTGGATCCGCCAGCGCGATCCGTCGCGTCCGCTGCAATACGAGCAGGCGGCGGAAGGTTCGCATGTCGATCTCGTGACGCCGATGTATGCCACGCTGGAACAGTGCGCGGCGTATTGCCGGAAGGAGGAGAAGAAGCCACTCGCGCAACAGCGGCCGCTGATCCAGTGCGAGTACAATCATGCCATGGGCAATAGCTCCGGCAATCTCGGGGAATACTGGGACCTTTTCCGAAAGGAACCACTGCTTCAGGGCGGCTTCATCTGGGACTGGAAGGATCAATCTTTGCTTCACAAAAGGCACGCTCCCGATGGGGTCGAGGATCGTTCTTCGGCAAAGCACGCGGTCAGACTTTTCGGCTCGCTGGCGAAGGACGAGGGGCTTTTCTCAGGTGGCGTGCTGGTCGAGGAAAAGTCCGGAGAAATATTCCCGGAAAAGTTCACGATCAAGGTGTCGGCACGCGGCAACTTCGGTGGCCCGGGCGGTGCCAATCCGGATCGCAACAAGATCGATGGCTCGCCGATTTTCAGCAGCAGGGGATGGTCGCTCGGTGTCGCGGCGGATGGGATGGCGGTCGAGTTTTCCGGAATGAGCGGCGACATCCGCGAATCGCTGAAGGCTCCGCTGCCGGATGCGTGGCAGACGAACTTCCATGAATTGACCGGCAGCTACGATGGCCAGCGCTTGGCGATCTCGGTGGACGGCAAGGAGGTCGCCACGCGTGAGGTCGCGATCCCGAAATCGTCTCCTGTCGGCCGCATCGGCATCTCGGTCGATCAAGCAAATCCCGCCCGTCGCTTCAACGGCTGCGTACGGTCCGTCAGCGTCACTGCCAGCACCGGCGAATCCCTTCTCGACCTCGACTTCACCAAGGACGCCGAAAAGCCCGCGACCCGGATGTTCCTCGCCTACGGTGGCGACTACAACGACCGGCCCACCGATTCATCCTTCTGCATGAACGGACTGGTGACCTCCACGCTCGCGCCTTCGCCGCAGTTTGAGGAAGTGAAAAAGCTCTATCAGGATTTCCACACCACGCTGGTCGATGGCTCCACTCCGAACGTGAAACTGAAGTTCTTCAACGAGCGCTTTTTCCGATCCACCGATGACGTGAAGGGACTCTGGAAACTGGTCAAGGACGGCAAGGATATCGGTCAGGGCGAACTCAGCCTTTCGTCGGTCGCTCCGCAGCAATCGTTGGAATTCATCGTGCAGACAAATGCCGTGCTCGATCCCGGATCGGAGTTCATTCTGCGCGTCCGTTACGATCTGAAGGAGGCCAACGCCTGGCATCCGGCGGGCATGCCGATCTCGTGGGATGAAATCGTGTTGCCCTGGGGCAAGCGCACGCCGGTTTCCCCGGCACCTTCGAAGACCGCTGCGTCGTTCACCGAAGATGCCGCCGCCGTGACGTTGAAGGCGGAGGACGTCTCGGTCGTGATCGATAAGGCGAATGGGGCGGTGACTTCGATCAAGCGGAAAGATGCCGAACTGCTGCGCACCCCGCTGATGCTCGATTTCTGGCGCGTGCCGACGAACAATGACGAAGGCAATGGCAACGATCGCAAGCTGGAGATCTGGCGCGAGGCCGGACGCAAGGCGAAGGCCACCAAGCTGAGCGTCGGGCAGGACGGAAATGACGTGCTCGTCACGGCGGAGCTCGCCATTCCCGCCGGTGAAAGCAGCGCCACGATTCGCTATCGCATCACCGGCACCGGACAGATCGTCGCTGAAGTGGAGTTCAGGCCGGATGCAAAGATGCCCCAGCTTCCACGAGTCGGCATGAGCTGCGGCATCCCGTCCTCGGCCATGTCCTGGACCTGGCATGGAAAGGGTCCGCATGAGAACTACGATGATCGTAGTAGGGGGGCCTGGACCACCACCCACACCGGAATGCTGGCGCTCCTGTTCCATCGCTACGCCGACCCGCAGGAGGCAGGGAACCGCACGGATGTCCGTTGGTCGACCTTTGAAAGTCCGGCCGGCGGCGCTGGACTCCGAATCGATGCTGCCGGTGAGTCCCTGCTGGAAATTTCCGCACTGCCCTGTCTTCCGGAGGACCTCGAGTTCGCCAAGCATCCGGGGGATCTTCCTAGGTCGGACGTGATCACGCTGCATCTCGATCACCGCCAGATGGGAGTCGGCGGCACCAACTCCTGGGGCGCGGAGGCATTGCCACGCTATCGCATTTCCGCACAGCCACAGCGCTGGACGTTCCTCCTGACCGCCTCGCATACCGATCGCCCGAAGGCCCCGGCACCCGTCCCGCGTCGTCCTCTGCCACCCGGTTTCAAACTTCCAGAGAAGGTCACGCCGCCGAGTCCAGTTCCGCCTCCCGCGCCGAAGTAATTTCCAGTCCCCTCACGCCATGTTGCAACTCAACGAACCCCTCGCCGATCTCGCTGCGGATGCTGCCTCCGGACTGCTCCGCGCCTTCGGAGTCGAAGCCACCGTCACCGCCGCCGCGCCGGGACGCGTGAACCTCATCGGCGAGCACATCGACTACTGCGATGGCTTTGTGATGCCCTTCGCGATCGACCGCTACATCGTCATCGCCGCCGCGCCGAATGGCACCCATGAAGCCCGCATCGGCACCGCGCATGATCCGGTCATCGCCACGTTTCCAGTTAATCGACTCGTCACCGAAGGCGAGCCGACCTGGGCGAACTACCTTCGCGGCGTGGTGCGAGGATTCCAGGATCGCGGCCATCAGATTCCGGGCTTCGATGCCTTCATCGTGTCCTCGGTTCCGGGTGGGGCCGGACTTTCCTCCTCCGCAGCACTTGAATGCGCCACCGCCACCTTGTTGGAGGGTCTGTTAGACACCGTGCTCGAGACCCGGGAAAAGGCCTTGCTCTGCCAGAAGGCGGAGCACGACTTCGCCCACGTGCCCTGTGGCATCATGGATCAGTTTGCTTCGGCGTTTGGAAAAGCGAATCGACTGGTGCTGATCGACTGTCGCTCTGGCGAGCCCGAGCTCGTGCCCTTTGAAAATCCGGACCTCACCGTCATCATCGCCAACACGATGGTTCATCATCAGCTCTCCGACGGTGGTTACGCGGCACGCCGCAAGAACACCGAAGACGGACTCGCCATCATCGGGAAAAGTTCCTGGCGCGACGTGACCGAGGCCGACGTCACCACGAACTGGGACAAGCTCGGCTCACCGGTCAACCGCCGCTCCCGCCACGTCGTCGGGGAAATCGCCCGCACGCGGAAGGCCGCCGAGGCGCTCGCCCACAGTAATTACGACGAACTTTCACCGCTGATGGCTGCCAGCCACGATTCACTGCGCGATGACTTCGAGGTCTCGTGCAAGGAACTCGATCTGATGGTCGAGATCGCCCGTTCGATCGGTCGCTGCGGCGGGGTGATCGGAGCCCGCATGACCGGCGGCGGATTCGGAGGATCGACGGTGACTCTCTGTGAATCCAACAAGGCCGAAGCCATCGCCGCGACGCTCTCCGAGAAATACGAAGCCGCCACCGGCATCAAACCGCAGATCTTCGCCTCGCGACCGTCACAAGGCGCGCATCTCCTCTGATCGTGGCGGCGCTTTCCAAGCGCCATGCCCCATCAAGATCGGCATGCGCTTGGAAAGCGCTGCCACTACTTCTTCCCCAGCTTGCAAACCCGCTTGAAGTGCTTCGGCTCGACCGGGTTGATCGACAGTCGCGTGCCCTTCTGAATCACCAGCATCCCCTCCAAAGCTGCATCCGCCTTCAGCTCCGCTAGGGGGATATATCGCGGAAATTTTTCCACGAACTCGAAGTCGACCAGCCACCATCGTGGCTTGTCCTCGGTGGCCTTCGGGTCGAAATACTCGCTCTTTTCCAGAAACTGAGTCGGGTCCGGATAGGGCTCGCCCACCACCCGCGCGACTCCCGCCACGCCCGGCGGCACGGCATTCGAATGGTAGAAAAGCGCGAGGTCACCCGGCCTCATGTCCTTCCACATGTAGTTCCGCGCCTGATAATTCCGCACGCCGCTCCAGGGCTCCTGTTTCACCTTCGCGAGGTCATCGATGGAGAAGACATCGGGCTCGGACTTGATCAACCAGTGGCGCATGGCTTGAAGATCGAAATGCGGCATCGAGAGGAAAGCCAAAAGATCGGGTGAATCGGAGGGCTGGTTCTGCTTCACTCCAATCCACAGGACAATCCATGCCGGTCGCCTCCATCACCGTCGAAATGCCCGTCTCCAGCGCGGAGGTGTTTGCGCTGCTCCACGATTACGATCGTCGTCTGGAATGGGACACGCTGCTGAGCTCAGCCCAACTCACACGCGGCTCGATCAAGGCAGGGAAGGATTCCTGCTCGCTGTGCGTCGGATCGAGGAGGCTGGGAGGCATTGGAATCGAGACCCGCTATGTCACTTTCGAGGAAGGACGGCTGGCGGCGGTCACGATGATCAACGAGCCTCCCTTGTTTTCCAAGTTCGCCGCTTCCATCCGGCATGAAGATCGCAAGGTCGGTTCCATCGCGACCTACAAGCTTCACTTCGAGGCAAAGCCGCGATGGCTGCGGTGGCTTCTTGAGCCCGTGATGACGGTCATGCTGAAGGCGGAAACAAGGAAGCGTCTGGAGGCACTTTCCCGATTCCTCGCAAAGCCAAGCCATTCCACGATTGGAACTTGAAACTTCTCCGCCTTGGCATCGAATGCGGCCATGACTCCGCGTGTCAAAACCGTTGCCTCGATCACCGTCGGGCAGTTCTTCGAGCGCCATGCCGAAGTGCTCGGGCTTTCGCTGCATGGCGAGGGCCACGGCTTCGACCGCCTGATCAGCGAGCCGGCGATCAACCGCCCCGGACTCGCGCTTGCCGGCTTCTTTTCCTACTTCGCGCGGAAGCGGATCCAGGTCTTCGGAAACTCAGAGCTGGCCTACTTGAAAAAGGTCCCGGATTCGATGCGCGCGGATCGTTTCCGGCGGATCTGTGATCGTGATATCCCCTGCATCGTGGTCGCCCGTGGCGCGACCCTCGGCGAAGACCTGATGGCAGTGGCCCGAGAGCACCGCATTCCGGTCTTCGGCACCTCGCAGGTGACAATGAAGTTCCTGAACGCCGCCACGATCCGGCTGGAGCACGACTTCGGCCCCACCGTCACCGTCCACGGCTGCATGGTCGACATGCGCGGCATCGGAGTGCTGATCGTCGGGAAAAGCGGCTCGGGAAAAAGCGAAACCGCCATCGGTCTCCTGGAGCGCGGTGGCTCGCTGGTGGCCGATGACATGGTGCGGATCAAGCTGGTCGGCGGCGAACTCATCGCGACAGCCCCCGATCTTTCCCGTGGTTACATGGAAATTCGCGGCATCGGCATCATCAACGCGGCGAACCTCTACGGTCTCGCCTCGATCCGTCCGGACAAGCGGCTCGACCTGGTGGTGACCCTGAAACCCCACGCCGACCTGAACGAGGTCGACCGCCTGGGCCTCCAGCCGAAGACCTACGAACTGCTCGGCCAGCACATCCCGCACGTCGAGATCCCGGTCGCACCCGGTCGCGACACCGCCCGCATGGTCGCGATCGCCGCGCTGGACCAGCAGCTCCGCCGTCTCGGTTACAACATGGCCGACGAGTTCAACCAGAAGCTCCTCAACCACATGTCGGGCGGCGGGGGAGTGGGGTGAGAGACCAGAGACCAGAGACCAGGGCGGCGATGAAAGGGACTCTCGAAAATATCGCAAGACCCGGCACCCCTCGGACCTCGCAAGAGTGACCGAGCCGGAGCGTGCCCGTAAATTCTTCCTCGTCGTTTAGAATTTCAAATTTAGTGCTTCGTGCTTTCTCCGACTGGAACTTGTAACTTGGAACTTGGAACTTTTTCCCTTGGAGTCCCGCCAACTCGCTCCCTACAGTCCGACAGTTAACCGTTTCAAAGACCCTCCTTCCATGCCCCGGAAAGATTTCACCATCCTCAACAAGCTCGGCATCCACGCCCGGCCAGCGGCCCAGTTCGTCAAGACGGCGAATCGGTTCCAATCGGAAATCCGCGTTGAGAAGGATGGTGAGGAAGTGGATGGAAAAAGCATCATGGGCCTCATGATGCTCGCCGCCGGCCACGGATCGGTGATCGCCGTTTCCGCCGATGGCGAGGATGCCGAAGCCGCGCTGGATGCCATCGCGGACCTGATCACGCGCAAGTTCGAGGAGGACTGAAAAGTCCTGCACCGGCCTCTTGGGTTTGTGCTTCCAACGCTCCCTCGCCCGCTTCAATCTGACTGGGCAGCATGGCAGATATCGAAGTTCCAGAGGAAATCACCTATCAGGGAATCCCCGCGTCGCCGGGCATCTCCATCGGTCCGCTGCATGTCATGGCCCGCGGGTTTTCCGCGCCGGAGGTCTATGAGATCGAGGAGTCCGAGATCGGCCGTGAGCAGGAACGTTTCCGGGCCGCTCTGGAAGTGACGAAAAAGCAGCTAATCGAGCTACAGCAACGCCTGGAGGCCCTCGCCGGCGGAAAGGAGAGCGATATTTTCGAGGCCCATCGGATGCTTCTGGAGGATCGCGCGGTGGTGGACAAGGTGACGGACGCCATCACCGAACGCGGCCAGAACGCCGAGTATGCCTTCTACGCGGTGATGCAGAATTTCTTGGAGGCGATGCGCCGTATTCCTGATGCCTACTTGCGAGAGCGCACCGCCGATATCGAGGATGTCTGCCAGCGGGTGCTGCGGAATTTTAAGGTCGATGAGTATTTCGATCACGAAACGCCAGACGACACTCACATCCTTTTGGCCTATGATCTCTCGCCGTCCGATACGGCCTCGATGAACCGACGGCACCTGCTCGGTTTTGCTACAGAGCAGGGCAGTGTGAACTCGCACACCTCGATCCTCGCC
>JANOKL010000246.1:0-13552 GCA_031419215.1 Luteolibacter sp. | reverse complement strand
ACGAGCGGCTGGCGGAAGTAGTCACGTTCCTCGTCCTGGCGAGGGGAGGGGAAACGCCGCAAACCCGACAAGGATTCCGGATGAAAGTCGTGCCCGGAGACCATCCAGCCTCGGCGACGGCAATCCGTAATTCCTGTCGATCCGGCCCGCTTTTGAAAGACTGGCTGGCTCCAGAAGTGGCCGAATTTCTCGAGCGGAAGCGTCTTTATTGCCAGCATTCGTGACTTGCATGCGGCGGATCGTCCCCGTAATTTCCGAATTAGAACGCATGAAAAATTTCCTGGTTTCCATACTCCTTCTGGGTTCCGCACTTGCTGGTCTGGCTGCTGACGAAAAAGCCGCGCCGGGAGCTGACAAAGGTGCCGCGAAGCAGCCCGCGCTTTCCCTGAATCAGCGGGCCTTCCTGAATCTACCGGAAGAGCGGCGCAAGGACTTCGGAAAGCATCTCGGCGAGGCTGATCGCCTGTTCCGCGAAAAGCGGGTCTTCGAGACGATCGACGAACTCGAAAAAGCGGCGCTTATTTTCCAGGACAGCCCCGAACTCCTGAATCTCCGAGGTTCCTGCCAAGTGGAGTTCCGGGCCTTCGACAAGGCCATGGAGGCCTATCGCGCGGCGGAGAAGCTTTCGCCGGACAATCCAAGCATCCAGTTCAACATCGGCGAAATCCTCTTCGTGACGAAGAAGTGGCAGCCGGCTCTCGATCTGTTCGAGAAAATCGTGAAGTCCATGGATCCAAAGAAGGACCTGGCTCTCATGCGCTTGGTCGAATTCAAGATCCAGCTTTGCAAGATCAAGCTCGGTCAGAAGGAGGAAGCCGAGATTCTCGCTGAGAAATATGACTTCTTCGATGATTCCCCCTACTACTACTACGCACACGCCGCGATCTGTTATGAAAAGGACGATCTGGTGAAGGCCGAGGAGTGGCTGGCGATGGCGAGCAGGGTGTTTCAGGACCCAAACATCATCTCTCCCTGGCAGGATACCTTGGTTGAGTTCGGCTACATCAAAAGCTTCTACGGCGACGATACTGCTGCGACTCCTTGAGCCGGATGTTTGAAGCCGATGATTTTCCATCGGAGGAGGGGGATGTTTGACTGTTGTTGAAAGATTCCGCGAATGGTGACGAATTGGATTGGTGGTCGTGCTGGTTTTGCCGACCGTCTCAGACCAAATTTCATGCGAAGCTTCCTGCCATGTTTGTTTGGGTTCTTCCTTGGAGCTGATCGCGCGCAGGGCTCGGATGCGGATCTTTTCGTGCCGGTGGTTTCTCCATCGGCGGCTGTGCTAAGTCCGGCTGGTTCTCCTGGACCGATTCGCCTTGGTGGTGGAGGGCTGAGTCTGCTGATTCAGCCTAGCGTTGGCAGTGCTCTCGCTACAAACGCCCCGGCCCTCGCCGCCTTCAACCGTGCGGCCGCGACCTGGGCTTCCTACATCAGCGACGACATCACCATCGTGATCGATGCCGACCTGGTTTCCTTCGGCGCGGGAAATGAGGATGTCATTGGAGGAGCCTCACCGGTCTATCTTCAGGGTAGCTATTCGGCGGTGGCTGGTCTTCTGGTCGGTGATGCTGCGGATGAGTCCGATGATGGCATCGTTTCCATGTTGCCGAGTTCGCTTTCGATCCGCTCTCTGACCGGGATCGCCTTCAGCGGAAACGTCCTGCTCACGAAAGCCAATGCAAAGGCGCTCGGCCTCCCAGCTTCCTATGTGGATGGGCTGGTCAACACGACGATTGACGCGAGGATCGAGTTCAACAGCGATTTTGCCTTCAGTTATGATCGCAGCACCGCAGCTCCGGGGACCATTGATTTTGAAAGTGTGGCCCTGCATGAGATCGGTCACGCGCTGGGATTCATCTCGCAGACTGACACGGTCGATGGGGTCCCGGTTGGGAGGAATCTGACGGGGGCCACGCTCTCGGTGACCACGCTGGACCTGTTCCGATTCGCGGCCACACAGAAGCCAGTGGATGGGCTGGGATTCACGACTGGGGTGCGCGACCTGACTCCGGGAGTCGAAGCTGGGATTTCAGACGGAGAGGACTATTTCGCGATGTCGACCGGTGCTGCGCGGGGGGATGGTCGGCAAGCGAGTCATTGGAAGGATGGCAGTTTGCCAGGAAATCCGCTGATCGGAGGTATGGACCCTACGATCGACTTCGGGCAAATTTTCACCCTGAGCCGGGCGGATCTGCGGGCTTTCGATTTGATCGGCTACGACATCGCTCTCGTGCCCGAGCCCACGTTCGCCTATGGGTTGATCGGGGTGCTTGTCCTTCTCTCGCGCAGGCGGAGGAATTGATCCGATGACCCGGCCTGAAGCTTCAACCGGGACAACGCGTTTCGTCGCTTGGCTGTTGACGTTTGGTGGCATCGTGATCCTGAGTGTGTGGCTTTATGGCACGTTGCAGGTGAAGTCGGTCTCAGTTCCAAAATTGGAGGTGTCGATAACCGTTCAGCCGACTTTGGAGGCGGCAAGGGAGGTGGTCCGGCGGTATTTCGAATCACCGGACGATGAGGGTCGGATCGGCTGCCTGCATGAAATGAATCGGGTCGGCTCCCTATGGCGGGATTTTTACCATCAGCGTGCGAAATCGCTTCCGATGCTGGGTTCGATTCCAACAGGAGAGATGGTGACTCACGAGGGAAGGGTCATGGCGTTTTTCACTCTTGAGCTTTCACCCGGCGGCAGGCAACCAATGGCCCTTATCTGGGAAGGAGACCGCTTCTCCATCGACTGGGAAAGCCACGTCGCCTACGGAACGATGGACTGGATCGAATGGGTGGAATCCAAGCCGACGGAGCCTCAGATTCTGCGGGTCTATCTTAGCGAGCCCGGAATCGGCAACGAGAGATCGGGAGAAAGGCAGGTGGCTGTGGAGCATCGCGATTCACTGCGTCCGGAGTTGGCGGAAACTCCCGCGACGGTTGATTTCACCATCGGTTTCCAGGGTCGTCAGCGGGTGCCGGTGACGGCGGAGTTCCAATTTCAAGAGCGGTCTGGGAATCGGATCTTGATCCTGTCGCGACTGATCCACGAGGGGTGGAGCCACTGAAGGCAGATCGGGTCAGGGCTTTTTCCACCAATCGCCATCCTTTTCCCAAGCTTCAGTGCTCTCTGGCTTCTGATGTTTGGGCTGATTCGCGTGGTCGCGCACCTCTTGAATGAGTTCGTCCACGTGCGGGTCGCGACGCCTGGCATGGCGTCGCATTGAAACGAAGAGGCTGAGTATCACCCCGAAGCTCATGCCGATCACGGCGATCATCCCGATCGCGAATCCGTCAGAGGCGGTAAACTGGCTCCAACCCATAACAGGATCAATCGAGATTGATGCGCATCGGGATCATGCTCGAATACTCGAAGTGGTGCTTCGTGAAGAAGTTCTGCGACTCAGCACTGATCCTGTCGGTCAGCAGTGTAATGCGCTTGAAGTCCTTCAGGCGGGCGAATTCCACGACGTATTCGATCAATTTCGTGCCGTATCCGAGACCCCGGTGGTCCGGATGCACGATGACGTCCTCCATCAGGATCACAAAACCACCGCGGGCGGTTGAGATCGTGAACAGCAGGTTGACCATGCCGATGATCCGATGATCGTTACGCAGGACAAAGATCCGGCCGCGGCTCGGCTGTTCCAGAATCAGGCTGAGACCGCGTTCCTGGGTGCTTCGATCCGGGCTGAAGTCTCCGGATTTCGCGAAAAGATCCATGACCAACTGGGTCAAGGCGGGCAGGTCCTCGATCGTGGCAGGCTCCACACGCATCTGATCGGAGTTTTCACTCCGGGGGGGCGGCGCTTGCACAAGAGGTTCCATGAATCTGACGCTGGCACAGTCGCCTTTCCCCGGCACGCGTAATTTCCCTCAGGTCCCATGAAAAAAATTTCGCATATCAGAACATTTGCCGGGTTGACAAGTGCCCGCTGATTCCTAGAGTGCGCGTCCGCCCCGGAATCGGGATGGATCACCTTTAAGCGCCAACCTGCGACCCTGTCATGAGCTTCCGCACCTATCAGCCCTCCAAGCGTACCCGCCGCCGTCAGCACGGATTCCGTGCCCGCATGGCCACCAAAGGTGGACGCGACATCATCAAGCGTCGCCGCGCCAAGGGCCGCAAGCGCCTTCTTCCGAAGGGCGTTGAGATCCCGTACAAGCGCCACACGACGCAGCACGGCTCCTGATCAGGAGTCGCGTCGCGGGCGGATCCGGGTTTTCCCGTGACCAGCCATGCGTCTACCGCGCAAGCACAGCATGACCCATCGTGACGAGTTCACGAGGGTCAGGACCACCGGTCAGGCGAAAGCCGGCCGGTTTGTTGTTTTAAGCACGCTTGCGGATCCGTCGCTCGATGGCATCCGTACCGGATTCATCACGACGAAGAAGTCCGGAAAGGCCCACGACCGCGTCCGGTTGCGGCGCATTTTTCGATCCATGATCCGGGATCACGCGGCGGATTTTGGCGACCTGCGTCGGTATTTGGTGACGATTGCCCGCCACGGAGCTTCCACGGCCACCTTCGCCGAACTGGAGGCGGATTGGTTGAAACAGGCCAGGCGTCTCGGACTTTTCACACCCGCTCCAAGTCCCTCTGATGGTTGACAGAATCGTCACTTGGCTGCTCCGGAGCATCGTCCGGTTCTACCAAATCTTCCTGAATCCGATGCTCAAGGCCCTCGCAGGACCGGCCGCCGGATGCCGCTACACGCCCACTTGCTCCCACTATTTCCTCAAGGCCATCGAGACCCACGGACCGTGGCGCGGGAGCTGGCTCGGAATCTGTCGGATTTTCCGCTGTCATCCGTGGGGTGGCTCCGGTTATGACCCCGTCCCGCCGCGCAGGAAATCCTGCTCCCACGGCGACCACACCCATTGAGGCGCCCCGCCCGAATCCCTTTTCTCCATGTACGACCGCAAGACCTGGTTCATCGTCATCGCCTGCAGCATCCTGCTGGCGGCCAATATCCACTACTCGACGAAGGCCAAGCAGGAAGCTGCTGCCAACGCGCCAAAGCCTCCTGACACGCCCGCAGCTCCCGCCACGCCGGGAACTCCGGCGCCTGTCGACGGCGGCGTTCTTCACAGCGAGACCCCGGCTCCTCCTGCTGACGAAAAGCTCTTCACGCTGGAGACCAAGGAAATGGTCTTCACCCTCAGCACCCTCGGCGGTGGCATCAAGGAAGCCGCAGTCAAGAACCAGTTCGAGGTCGGGAGCAACGACAAGCGCGTCCGACTGAACCGCTTCGGTGGTGCTCCGATCGGGGCAATCGCGGGAGGAGGTCAGGCACCAGAGAACATCTCCTACTCGTATCTCGACGCGAAATCCATCCCCGGAAAAAAGGTTGTATTCGTCGGCACCCATCCCTCCGGACTGGTGGCACGCAAGACCTTCTCGATCATCGAGGACGGCAAGCAGGGCTCCGATTACCTTCTGGATTTCTCCCTCGAACTTGAAAACGCCGCAGCTTCGCCAATCTCTCTGGATTCTTACAGCCTTTACCTCGGGGAAGCCTCACCGCTTTACCAGAAAGAACCGGCTGAGCAGACGACCTTCCTTTACCGCGACAACGGAAGCATGCACTTCACCAATGCCGGCAGCTTCAAAGGCGGCATGTTCGGCAGCGATAAGTCGATCATGGTCGAGGACTCGGAGAAGCTTCAGTTCGGCGGCGTGGCCAACCAGTTCTTTGCTACCGTCCTTCGTCCAAAGGAGCCTCAGGCCGGGAAGCTTTGGGCAAAGCCGGGCGATGTTTCGATCACACCGGGCGAGTCCACGGTGAAGTCGGTCAACGCAGGCTTCGGTCTGCCGGTGCTCACCCTCGCCAGCAAGGAAACCAAGGCCCTCAGCTACAACATTTTTATGGGTCCCTGCGACAACACCCTGCTTTCCGGCATGGGCGATCAGTGGGGTGATGTCATGAACTATGGCTACTTCAGCCTCGTCGCCAGCCCGCTCAATTGGCTGCTGAACTGGCTCCACAAAGCCTTCAGCGGACTCGGCGATCACTGGGCCTGGGGCCTCGCGATCATCTTCCTCACGATCATCGTCCGCACCGCGATCTGGCCGCTCTATGCCAAGTCCACCCGCTCGATGAAGCGGATGAGCAAGCTCCAGCCGGAAATGGCGAAGCTGAAGGAAAAGTATGCGGATGATCCGAACCGCATGAACCAGGAGATGATGAAGCTGTACAAGACCTACGGCGTGAATCCCATCGGCGGCTGTCTGCCGATGCTCATCCAGCTCCCGATCTTCTTCGGCTTCTACCGCATGCTCCAATACGCGGTGGAGCTTCGTCATCAGGGCTTCCTCTGGGTCGATGATCTTTCCCAGCCGGACACGGTGACGACCCTCGCTGGAATTCCGATCAATCTCCTCCCGATCGTCATGGCGATCACCAGCTTCATCCAGATGGCGATGACGCCGAAGACCGGCGACAAGACCCAGCAGCGGATCATGATGTTCATGCCGTTCATGTTCTTCTTCTTCTGCTACAGCTTCGCCTCGGCCCTCGCGCTTTATTGGACCACGACGAACATTTTCTCGATCCTACAGACCTGGCTGACCAACAAGATGCCGGAGCCCGAACTCAAGGAGCGGAAGATTGTTCCCGGCAAGAAGGGCTTCATGGAGCGCATGGCGGAAAAGCAGCAGGAAATGGAGCGGATGAAGCGCATGCAGGCCGATGGCAAGGGCCCGGTTATCGATGTCAGTGAATCGAAAAAGAAGCGTCCGCCACGCACCGGGGGCTGAGCCCGATGGTTTTCAAGACGGCGGAGGGGAAACCTTCCGCCGTTTTTGTTTCGAAATTCGGACCGTGATCGTGAGTTTAGACAATCTGAAATGCCCAAGGGTCGTCCGATTGACAAGACGCAGGTCGCCGCCCACTTTCGGGCCGTGTCTGATTTGTTGAAGCGTACTCCGTTGGAAGCCGCCCATGTTGAGCTGGGTGCGCGTTTGGTCCCCTTTGCCGGCTGGTACATGCCGGTGCAATACACGTCGATTCTCGATGAGCACGCGGCCGTCCGTGGGGCTGTCGGAATCTTCGACATCTCCCACATGGGCCAATTTCTGGTCAGTGGCCCGGGATCGTTGGAGTGGCTGAACCGGATGCTCGCCAACAACGTCGCCAAGCTTGGAATCGGCGAGGGACAATACACGTTTATCCTGAATGAAAACGGTGGCGTGATTGACGACTTGATCGCGTATCGCACCGGTGAGTCCGACTTTTTCCTGGTGGTGAACGCCTCGATGATCGACGAGGACTACGCGTGGATGGCGAAGCATCTTGAGGCCGGAGTCGAACTCCGCAACGAGAGCGAGAGCTGGGCTGGCATGGCGATCCAGGGACCTGATTCTCCTGCAGTTTACGCGGCGGCCTGTCCGGGTGAGCCGCTTCCGCCGCGAAATGGCATTGCGTTCACCTCGACCGGCTGCGTGGTCTGCCGGACCGGCTACACCGGCGAGGACGGCTTCGAATTTTTCTCGCCTGCTGCCGAAGGAGGCGACTGGTTGAAGCGCTTTGTCCAACATGGTGCCAAGCCCTGTGGCCTCGGCTCGCGTGACAGTCTCCGTCTCGAGATGTGCTATCCGCTCAACGGCAACGATCTTTCCCCGACCCGCACGCCGATCGAGGCCGGGCTCGGGTTTTTCGCGGATCTCGAAAAGGGCGACTTCGTGGGCCGGGAAACCCTCGCGAAGCAGAAGGCCGAAGGCACCGAGGTGCGTCTTGTGGCGCTCGCCTACACCGACAAGGGAGCCCCGCCACGCGCCCACTATCCGGTGCTTTCGCCCGAGGGCGAGGTGCTCGGCGAACTCACCAGCGGAGTCCTTTCCCCGAGCCTTGGCATCGGCATTGGACTTGCCTATCTTCCTATCGCTTGGACGAAACTCGGCACTGAGGTGCGGATCGACGTCCGAGGCCGACTCAACCCGGCGAAAGTCGTAAAGAAACCGTTTTACAAGCCAGCGGCAAAAGCCTGACATCGCCGCGTTCCGTTATTTCGACCATGAATGTTCCATCTGACCTCCGTTACAATTCCTCCCATGAGTGGGTCCGCCTTGAGGGCGACATTGCCACCGTGGGCATTTCCGATCACGCCCAGGAAGAACTCACCGACGTGGTGTTCGTCGAGCTGCCGCTCGTGGGCCGCACGGTCGATGCCGGTGATCCGACCGCGGTGGTCGAGTCCGTGAAGGCCGCCAGCGACATCTACGCGCCGATCGGTGGCGAGGTAGTCGAGGTCAATCTCGATGTCGAAGCCGATCCGGCTCTCGTCAACACCGATCCCTACGGTCGCGGCTGGATCTTCAAGCTGCAAGTGAAGAACGCGGCAGATGTGGAAGGTCTGCTCGATGCAGCGGCTTATTCGGCCCAGATCGGTTGACCCCTTGCCTCCTTCGATTCCTGATCATCTTTGAAGGCGCGCTCGACCAGTGCGCCTTCTCCCTTTCAAATATCCTCTTTTTTCCCATGTCTGCCCGTATTGATTTCCTGAGCCGTCACCTTGGATCCGTGGACACCGAGCGAGATGAAATGCTCCGCACAGTTGGTTTTGATTCGCTCGATGCACTCGTCGACGCCGCCGTGCCCGCCGGTATTCGTCTCAATCAGCCCATGGACTTGCCGCCCGCGCGTTCGGAGCAGGAAGCCCTTGGCTGGCTCAAGTCGATCTTCTCGAAGAACTTCGTGATGAAGTCCTTCATCGGACAAGGCTACCACGGCACTTTCGTCCCACCGGTCATCCAGCGGAACATCCTGGAAAACCCCGGCTGGTACACGGCCTACACGCCCTATCAGGCCGAGATCGCCCAAGGACGACTGGAGGCGCTGCTGAATTTCCAGACGATGATCACCGACCTCACCGGTCTCGATGTTTCGAATGCCTCGCTGCTCGATGAAGGCACCGCTGCGGCCGAAGCGATGAGCCTGGCGCTTTCGTCCAAGCCGAAGGGCCGCGCGATCTTTGTCTCGGACCGCTGTCATCCGCAGACGATCGACGTGGTGGTCACCCGCGCCGAGCCGCTCGGGATCGAGGTGATCGTGGGTGACTGGGTGACCTTTGATCCCGCCGCTACGGCCAATCTTTTCGCCGTCCTCGTCCAGTATCCGGACACCCGTGGACGCATCGATGACTTCACCGCCTTCTTCGAGAAAGCCCATGCTGTCGGCGCGGTCACGATCGCTGCGGCGGATCTTCTCGCTCTAACAGTCCTGAAAGCGCCCGGTCGTTTCGGCGCGGACATCTGCATCGGATCCAGCCAGCGCTTTGGTGTGCCGATGGGCTTCGGTGGTCCGCACGCGGCCTTCATGGCCTGTCGCGATGACCTCAAGCGCAAGATGCCGGGCCGCCTGATCGGCATCTCGATCGACTCACGCGGCAAGCCGGGCTACCGCCTTTCGCTCCAGACTCGCGAGCAGCACATTCGACGTGACAAGGCGACCTCCAACATCTGCACGGCGCAGGTCCTGCTGGCCGTCATGGCCTCGATGTATGCCGTCTATCACGGTCCCGAGGGACTGAAGCACATCGCGCACACGGTCCACGCCCGCACGGCGCAGTTGAAGTCGCTGCTCGCCACCGCTGGCATTGAAACCGAGGCCGGTCCGTATTTCGACACCCTCGTGGCCATCGTGCCCGGAAAAGCCTCCGAAGTCCATGAGCGCGCCCTCCGCGCCGGGGTCAATCTCCGCATCCTCGGACCGGACCGTGTCGGCATTTCATTCGATGAAACGACGTCCGAGGGTGACGTTCTCCTGGTCATCTCCGCCTTCGGTGGAGCGGGGGACTTGCCGGATGTTGCGTCCGTCGCGTGGCCAGCCGAGCTTTCCCGGGATACTCCCTATCTGACCCAGGCCGCGTTCAACCGCTTCCATTCGGAAACCGAGATGCTCCGTTACCTGAAGCGCCTCGAGTCGAAGGACCTGGCGCTCAATGACTCGATGATCGCGCTGGGCTCCTGCACGATGAAGCTGAACGCCACGGCGGAAATGATGCCGCTGAGCTGGCCGGAAGTTTCCACGATCCATCCCTTCGTCCCGGCCGATCAAAGCACGGGCTATCGTGAGATGCTCACGCTGCTTGAGGACTGGCTGGCCACGATCACCGGTTTCGCCGCTGTTTCCCTTCAGCCAAATGCCGGCTCGCAGGGTGAATACGCCGGACTGCTCGCCATCCGCCGCTATCATCTCGCTCGCGGCGATTCCCATCGCAACATCTGCCTGATTCCGGTTTCCGCCCACGGCACCAATCCGGCGTCAGCCGTGATGACCGGCATGAAGGTTGTTGGCGTGAAATGCGACGACAAGGGCAACATCGACGTCGGCGACCTCGAGGCCCGCATCGCCGAGCATCGGGAAAACCTTTCCTGCCTGATGGTCACCTATCCGTCGACCCACGGAGTCTTCGAAGAAACCATCGTCGACATCTGCGAAAAGATCCACGCCGCCGGCGGCCAGGTTTACATGGACGGGGCGAACATGAACGCCCAGGTCGGTCTCACGAGCCCGGGCTTCATCGGCGCTGACGTCTGCCACCTGAACCTTCATAAGACCTTCTGCATCCCTCACGGCGGCGGTGGTCCTGGCGTGGGACCGATCGGAGTGGCCAAGCAACTGGTACCCTATCTTCCGGGACACCGTGACCTCAGTGACTCCGAAGGCTCCGTCTGCTCCGCTCCCTGGGGCAGCGCCTCGATCAACACGATCTCGTGGATGTACATCGCCATGATGGGTGCCGACGGTCTGAAAGATGCGACCGCCACCGCCATCCTGACCGCCAACTACGCGGCCAAGCGTCTCTCTCCGTTCTATCCGATCCTCTACACTGGAAACCTGGGCCTCGTCGCCCACGAGTGCATCATCGATGTCCGCCCGCTCAGCGACATGAGTGGCATCACCGTCGAGGACGTGGCGAAACGCCTGATGGACTATGGTTTCCACGCCCCGACCATGAGCTGGCCGGTTGGCGGCACGCTGATGATCGAGCCCACCGAGTCCGAGTCAAAGGTCGAGATCGACCGCTTCTGCGACTCGATGATCGCGATCCACGGTGAAATCATGGCCGTCATCAACGGTGAGGCCGATGCCCATGATAATCCGCTGAAGAACGCCCCGCATCCGGCGGAAGTGATCTGTGCGGACGAATGGTCCCATGCCTACTCCCGCGAGCAGGCTGCCTATCCGCTGCCAGGACTGCGCCAGCACAAGTTCTGGCCATCGGTCGGACGCATCGACAACGTCCACGGCGACCGCAACCTGGTCTGCACCTGTGACAGCGTGGAGGCCTACGCGGCGGCAGGGGCTTGATGAGTCAAGGGCCGTCGCCGGTGGATTGGGAGTCGTGGGTGCCTGTGGTGCCCGCGACCCTGATGTTCATCATTCGCGACGGCCAGGTCCTGCTGATCGTGAAGAAACGCGGTCTGGGAGCCGGGAAGATCAATGGCCCTGGAGGCAAGATCGATCCCGGTGAGACGCCTCTGGATTGCGTCGTCCGGGAAACCCAGGAGGAACTGGAAATCACACCTCTCAGCCCGGTCAAACTCGGGGAGTTGTGGTTCTCAATGGGCGACATTCCCGACATCCTCTGTCACGTCTATCGGTCGGTGGACTTCACAGGAACCCCCTCGGAAACCGAAGAGGCGATCCCTCTCTGGGTGGACGTCGGGGAAATCCCTTACGACCGGATGTGGGCGGATGATCGTCTGTGGCTGCCCCATTTACTGACTGGGACGCCATTTCTCGGGCGATTCGTCTTCGAGGGAGATGACCTGTTGTGGAGCCAGATCGAACTCACTCCCCGGTGGTAAAAAAAGACCGCCAAGCCGGGAAGGCTGGCGGTCTGGGTTTTTAGTGGTTCGTGAGTGAGGATCAGAGGGACTTCTTGAGTGCCTCGAACTGCGACTTCAGCTTGCCCAATTCCTTCTCTGCTTTGTCGATCTGGCCGGCAAGGGAGGAAAGCTTTGCAAGCTTCGATCCGAGGCCACCCTTGACGCTGCCGCCCTTGATGGAACCTGACCCTTTTCCGGACTTCAACCAACTCGAGATGGTGAGTTGGGAAATGCCGAACTTGACGGATGCTGAACTTTGGCCGCCGCGGCCCTTTTCAGCATTCACCTTCTCAACGAAGGCAATGATCTCGGCTTTTTCCTTGTCGGTGTAACGCTTGCCCTTGGCGGAATTGACGTTTGTTTTTGTGCTCATGACGCTTGTATGGAAGGCTGGATGTTACGGGATAACAAGCTAAAACGTGCCGATTTTCAGAAAACTGTTATCAGTGTATTTACGCAGGCCTTCTATCCAGAAAGTGCCTGAGATGCCTCAGTATCTATCAGTCACAAAATCGGCCATTCGTTCAATCCAGAGGCCGGCACCCGCTTTCACCTTTGGTCGCTGGACGACCCCTCCATATCCAACAAACAGATTCACATCGGGTTGCGTCTCCAAATCGGACGCGCCGTCTCCCATCATGATCACGCTCGTCGGCAGCATGGCTGCCTTCCATTCGCGAATGATTTCGTTTTTACCGCCGCCTCGCGTGGTTGGGTAGTCAGTTCCATATCCCCCGTAAGTGCCATCCTCGAGCAGGTGCAGAGGCACGGCTTCCACATGTTCGATGCCCAATTCCCTTGCCAGTGGCTGGATCAGCGGCGCAAAGCCGCCTGAGAGGATGACGGGTGTCCAGCCCTCCAATTTCAATCTGCTGATGAGCTCCCTGGCTCCCGGGGTGATGGTTTCGATGTAGAGTTCCGCCACTTCATCGCAGGAGATCTTGTCCGGACGGATGATCTCCATGCGGCGGGGAAAGACTTCATCCAACGGAATCTCCCCATTCATGGCAGCATTCGTTAGAGCAACCACGTCCTCAAAAACGGATTCCCCCCTGGCGCGGGCGAGTTCATCAATGCCCTCGATGCTTGAAAGGGTGGAATCACAGTCGACGAAGAAGAGTTTTCCCCGGGGCAGGGTGGGGGGAATAATCTCCAGCGGAGTGCCCGGTTCCACGAGATCGAACAGCTCGATCATGTCCTGATTCGCCATGCGTATGCAGCCATGACTGGCCGGTTGTCCCAACAAATCCTCGCGATTGGTGCCGTGAAGGTAGATGAAGCGGTCGAAGGTATTGCCATTCTCCGGGTCCAATCCCTCCAGCCGGAGGATACGGGTGAGGATCAGGTCATCATCGAGGACAGGACTTTCCGGAAACCAGACACCGACAGGAACGCGGGCGACAAAGATGGTCCCAAGCTCCGCGCCGTCTCCAATCTTCTCGGCGATCCGGAAACGTCCGGTTGGAGTCCTGTAGCTACCTTCCTTGAAGCCGACTCCCTTGGCCGCCGTGGAAATGATGAACTCACGGAGCAGCCCGTTGTGGTTAAAGACACGGAGTTTCTGATCGTCGATGGAGACTTGGAGTCGCAGGTCGGAGCTCATGGCGGGGAAAGGGCAAGTAGGGCATTGTGGCCGCCCATGCTGTGTGAGAGTTTGAATACGAGGCCTGAGGCGTCGAGCACCCGATCGGGGTCGTAGGCGGGGAGGTCGTCGAGCGAAGCGAG
>JANOKL010000245.1:0-4800 GCA_031419215.1 Luteolibacter sp. | reverse complement strand
GAGCCGACCAACTATCAACCGCTGGGGTAAGCACTAAATTCTAAGCACAAAATTTTAAACGAAGATTTAGAATTTACGATGCTACGGATTTTTCATCTCCCTCTTCTCTTCGTTTAGAATTTAGAATTTAAGATTTAGAATTTTCTCCTCCATGCACGACACCCAACACGTCGCCGTTCTCGATTTCGGTTCGCAATACACCCAGCTCATCGTCCGCCGCGTGCGGGAGCTCGGCTACTTCGCCAAGCTTTACGCCATCGAGGATTTTCCGGACATCGGCAAGCCAGGCGCCATCATCCTCTCCGGCGGGCCGCGCAGCACGAGCGAGGCGGATGCGCCGGATCTCGACTTCGCCGCGCTGAATGCCTTTGGCGTGCCCGTTCTTGGCGTGTGTTACGGGATGCAGCTTCTAAACATCAAGTTCGGCGGTACGGTGGAGGCCAGCAACCGTCGCGAATACGGTCCGGCCGCGCTTTACCCGGTCGAGTGCACTGGGCTTTACGAGGGGATCTCCAGCGACTCCCAAGTCTGGATGAGCCACTCGGACACGGTCAAAGTGATCCCGGCTTGTGGCAAGGTGATCGCGAAGAACCAGCACGGCACTCCGGTTTCTCTCCAGTGGGGCGAGCGTTTTTACGGCATCCAGTTCCACCCGGAAGTGACCCACAGCCACGAAGGACTGCGGATCCTGCACAACTTCCTCCTCTCCTGCGGTGAGCTTCAGCCGTTCCGCATTGAAGACTTCAAGCGCGAGATGATCGAAGGCATCCGGCAGACTGTGGGCAACAAGCAGGTCGTCTGCGGCGTGTCCGGCGGGGTCGATAGTACGGTGCTCGCCGTACTACTGCGCGAGGCCGGAGTGAAGGTCCGGGCGATCTTCGTCGATCATGGTCTGATGCGGAAGCATGAGGGCGAGGAAGTCCGCGCCAATTTCCATCGCATGGGCGTGCCGATCGAAACCGTGGACGCGTCGGAGTTGTTCCTCGGTGCGCTGAACGGAGTGGATGATCCTGAAGCGAAGCGCAAAATCATCGGCGAGCATTTCATTGACGTGTTCTGGGGAGCGGTTGGAAATGCCGAGATGCTCGCACAGGGCACGCTCTATCCGGACGTGATCGAAAGCGCGTCGAACGCGAAATCAAAGGCCTCGAAAATCAAGACCCACCACAACCGCGTCGACCGCATCCTGGAACTCCAGGCGGAGGGCAAGGTGCTCGAACCGTTGGCCGAGCTGTTCAAGGACGAGGTCCGCGAACTCGGGGCCTCGCTCGGCATCCCGCACGACATCCTCTGGCGTCATCCGTTTCCCGGTCCGGGCCTTGCCGTGCGCTGCCCCGGTGTGATCACCGAAGAGCGTCTCGAAATCATCCGCGAGTGCGACGCCATCTTCATTGGCTGTCTGAAGGATCACGGCTGGTATGAAAAAGTCTGGCAGGCCTACGCCGGACTCGTGCCGGTGAAAACGGTCGGCGTGAAGGGCGACGAGCGCTCCTATGAGTGGGCGATTTCCCTGCGTGCCGTCATCTCCGAAGACGCCATGACCGCCGACTGGGTGGAGCTGCCGTATTCCCTGCTCCGCGAAACCAGCCACCGCATCCTCAACGAGGTCAAGGGCATCAACCGTGTGCTCTACGACATCTCCACCAAGCCACCGGCGAGCATCGAGTGGGAGTGAGGCTCCGCGCTTAGCAACGAATTCCACTCTTATAGAAACCGCCGGAACCAGTAATCCAACTTCAATGAAGCTCCGAGTGGCGAAAGGCCATCGGTCCTTGGACTTCCGAACCAGATTCGAGCAAGATCAACCTCAAGAACCGGTTGAAAATCAGTCCTTACCAAAGATGTGAATCCGCGAGGGCCCCTTTGACGGGACCCCTTTATTGACCCTTTTCATTGCTGAATTTTGAACTCAAATGTTTTCTGCGTTTCACCGACTTCTGATGTTTCTGTCCCGTATTCAAAGAACTTGTACGGCCTCAATACAAGGCCATCGATATTTTCTTGATTAAATTTATTGCCTAGCAACTTCATGGGCTTAATTATGGATAATTCCGATTTTTCTGTCTCTTGGTTCTTAAATTTTTGGGACATGAGCATGCTGGTGGTGTCCACAAATACGCCTATATTGCTATCAGCAACAGCATGCTCAATTAAAGAAATACCGTCAGATGAAATGACATAAATTTGAATATTTGGGGCGCAAGCGCATTCAATATCTTTTTTTTCGAAGATTTTATTATCAGCTATCCACTTGGCAGCTTTAAAATAAGCCTCAAGATTCGGCTTTTTAATTACGACAGACCACGATTCGGATTCGCTAACTGGGAAAAATTTTGGAGCTTTAATGATATTGATTTTATCACTTTCAGCATTTACCCTCAATAGAATAGAGCTGCCGTTAAACGCCGAGAAAAACACCACGACTTCATTATGCTGAATGCGTCCACCAGTCAGATCCAGGAGAGATTTGACTTTTGATAAATCGTCAGTAACATCACTGAAATTTTTTACTTTGAAAGGATCTCTGGCCGTTAATGGGATATTTACCCCTAACGGATTTGCGGCATTAGTAGATACCGCCATTGTAAAAAATACCATAGAACTTAACCAGGACTTCATGATCTTGTAAATTAGTTTGCGTTACTCCCGTCTAAATTTAAAGAAGTGGTTGACCCATCTTTATTAACCCGCCTTAAGTCAGCGCCGGAAACACCACCTTTACTTCCCGAAATATATTCAGGTCTCAGCTTTGCTCCAAACTTATCTGGCGGACTTGGGTCAGCGGAGATCCCTGGGTGAGTGTGGTATGAACCTACCTCTTTCGAATCAGATGGGCAAGGCTCCAACCGTCCCGTATGTCCTATTTTATTCTTAAATTCTTCTTTGCCAATTAATTTCTTAAGATAATCCGGCCAAAGACCCATATTCGCTGGAAGTGGACGATACCTCAAATCAGCAGCATTATTAGACTTTTCATAACTGAAGCCTCCTGTCTGGACGCCATAATCACTTCCAGTCGAGAAAGGGCCCGTGAGTGTAAATTTCTTATCCTTACAGCATACCCTGCCTCCGTATTCTACAAAAGTATTAAAACTCTTATTCACGGAGTCACCTTTACGCGGTCCTTCTTGGGAAGCTAAGTTAGCTAGTATCGCCCCTTTGACACCCGCTCCATCTAGAGAGCTTAATTCTACTTGGCTAGTTTCTTTGCGAATTTCAGCCAGCCTTGCATAACGCTTTTTTGAAAGTTCCGTGTCATTAGCTGTCTCCATACGCGACCGCTCTTCAGTGCTCATGTCAAATATTCCACTTGCAAAGTTACTCGTTAGTGGAAGAAGACCTGACAGGTCAACGAATCCTGTCGTCGCGTTACGCACAAATCCATACAAATTTATTCCTCCTTTTTCTCCTGCCGGATCGCGTGATGGCCAGCGGCCTGTCACGGGATCATAAAAGCGGTAACCGTAGTAAGTCACACCCGACCTAAAAGCTCGTATTTCCGGGGATTTTGGTGGAGTCGCGGGGTTTTCTAGAATGGGGTTTCGTGCTGATGGTCCGCTATTTTGTGGCGGTTTGTTGTCAGGCGTTGGTGCGCTTCCAGCAGTCGGATCGTCGTCAGACGGGAAGTTCTCTGGATTCGTTGACGAAGCCGCCGCGGTTGTGGCTTGGGGGCGCGGCTGGATTTGCGAGGGCTGCGGCTGTGGCTCTGGAAGTTCAGGCTGGTTGAGGCGACCGTGCGGGTGGCAACGGGTGTGGATCTCGCGCAGGGCGTCGATGTTGACGTGGGTGTAAATCTGGGTCGTTTCCATCCGGGCGTGGCCCAGCATTTCCTGAACATAGCGGATGTCTGCACCTCCCCGGTGCATGTCGGTGGCGCAGGAGTGCCGAAAAAGGTGGCAGGATCCGGGTTTGTCGATCCCGCAACGGACCATGAGCTTTTTGATCCAGTTGCCGAGGTAATTGGGCGTGATGCGGGTGCCGTAACCACTGAGAAAGAGCGCGGTTTGCTGCGGCACATGATGGAAGAGCGGACGGGACTGCAGCAGATAGAGGTCGAGCCAAGTAGCAGCGCGCTTGCCAATCGGCAGCATCCGGCTTTTCCCTCCCTTGCCTTTGCGGACGAGCAGCGTGTGGGTACAGGCATCATAGTCGCCAAGGTCGAGTCGGGTCATTTCGCTGCGCCGGATGCCCGTGGAGTAGAATAGTTCGAGGATGGTGCGGTCGCGTAGGCCGAACGGGTCGTCAGGATTGGGGACAGCAAGAAGTGCCCGAATCTCCTGCTGGTTTAGGGCCTTGGGTAGGGAGCGGGCCTGCTTTCGGGGCAGGTCGAGATCTGCCGCTGGGTTGGCGGGAATGGTTCCGGACCGACAGAGCCAGGCAAAAAATCGGCGGACACAGCCAAGTCGCGCGAGCTGGGTGTTGACGACGAGGGATTGCTCATTGCGAGGGCTGCGATAGTGGTGGAGAAACCTTTGATACGCCTCAAGATCGCTGCGAATGAATGCAATGGGATCATGAATGTCACGCGATTCTGCCCAAGCAGCAAACTGTCGCAGCGCCCAGCCATGGGTCTCAATGGACGCCGAGGAGTAGGCCCGGGCAGTGAGGTGAGAGAGAAATGCAGACGCGTGCGCCGCGATGCCTAGAGGAATTGTAGCTTGGGATTTGGTTACGCCGCCTTTGCGGCGTCCGCGCATGGCGACGAGGTTGGGAAGTCCGGGTTGACCTGGCATGGCCGGGGCATAAACGGGAAAGGGAGTCATGGCTAGAGCCGGTTCCGTGGGTATGGATTCGTCAATG
>JANOKL010000244.1:0-8093 GCA_031419215.1 Luteolibacter sp. | reverse complement strand
CTGGAAAAGGCTCTCGACCAGCCGGTTCTGATCATCAAGACCGCTTGGGGCGGCAAGTCCCTCCACTATGATTTCCGACCACCTTCCGCCGGTGCCTATCAACCCACCGCGAACGAAAAGGGCCAACTGGAACGCTGGAAGGCCAAGAAGGCGGTGTGGGACAAGTATCTCGCCGACGGGGGCACGGCCTCAGCGATGGTGCAGATGGAAAAGGACATCAAGGCCCTCGAAGGCCAGAAGCGGAGCCTGCTGGAATCAATCGTCAAACTGCCCAAAGACCAGCAGGTGGTGGAGCAGGCGAAAGTTGCCGCACTGACCGCAAAGGGCAAGGAACTCCGGGAGAAGCTGGTGCCGCCCCCCGGCGACATGCCGAAGCAGGATGCCGCCGGTTTCTACTGGAACGAGATGATCGGATTCGTCCGCAAGGTCCTGGCGGACCCGAAGGCCTATCATCCGGAGTACGATCCGAAGGCCGGTTTTGAGGTCGCTGGAGGATTGTGGTTCCAGGGATTCAACGACCAGTTCGATCCCGAGTTCTACGGCAACTACAGTAGCAACATGGTGCATTTCATCCAGGATCTGCGCAAAGAGGTCAAGCAGCCGAAGATGCCGTTCGTGATCGGCGTGCTCGGAACCCCGGCCTTCCCCGAGGAGGCCTTGGCGAACAATGTGGCCAAGGCCCAGCGCGTGGCAGCGAGCGATCCGGCATTGGCTGGAACCGTGTCAGCCATCGAAAGCTGGCCGCTGACGACCCCGGAAGTCGCGATCTGGCGCATGAAGAAGGAAGTCGCCCAATCAAAAGGCGATGCGGCCGAAATCGAACGTGCCGAGTTGCAGTGGCGCCTGCACGGCAGCAATCTCGGCTACCACTACGATGGCAGTGGGCGCTTTTTCATCCGCCTCGGCGATGAGTGCTCCGGAGCCATGCTGAAGCTGATGGGCCGGAAGTGAGCGGTTGAGTGGTTCTGAAATCCCGTCCTCGCCAAGGGGCCGGGCATTGGCTAGGACTTCCGATCATGAAACGTATTTTCATCCTCCTTTTCGTGGCACTTCTCAGCGCCACGAACCTGATCTTCGCGGAAGAGGCCAAGGAGCCGAGGATCGCCGGACTGGATGCCTTTTGGGCCGAGGTTTCGCGATCGGTCCACGAGGGGGACTTCGAGGCCTATTCAGCAACCTGCCATCCTGAAGGGGTTCTGGTGTCAGGCAGCAAGAAGACGAGCTCGCCCTTGTCGGTGGCGCTGGCGCGCTGGAAAAAGGAGTTCATCGCCACCAAGTCGGGTGAGATGAAAGCCAGTGTAGAGTTCCGCTTTTCCCAGCGTCTCGGCGATGAAACCACCGCGCATGAATCCGGGATCTTCCTCTATTCCAGCACCGGTCCCGATGGAAAACCGAAGCAGGAATACATCCACTTCGAGGTCCTGCTGGTGAAGAAGGATGGCCATTGGAAGACGCTGATGGAGTATCAGAAGTCCCAAGCGACCCAGAAGGAATGGGAGTCGCTGGCGCAAGGTTCGTGAGGAAAGGCGGTGCCGAAAGTGCTTCGAGCCAGCCTCCTTTATTTCATCTCACCCACCCGCAAAGACCGGCTTGAAGCCAGCTTCGGTGAGGATGCGCTTCATCTCCTCACGCTTGTCGCCCTGGATTTCGATGCAACCATCCTTCACCGTGCCTCCGACTCCGCAGGCCTTCTGCATTTTCTTCGCGAGATCCTGTTTCTCCGCGAGCCCGATGCCGGTGAAGTTCCGAGCCACGGTGACGCCCTTTCCCCCTCGATGCGCAGTCTGACGGACGATGTCCACCCGGCCTCGATTGGTGCTTTTCTGACCACGCTGGGAGGTCTTCACGGGCGCAACCGGCGCTGCCGGACGCGAGGCCTCAGGTCCCGCAGGCAAATCGCCGAGCATGGAGAGCAAACCGAATGGATCCGGCGTGTGGCATTCTCCCGTGTCATTGGCTCTGATGGATTCCTTCCCGCTCATCCGGATATTCAACCAACGGAATCAAAATACTCACGCTAATTCGAGGAGGCGGAAAAGAGCGCGGGGATCGCGGATCCAAGCCTTCGACATTCGGAAATTCCTCATTCGTCATTCTCTTCGTTTTATTTCCATTGATTCAAAATGGCGGCACCCTGTATGAGGCCGAATGGCCGTCACCCCAAGCAAGGATTACAAGCGCCGCGAGCGCGAGCAGCGGAAGTTCGACAAGCGCATGGCGAAAGATGCCGAGAAAGCCGCGCAACTCGAAGCCCAGCACGTCGCAGCGGAAGCCGCCGCCGTCGAGGCCGTGAAGAAGAGCGAGGAAGATGCGCTGGCCAAGATTGAGGCAGACTTCGAAGCCGAGCTGGAGGCCGAGCGTCAGTCGCAGAAGGTGGCGTGATCGTTTTCGAGCGGAAACGTTTGGAAAAATGAGCCTGTGATTTTCAGGGCTCCGGCGCGAGCATCAGTCATGACGACTTACGTGTACGAGACCATTCCGCAGAGCGTCGGGGAGGTTCCCGTCCGTTTCGAGGTCAGGCAAGGGATGAACGACCCCAAGCTCACCGAACAGCCAGGCACCGGCAAGCCCGTGCGCCGCTTGGTCTCGGGTGGTTTCTCCCTGTTGCGGACCGAGTTGCCCTCAGCGGGATCGGTGACCGATCCCTCGTGGCATCAGAAGGATTGAGACTTCACTGCGAATTCCCGCGGATGACCTCATACAGTTTGAGGTAGTCCGGTGAATCGGTGAGATCGAGGTCCGGCTTACTGCATCCGGCGGTGGTGATGCTGACGTTGCCGTTGCGGAACAGCTTGTTCAGCGGCCCCTGGCTTTGTTGGAGTCGGTCGACTCGATCCAGCAGGATGCTCGTTTCACTGCGATAGAAGACACCCCAGCTCCTCACGATGCGTGCGGCCTCGATGCGATAGCGCCAGCGCTTCACCCGCACCACCACGGTGGGAAGGGTGATCGGCAGCAGCACGATCAAGGGGACCAGTAGGATGCTCAACAGCACCAGCCGCGTGACGGCGGTACCGACCGAGCGCGGCGATTCCAACAACACGGCCTGGGGTTCGTCCGCGACGGCGTCCGGAGAGGCATGGACCCGGCCGCAGAGGATGTCATCGAGCAGCAGCCCCTGCCCACTCACTCCGGCGAGAAAGCCGCTGGTGAAGGAGCAGTGCTTCAGGATTCCCTTCTGGTTCTTGTTCTGCTGGATGGTCTGCTGGACTTCTTCTTCGGCCGCCACGAAGATCTGGAGTTCGCCTTCACCGCCGCCAGGATAGCAGGTGACGCGGGTGCGTTTGACGTTGCTGTAGCGGGTGAAATAGCGCCTCCGGGCGAGGATTCCCTGCTCCGCCTCGATGTGGTGGTCATGAAAACGGAGTCGCTGACGGGAATAGTAAAGTTGGCTGCGGATGAGGCTGAACAGTCCCAGTGCGACCGGCAAAGCCAGAAGGTAGTAGAACGACGGCTCGACCTGGATCGCTGCATAAACCGCTCCTCCAGCGAAAAGCAGCAGCCAGGGAAGGAATTTCAAGCGTGACCGCAGCCAGGTGGAAATCCCGAAGGCGGCAGTGACCTGATAGGGATCGGGCGAGGACTCGGGAATACCCGCCTGACGCATCAGGGCAGGAAGGTTGATCTGGCTGGCGTGCACATGGGTGAACTCCAGCGGTTTGCCGGATCCGATCGACCAGAATCTCAGCGACAAGGTGCCGAAGAGCTTGTCCCAGGGGTTCTGTTTGATCACCAGTCCGGTGATCTTGTCGTAGGTGAACTCGCGGTCGACGACGGTGAGGAAGCGGGAGGAGTGTCGCAGGGATCCAGGACGGACGGAGTACTGCGTGGATAGTAGCCGGATGACGCCCTGGATCATGGCTGCAATCCAGATCGGCACGAGCGGGATCAGCAGCAGCAGCGGGACCAGCGTTCTCCCCGCGTGCATCCGGAACTCACCGACCACGGCTTCCCCCACCGGCGTGGGCGCGGGCTCGACGCGGCGGGGACGGTCGTTCGATGCCATCGCCGGGTCCATCGCCTTGGATCGGGCCTCCGGCTTCTTCTTCTGGCGGGCGAGAACCACGAGGTGATCGATCGCCGCAGAGAGGGCCGCCCCATTCTGGAGTCGCCGGAATTTGATTTCCGATGAACTTCCCTGGCAGCTGATCTGGACATCGAAGAGACCCAGGAGCTGGTCGAAGAAGGAGCGCTTGGTGCTGGCGTCGGCAATGTTCTCGTAAGGGATAAAGGCATTGTGGCGGGTGAGGAAGCCCTCCTCATAAACCACCACGTCATTGTAGACGCGATAGGTCCGCCGCCGGAGATCAAGAAAGCGCAGGATGACGAAGACCAGCAGCGCGCACCCGACGGCTCCGGGGATCAAGAGCGTGGAGCGATCCAGCGTGCCGGACTTCGGTTCTGCCGCGATTCCAACAATTCTCAGCAGGACCACCGCGCTCGCCACGGCGGATCCGAGGAGCAGGCTGAAACACTCGCCAAGAATGCCAATGAGGGCCGGCCTTTCCTCATGAAGCAGCTGCCGCTGGGTGAGATCGTATCCGTTTTTCCTCATCCGCTCCCGCAGATCGGCATAGAGAGCCTCGGGGTCAGCGATCATGCGCAGCACCACGGGCTTGGCGTTTCCGGAGGTCTGCACGATGACGTCGCCGACACCGAAGAACTTGTGTCGAAGCCACGGCAAGGTGAGCTTTACGTGGGTGAGGTTGCGGATCTCGAATTCGTTCGTCTCATCGCTCACCATGCCGCCGCGATAGCAGATCATTCGGAACTCCTCGATCTGATAGCGTTCCTTGCGGTAGGACGCGAGACTGGCAATGAGGCTGAGGATGCTCCCAGCGGCGAATACCGCCAGTCCGATCCATGGGGATTTCTCCGCCGCCGCCAGCACGGCGGCAGTCACGCTGCCGATCAGCCCTGCCAGGATCAAGCCGCCGACGATGCGTGGAACGATGAACGCACCTTTATGTGGCTTGAGGTCGAGAACAGGGAGGGGTGGGCCGGCCTTTTCATCGGGTGGTGGTGTTGGCGACAAAGCCGGGATGCTTGGGGGCTTCGGTCGTGCCTGATAGAGAAGGTCCGCAATCTCGCTGACGGGGATCCACTCGCGGTAACCCTCGCTCCAAACCAGGGTCGTAGGTTGCAGCTTTCCTTCGGCAGCCAGAGAACTGAGTTCTCCAATCGGGACCGGCCCCAGCCGCTCACCGTTGGCCGAAGCGTAGTACCACCCTTGTTGCTCTTGCGCGGACATAGTTAACAGGAGTTGATTATGTTGCAGGTATCTGGGTGACACGGAAATTCGTCAGGAGAATTTCCTGCATCCGCTCATTCAGCGAAACCGGATAGGCATTCACGTTCGCTGCCTGCCGCTTTGGATCTTTCCATCCGGAGCGATCTGCATCAGGGTGGACCCCTTATGGACCCGATGCTTGCTCTTTCCCGGTTCATCTACCTTTGCGTCATCCTCACGGGACCAGTGGCGTGGGGGCTGGTGGTGATTTTCAAGCGTCGCTCCAGTCGCGCTTACGACAGGATCGTGGAATCCAGTTCCGAAGAGATACTGGAGGAAATGGAGCGTGAGTTCACTCCGGTCCGCCGCACGACCATCCGGACGCAGACGGAGTATCTGCCGTTCCTCTTCGAGTGCATCCGCGAGAACATCGACTCCGGCTTCGAGGATCCGCAGATGATTTCGCTGCTGGAAAGAATCCAGATTCATCGTCCGGACCAGGAACGTGGCGCGATGTTCACCGTGGTCTCCGGAAGCCAGCGCAGTGACCTCCATCTGCGTTGGATGCGCGACTCCTGCGACCGGATCCTGCTGCGCATCCAAGGCGCGCCGAACGTCATTCGTGCCCTGAGGGAGCACCAGAAGCGCATCCCCAGGGCGGTGACGTGAGGATGGCTGTTAGTCGCGGACGATCGTGATGTCGCCGTAGGAATCGGTGCCTCCATCGGCCTTGATCTCGGCCTGAAGCAGATACTTCGCCGAAGGATCATGGCTGGCGACCTTGAAGCGATAGAGCGTATGGACGTTTTCCACGCCCGTGTGGCCGGGTTGATCATCCTTCGCGACGATGGCTTCGCCTTTGAGCAGCGCGACCTTTCGAAAATCGAGGCGATGGGTGCCGTGGGTGTATTGGAACTCGAAGCTGTAATCTCCCGGGCCAGTGATGCCCTTGCTGACATCCCAGCTCGTCGTGACCCAGTCGGCCTGGAGATCCTTCGGTGTCCACTCGGCGATCTTCACCGGAACGGCAAGAGCCTTGACCGGTTCCTTGAACGCGATCGCCAGCGGCTCCATCGATTTCCATAAGCCTCGTGTGAAATCCGGAATGGCGACCGGCAGGCTTCCGGTGGCGACGGAGAGCGAGGAAAGCTCGAGGATCGAACTCCACGAGGCCGCGTCATAGACCACGCTGTCGGGCGTGATGCCTTGGCGGATGCAGTCGAGGTGACGCCAGTTCATCACGAAGTCCATGCCACCGTGGCCGCCGCCCTTGGCACGTTCGGCGAGCTTGGTCCAAAGCGGATGGGTGAAGAGCTTCCGCATGCGGGCGAGATCCTTGTCGCTCATCCATTCGTGCGAGCCACCGGAATCGAGGCGATATTTCCGCGGCTCATCGATTGCGAGCCGCGCGGGGTAGTCGAAGAAGGTGCCGCCCGTTCCGGAAAGCGCGTTGATCCGGCTGTAGGGACGCGGGCTGACGACGTCGTGCTGGATCATGATCGTGCGACCGAGCTCGGTCTTGATCATGGACGTGTTCATGTCGCCGCAGATGTAGGTTTCCTTGGCATGCTTGCCGCCGTTCGGGTTGCGCTTGTCGCGCCAGGCGGAGAGGCCCTTTTCCGGGGAACTCATCGAGACAAGGAACTTGAACTGATCGCCGCGTCCGATGCCGAGATACTGCGCTACCGGTCCGAGCCCATGGGTCGGATAGAGATTGCCGTTGAACTGCTCGTGGTAATCACGCCGCCAGTCGCCTTCGGTGCCGAGGGCATAGAGCATTCCGCGCAGTTCGTGGATGTAGGCGCACTCGGCATGGGTGAGTTCGCCGAAGACGCCTTCGCGGACCATGTTGAGGACAAAGAGTTCGTTCTCGCCGTAGCAGCAGTTTTCCAGCATCACGCAATGGCGCTGGGTGCTCTCGCTGGTATCGACGAGCTTCCAGCATTCATCGACCGTGACGGCGGCGGAGACCTCGACGAAGGCATGCTTGCCATGCTGCATGGCTGCGACAGCCATGGGAACGTGCAGGGCCCAGGGGGTGGAAATGTAAACGACGTCGATGTCCTCGCGCGCCACCATCTTTTCCCAGATGTCCTCGGTTCCGCCATAGACTTCTGGGCGCTTGCCACTGACCTTTTGGCAGCGGTCGGCGGCGTTGTTCGCACGCTCGGCCCGGAGATCGCAAACCGCGACCACCTCGACGAACTCGAGGTTGAGGCAGTCGTTGACATGGGTCATCCCACGGCTGAGCCCGATGTGGGCGACGCGGACCTTTTCAAGCGGCTTGGTGGTGAGCGCGTGAACGGGCTTCTGTCCGGCGGGGCGCGGACGGGGGCTGACCACATCCGGCCGGATCGTGTGGTCGGAGGGCAGGGTCACCGGGCCAGCGGCAGCGGCGGTGCTGGTTCCGCCGAGCAGGCCGGCGAGGGAGGAGGCAAGGCCACCGAGGGCCGTGGTTTTCAGAATATCACGTCGAGTCGAGTCCATAAGTTGCGGCCCTAGAACGCTCGGCTGTGCATCGGCCTTGCATTTCACGGCAAGAAATCAAGGCCGTACGATCCTCAGTGAAATTCCCCGCTGATGAACTCCACCAGGTCATCAGCACTCATCTTTTTGGAGGTGTCTTCACGGGTTGCCGTGTTCTTGAACTGCGGGCCCGGAACAAGCTGAGAAACGACGTCCAGCGGAAGAATCCCTGGAAGGAAATTCAATGAAATGAAAGGCGCCCCACCCACGTTTAGCACGTCGGCTCCAGACCCTTGGTAATTCCGGCGCATTTGCCCCTGCATGAAATTCCTCAGCGCGTATTCAAACCCCAACGTGCCCCGTGAGCTGCTGGCCGTATTCTTCGTCTGCTGCGCTG
>JANOKL010000243.1:0-5386 GCA_031419215.1 Luteolibacter sp. | reverse complement strand
GCCGTCCACCGTGATCCCTGGGAGGCCTTCTTTCCTCGCCTCAGGTGAATTCCACTCGCCAATCCATCGCCCCCATGAGGTGAACGCCTGGCTGTAGCTCTCATCACCTGTTTCCATGTGGCCCGGCTCCAGGTCATCCAGGGCATTGCACCAGGCCGCGTAAGTCCTATAGCGTTTCATGGCTGGGCCTCTTTCCATGCCCCGTGGTAGTCCTGCCACCGTAGAAGCTCGCCAAGCGGGTTCCTTGCACGAACAAGAAGCTCCTCGGTTTGGTCCTCTGTGGTTCCTCGGTCGTTGATTCTCGGTATTTTGGCCGTGAGATCGTTAATCAACCTGTAGGCCTTCGCGATGGCCTGCAATTCTGCCTTGTTGAGAGTTCCCCTTTTCACGCTGGCACCTCCTCCTTGCAAAGCCCGCTGTAAACGTGTTCGAACGTGTGGGCGGCCACTGGCTTACTATCGACCGCGATGATCTCGCACACTCCGGTTCTCACTCTCGCAAATGGCTTGTGCATCATGTCCCGTGCTTCGAACTTGTGATAGTTCCTTCGCGTGTTCCCTTTCTCGATGTGTGCGGTTTCCGTGATAAGGATTTCCGCTTCCTCCGAAAGATCGAAGTGTTCCTTGATTGCGGTCGTGGCTGCTTTCACTGCTCTGTCAAATGCGTTATCGCTCATGTTTTTGGGTGGTTTGTTGTTCGGGCTACGACACCCGGTCACCTTCCGGCAACGAAGTAAACATATCACATCCGAGCTACGACACAACTATTATTTGCAGAAAAGTTATGGCCGAAATAGTCACCCAATGAAGCCCGGAGGGTTCACACTGATTAAAATTCCGGGCCTGTGAGATTACCGCTCTGATAACTTCACCCGGAATGCGCATGCGATGCAGCGCCGGGGCGCAAGCTGGGGCCTCCGTAGTCCCTCAGTGGTGGCGCGATGGGTCAGACGCTGCGCAGGCCGTTCCAAGATCCGGCCCCCGCTCAAAAGCCGCGAAGCGCCTCTTCCTGCGGCTGGCGTATTCGCCTGCCGCTCTTCTCTTCCGCGAAGTGTCGCACAGTTGAGGAGCGGAAATTTCCACGAAGTGAATCAGGAATTTTCGTGGATCAACTTTGCGTGACTGAGCGAACGTCGACTTTCAAAATCTAACGGCCTCCCCTTTAGTCACTCGGTCAAAGTTTCCCCAAACTCTTGTAATCAATTACCCTTGCACAGACTGTTAAGCTGGCTTAGCAACCCGCACAACTGAGGGAAATACTGAAAGCAAAAATGAAAAACCATCAACGGGCTGAGGTCTTGTGGGCGTCGTTTGAAAGGTTCGTGGAAATCCATGGTGCCGCCGTGCCTGGCTGGCTCGCTGCTGTGAAGCTTCGGATGACACCTCAAGGAGTGTTTCAGGCATCGGAACGCGGTTGGATTTCCTACTTCCAGCACGGTCGAAACCGCCTCTACTCGAAAAAAGATTTGTTAGCTTATCGGTATTCCGTCTGTCGGAAATTCAACGATTACAAGCCTGTCCCTCCGCACAAACCTGGGCTTGCCCGCTTCAATGAAAATGCCGATACTCCGCGCAAGCGAGCGCTGAGAAAAGAACTTGACGAAGAAAATCAAGGGTAGGAAATTACTGTGTAACTCGTTGATCCTTTTGGGTCTGTATGTAATGCCGGGTTTTGAGTTTTGATTCTCCATCGATTAAGCTCCCCAACCGTGGCTGGAGCGTCCCGCTACAGTCCGTCTCTGGAGCTTCCAGCTCCCAGATTTCCAGAAGAAAACTCGGAGCGAGACGCACCGAAGACAGGCTGGAGCAGGATGCACCAGCCACGGCAGATCGTGTAATCGACCGCCTTTTGCAGCCGTGCCGTGCGCCATCGTCGCCCTCTTCAAATAACCCCAACACGAGTCCCATGCTTATTAGGTCCGCCGTCAGATCACTGAGATCCTACTCATTCCAACCAGACGCTTCGATCAAAACTGCATCCCTGCCATCGCGCCGGTATCGCCTCTGCGCCTCAAATACTCGATTTACGGGACCGCCCCCTTCAGACCTGCCTACTAAAATCGTCCGTGACATCGGCCCGAAACCTCAGAGTGGGCGACCCTTTCAGAGTTCGGGGGATTCTTCGATTTGGTTCAATTCAAGCTCAGCGATTAGAAGAAGGTTCTTCACTAGCAAATCATCAAACCAAGGTGGAAGTATGGCGTCGGGAGCAGGTCGACAAGGAAATCGAGTCTCTCTATCATGATCATTTGCAATCATTGTCCAGCCATCGTCGGAGAATTCGACGCGTCGCCTCCAACTGATTCCCGAAGGAGACAGTCGGAAACTTACGTGGTTAGGAATATCGTCGCAAATCCAAAGGCGGAACGTCTCGTTCATCCGCGGCAAGGTCACCGAGGTCGGGAACTGAATGACCCGGCGCTCAGGTGTTATGACCAAGAGTCCATCCTCCTCTGAACCGGCCAGTATATTACTGACGAACCATTTGCCGACCAATGAATCGGTTAGTGAATTTTCCATGTAATTCGATTTCAGGGACGCCCCCTTTCATGCGTTCAGTTTCATGTGATTTCGCATTGTAGCTGGGGCAGTCCCGAAAATCCAGTGTGAGATACAAATCGCTTAAAATGGTACCGGTCCCGAAAATCCAGTGTTCAGATCTGAACCGTTTAGTGACAAAGTGACAGACAAAAATCCGCCGACGAGACCTCTTTCAGCCAGCGTCCGCCGGTCCATTTCGCTTTGGAGCGCCCCTTTGACTCCGACCGTCGTCCCCATGCCGCGTGGGCCTCTGACCGGCTAGCTTGCCGTGGCTTTTCCGATCGTGCCGCCTTCGGCGAATGTCGCTTGGATAAATGTCTGCGTTTGTTCGTCCTTTCCCGAGGCGATTTGATTCAGCCAGCGCGTGAGGATCCGGTGGACGCTATCGAAGGTCCAGGCGATATGGGAAACCGGCGGATCAAGCAGATCGAAGTAGGGGGCGGGATCGGTGCTGACCAGCGAAACATGCTCCGGCGCGAGGATGCCGCGGCGGGCGAGGTAGAGCTGGGCAGCGATGAAGACATCGGACTCATCAAGAAACACGGCGCTCGGCGGGGTGTGGCGGAACATCGCGTCGAGACGCTCGTGGAGACTCGCCTTGCCACCGCTGCGCACCGCAAGGTTGTAAGGGCCGGTGTTGATGCCCTGCGCCCGCAGCTCGTCGAGGAATGCCTGTTCCACGGTCCCCGGAACCGGGTGGACGCGCTCCGGAAGCACCAGCATGACCATCCTGCTGTGGCCCAGCGCGACCAAGCGCCGGACCGCCGAGCGTACGGCAGAGACCTTGTCCGGTTTCACGCCGGCGATGGGCACGCCGCGCATCCGTCCCAGCAGCGCAAAGGTGGGTGACTGTCCCTTGGCAAGGGCTGTCAGCACTTCCTGTGATCCCGCGCAGACCACCCCCAGGCGTCAGCAGGCGTGCTCTCGACGAAGCGGGCGACGCGCCGCGCGTCCATCTTCAGCCCCATGAGCGAATGCCCTGCGAATTCGGCGGCATGGCCCGCAGCGCGAAAGCTGTGGAGGATCTCGTTCAGGATATGGTTGTTCCAGTCCGCATCGCTGTGGGGCAGCAGGCGGACCTGGAGCTGTTTCAATGCGGGCTGCTCCAGGAGCTCGATCTGGCGGCGTTTTCCGGTTCCCTGAGGCACCAGCAGGCCGTCCCTTTCCAAATGCAGCAGGGCGGCATCGATGGTGTTTCGTCCGATCCCGAGTTCCCGGGCCAACGAGTCTCCTCCCGGCATCCGCTCGCGCCATGTCCCCTTTCGGATCTCGTCACGGAGGTGGGCGGCGACCTGTTCGGAGGCACTGAAGACGCGGAGCGGATTCACCTTTTGAAAACCTCCTGATTTGAGTCGTGGTTGTCGAGATTGAAAATGCTGGAGGACCTCTCCCTTTTTTTGTTAGGCGCTAGATTACCCAAAAATCATGAAACCAAAATCCCCCCTCCGCCTTGCATTCCCGCTCGCCAGCGCCATCGCATCGTTGCTGGCTGTCTCCCCTTCCCATGCGGCCAGTCTTTACTGGGACATCGACGATACAACCGCCGGGGCCGGCGGTGGTAACACTCCCGCCGGGGCATGGACCACTGGCGGCGCCACATGGAGCACCAGCCCCAACGGCACCGAGGCAACAACTGCCACCACCACTGCGGCGGCCGATGACCTGTTCTTCTCTGCCGGGATCAATGCCACGGGGGCCTACACCATCGACCTGACCAGCGCGCAAGACGCCAAGAGCCTGACTTTCCACGATGGAACCGCAACCATCAGCGGCGCGGGCGGCGTGATCAATCTCGGCGGCACCGGCATCATCCATGTCACCAACAGCCTCCTCGTCTCCCCGAACACCGATGTCATCGGTGCCAACTCGAGTACCGTCATCGGCGGTTTTGCAGGCCTGACCAAGATCGGTGTCGGCACGCTCACCCTCAACGGCACGGATGCAAATACCTTCACCGGTGGTCTCAATGTCAATGGCGGCACCCTGGCACTGGATTTTGCCAATCGGGGAGCGAACGCGAATCTGGTGGGCACCGGCAATGCCCTTGGTCTTGGCGGCGGCACGGTCAGCATCATTGGAAACTCCGCCAACGACAGTGCGCAATCCTTGGGCAATGTCACCGTCAACTCCAGCGGAGGTAACATCCTGGTCAATCCGAACGGAGCGGGACGCACGGCAACCCTGACCATCGACTCGCTCACCACGAGCGCCTCCGGTGGCAGCCTGCTCATCGGCAAGACACCTGGAGCGGCTGGCACCGCCACCATCACCACCACTTCCAACGTGGACGGCACCGGTATCTACGGTGGCCGCGTGGTGTTTTCCGACGGCACAGCCAACACCGGCTACAACTGGGCCACAACGGCCACCGCGAGCCCGGGACCCTATTTGCTTTCCGGCTACACGGGTTATCTAGCGCTGGATACCACCACGGTCGGCGACGTCACGGACACCAACAACTCCAGAATCACCGCGACAGCCTCCCTTCCTGCGTCTTCCAACCGCACCACCAACAGCCTCAAGTTCGAAAACCCTCTTACTGCGCAGACTCTCACCATCGGTGCTGGAAACACTCTCACCCTAACCGGCGGCGGTCTGCTCTTCACTGGTGCAAGCCTCGCCAATGGGCCCAGGATTGGAACCGTCGTAAGCAGCGCCAGTGTAGGAAACATCACCGCTGGTAATGGCAGCGGCTCCTACGATCTTGTGGTTCACCAGTACAACGCAGCTAACTTCGGTATCGGCTTTAGTTCGACTGGGGCTGTTATTAATACCCTTCCTGGTATTAGTTCCAACATTGCCAACAACGGCTCGAATCCCGTGACCCTCGTGAAGAACGGCCCCGG
>JANOKL010000242.1:0-4547 GCA_031419215.1 Luteolibacter sp. | reverse complement strand
ATAGTCAGACGAGTAATTCGATGAACGCTGACGTGGGGCTTCGACGACCACGTAGCCGTCGGCGCGACGTTGGTAGTAGTTGCTGCCGGAGTAGTAGTAATCGGAATCGCCATAGCGCTCAGTCCGGTAGCCGGGAGGCAGGGTGCGGACGGAGTAGCCGGATTGATACGGGCCGGACTGATAAGGGCCGGACTGATACGAGCCGCCATTCTGCGGCGGGCCGCCTCCGGCGTAGTAGGGATCGACACAGCTCGAAAGGAGGCTGGCGGAGGCAAGCGCAAGGCAGGCCACGGTCGGGAGCTTGAGGATGGAGGTGTTCATGCGTTTTTGGGATTGAAGGCCGATAATCCGGCTAAGTCTCTATTCGCAGTCGCTGAGCCAACCCGCTTTCAGGACCAGGGAAAGAGCTGGGACCAGCCTCGGGGAATGATTTGCTCGTCTCAGGACCAAAACGATAAAGCAACAACGGCTCGGGGATCTGCACGAAGGCCATGCAGGCTGCATGATCCCAAGAGACTCGCGAATTCCTCCACGCCCGTCTTGCCATGGCGGGCGGTGGCGGTATCCTGCCGCCTCTTCCGACGATGACTCCGTTCCTGCGCAAACTTCTCGGCATGAACTGGATGCTGGTTCTGGTGATGTACGCGTTGCTGATTTTCGGGCTGTTCATGATCGAAAGCGCGGCCCGCCACTTGGCGGTTCCTGAGGAAATGCGCATCCGCTTTCCGACCGGCGGCCTCTACTACGCGGCGATGCACAAGAAGTGGATCGCCATCGGCAGTGTCGCCTTTTTCGCGGCGGCCTTCGTGAACTACCGCTGGATCCGCTGGCTGGGGCTGCCGGTTTACGTCACCAGCCTGGTGCTGATGCTGATCGCGATGAAGCAGGACAATGCGGTCCACCAGATCAAGCTCGGCCCGCTGCTTTTCCAACCCGCCCAGCTCGGAGTGTTTTCGGGCATCCTTCTGATCGCCTGGTTGATCCAGGATCTGCCGAGGCTGCACCGCTGGTTCGGCGCGCCGATCGCGAAGGTTGTCACCATCGGCATCCTCTCCGCCATTCCTTTCCTGATCGTCATGAAAATGGGCGACATGGGTTCCGCGCTGGTGTGGATGCCGGTGGCGCTGGTCGCGCTGGTGGTGGGAGGATTGCCCTTCCGCTACCTGTCATTCATGGGGTTCCTCGGAGTCGGAATCATCCCGATCCTCTACTTCGTCGTGCTGCCGCTGGTATCGGAGCGCGGGCCGGAGCGCATCGATCTGTGGTTGAAAATGCTCCAGAACCAGGAGGTGGACATCACTGGCGATGCCTACGCCGCGCACAACGTTTCCATGGCAGTCGGCAAGGCCGGGTGGAAAGGGTCCGGCTGGAATGCCACGGCGGAAAAAGGCTCCCTGCACGCCCGGAAGTTCATTCCCTGGGAAACCGCGCACAACGACTTCATCTTCGCCGTCATCGCGGAGGAGCTTGGATTCCGCGGCAGCCTGCTGCTGATCACCGCCTTTGCCCTGCTGCTGATCCAGTGTCTGTTCATCGCGTTCTACAGTCGGGACATGACCGGGAGGCTGCTCGTATGCCTCATTGTCGCTTTGTTTTTCGCGCACATTTTCGAGAACATCGGGATGTGCGTGCTGCTGCTGCCGATCACCGGCATTCCGCTGCCGCTGGTCAGCTACTCAGGCACCTTTGTGGTGATCTGCATGTTCATGCTCGGCCTGGTCCAGAGCGTCTGGATCCACCGCAACGACAACCTGGAGACGGTGGAGGAGGGGTGAGAGAGATTGAAGAGGTCTAAAAGTCTGAAGGTCGCAGGTCTGAAAGTCTTGAACCTTCGACCTTGGACTTTAAGACCTCCGACTCTTCAATGACAGCAACTCGGCAGCTCTGATTTCGGGGCTTCGGCCGGGGACTCGTGGGATCTGAGATCGGGCAGCGTGCCGTGGAGTCGCCAGGCGAGCAGGAGGGCCGTGGTGAAGGCGAGACCTCGTTGCACGCGCTTCAGGGTCATCGGCGTCAGCTTTGCCCGGAAGCGATGGAACTGATGCTGGGCCAGCCAGAGCAGCGGCACAGTGCCGAGCCCGAAGGCGACGGTGAACTCCGCCCCTTTCGCCGCGGAACCGGCCAGCATGGCGGCGGCGAAAACGACATAAAGCGGACCGCAAGGCAGGAAGGGCGTGAGCAGGCCCATCGCCGAGGCCCCGGCAAAGGCGGAGAGTCGACAGGCCTTGAAGCGGGCGCGCGCGGTCAGTCGGTTCAGGATCGCCGGACGTGGGATCCGTTTGTCGAGACCCGTCGCCATGATGAGAAGCACCAGCACGAGTGCCCACGGCAGCAACACCGCAGGCGAGCCGAAGAACCATTTCAAGGGCTGCTGGCCCAGAGCTCCGCAGATCGCGCCGATGATCCCGTAGGAAAGAATACGGGTGCCATGGTAAAGCGATGCGGCGGTGAGCCGTTCGCCCTCGGACTTCGCCAAGGTGCCGACACCACAGGCGATCGGCCCACACATGCCCGCGCAATGCAGGCTGGTGGCGGCTCCGGTGATGAGGGCGACGAGGGTGGTCATGGGGGAAGATCGTGAATGGTGAATGGTGATTGGTGGGATTTCCACCAGGCTCTAACGCTTCACTTCCACCTGCTGTGGCGAGTTTTTCACGGCGATGGTGATCAGCGTCGACCACGCGCCGAGCAGCAGCACGAAGGCGAGCACGATGAGCAGCCAAGGATGGCGGATCAAGAAGCCGGGGCGGGATTCGAGGGTCTGGGTATTCATGGGGTGAGGCTTGGGTTCAATCGTGTTCCTTTTCTCGGTGCTCCTCATGCCTTTCCGCCTCCTCGTGGAGGAGGATCGGGTTTGGGCCGAGGAACTTGACGGTTTGGGTGAGGGTGATGTTTCCAGGCTCGCCGTGGATCTCGATCTTGAGATCGCGCTGGCCCTGGTAGGCCTTGGCTGCGGCGAACACGACGCATGAGCGGCTGAGTTCGCCGAGTGGCTCGACCACGAAAGATTGATCCGCACCGCTGAGCTCGAAGCCCTCCGGCGTGTCATGACCCAGACGGATCGTGAAGGTCGCGGCCTGGTTGCGTTTGTTCAGCACGCGGATCTGATAGATGTTCCGAACCGAGGTGGCGTCGGAGACAAAGGGCGTGCCTTCCAGGCGGGCAACGGTCGCCGTGTAGGGCCGGGCCTTGGTGGCGACCGTGAGGCCAAGCGCGCTGAGACCGAGCAAGGCCAGCGCGGCATAAGCATAGATGCGCGGACGAAGGATCCGCCGCGTTTTGCGGGCGAGGCCGTTCAGCGAATCGTAACGAACCAGTCCCTTCGGGCGGCCGACCTTGGTCATGATGTCATCGCAGGCATCGACGCAGGCGGCGCAGCCGATGCATTCAAGTTGCAGGCCGTTGCGGATGTCGATCCCGGTCGGGCAGACATGGACGCAGCGGCGGCAGTCGATGCAGTCGCCCTCGGCCTTGCCCTTCGCCCCGCGCGGTTCGCCACGGGTTTCATCGTAGCCGATGATGATCGTGTCGTCGTCCGTCAGCGCGCTTTGCAGACGACCATAGGGACACATGATGATGCAGAACTGCTCACGGAACCATCCGAAGCAGAACCACAGCACCAGCGTCAGGAAAGCCACCACGCCGAACGCCGTCGCATGGGCCAGCGGGCTCTGGTGCATGAACGAGTAGAGCCTTGGCAGCGAGACGAAGTAGGAAATGAAGACGTGGGCAATGAGAGCCGCGCAAACGATGAACAGCAGATGCTTGATCACGCGCTTGGAAAATTTCCCCAAGGTCCAGGGCGCGGATTCCAACAGTCGGCGGGCAGGAGCATCGCCTTCGATGACGCGTTCGATGCGACGGAACACATGCTCAAGAAAAACCGTGTAGGGACAGGCCCACCCACACCACAGACGGCCGAGCAAGGAGGTGACGAAAAACAGCGCGAACCCGAGCCCTGTGACCGCGAAAAACATCACCCACAGGTCCTGAGGCACCAGAGTCAGACCGAAGAGATGCAACTGGCGGAACTCCACATCGAAGAAGACTGCCGGGTGGTCGTTGATCTTCACCCACGGCAGCACCGCATACACCGCGATCAGCAGCAGGCCGAACACCCGCCGGGCAAAGCTCCACTTTCCCGCCACATCCGCCGGCTGCAGCTTGTAGTGCGAACCATCGGAATTGATGGTGGTCACCGAAACGAGATTCGGGCGCTTGGGAGGGGTGGTGGACATCGAGTGCCGTCAATCTGCTCCACGCGACCGGATCGTGCTGCGCATCGCTTGTCAGAGGATGCGCGGCAGTTGCGGAGATTTCCGCCTCAGTTCGTGCCGGGAGCCGCGTAGGCTTTGAAATCATCCGGAACCTTCGCGATGATGAAGGCGGTCACTTCGGCGATCTGCTTCGGCGAAAGCGTCTGGCCCCAAGGCTGCATCTTTGCGCCGTTGTGGCCTGGACTTTCGGGGGGTGTGCCGGCATTGATGAGCTTGAAAAGGTCCATCGGCTTTACTCCATACTTCCACTGGTGGTCGGTCAGCGAAAGA
>JANOKL010000241.1:0-5210 GCA_031419215.1 Luteolibacter sp. | reverse complement strand
CCGCGGGCGGGGGTTTGGGTCCGGGCGGGGCCTTGGGATTCACGACAGGGGCCGCAGGCAGCATGGACGCAGGAGAAATGGTGGCCTTTTCATAGGAGAACGCAATGCGGTTATCGGTCCGCGTCCAGGTGCCGGCCTCCTCGCGGGTCGCGGATGACGTTCCTGCCTCAAGTCCGAAAGCGGTCTTGCGGGACACACGGACGTCGATGAATTGCATCGAACTCGTGGTGCGACTCTCGACGGATTTCGGAAACGGCAGGTCCTTGCGGAAGCGGACGCCTTCCTCATTGCGATCGATCAGCGCCTCCAGTGCCTTGTCCATTTCCCCGGCGGGAGTGATCCCGGAAGCCGCTGATCCAGCCGCGACCTTCGCCTTTCCCGCCAGCTCCTTGACCTTCTGGCAGGACACGAGCGGCAGGGAGAAAATCAGGACGAGCAGGAGCGGACGCATGGGGAAAAAGTCGGGAGTGTTTCAAGCAGTCAGATGTTCCGGCATTCGAGGCTCTGGTCCATTTCAATCGCAGGATTTTCCACGCGGGATTCGCCGACGATGACCGCCGGCACGCCCGCCACGGTGGTGTGTGCCGGCACATCATTCAACACCACGCTGCCTGCGCCAACTTTAGCTCCGGTGCCGATTTCCACGCGGCCGAGGATCTTCGCCCCCGCGCCTAACAGAACCCCCGAACGCACGATCGGGTGGCGGTCGCCGCATTCCTTGCCGGTGCCGCCGAGCGTGACTTCGTGAAGGATCGAGACGTCGTTTTCAATGATCGCCGTTTCCCCGACAACGAACGAGGTGGCGTGGTCCAGCAGGATGCCGCAGCCGATGCGCGCCGCCGGGTGGATGTCCACGGCGAAGGCCTCGCTGACGATGCTCTGGAAATACAAGGCCAGCCAGCGGCGTCCGTCACTCCATAGGCGGTGGGCGACGCGGTAGGTTGTTAGAGCGAGGAAGCCCTTGTAGAAAAGTAGCGGCTCAAGAGGAGAGAAGCACGCGGGGTCGCGCTGGAAGATCGCCACCAGATCACGGGCGGCGTGTTGGACGACGGCTGGATTCTCCGTGAAGACCTCGGCGAACAGCGGCTCCATGCGTGCGCGTGGCATGTCCTCGCGGGCCAGCCTGCGGGCCAGACGGGCGGCCAGCGAGGGGCCGAAACCCTCTCTGGAAAGCACGACGTCATCGAGAAGGGGCTTGAGCGAGGGCTCCTCGGTCGCGACCTGGTTGGCCGCGCGGAGGAGGTCGGACCAGAGTTTTTCAAGGTCGACGGTGCCGCCGGCGCACAACCCGATCGCCTTCGTGCTCGCCGCCGGGGCGCTGTTGTGTTCCGAATCGTTCATGAAGATTTCCCAAAAGCTGGAGTATGCCTGCCGAGCGCTGGCCCAGTTGGCCCGCCGCGATGACGGGCGGACTCTTACACGCCTTGAGGACCTCGCGCAACGGGAAGCCGCATCGGCGAACTTTCTGGTGCAGATCCTCAATGATCTCAGGCGCGCGGGACTGGTCGACAGCCGTCGTGGCCAGGCCGGCGGCTACCTGCTGGCACGCCCGGCGAAGTCGATCACGCTCCAACAGATCGTCCTCGCGGTGGACCCGGCGCTGATCCAGTTCTCGGTCTCCTCAGACGGCGAGTCCGGGCCCTCGGTCCGGGTCGCGTGGAAGAAGGTGGCGGATGCCTTGGAGGAGCAGATGCAGTCGATCACGCTCGAGATGCTCGCACAGCAGAGCAGCTCGCCGATGTTCTACATTTGAGGGCGGTGGCATTTTGTTAGGAAATGCTGAATATTTGGCTGGATAGGACTTCTTGAAATACGTATACGGATGGGGTCCCGCCTCCACCCTACCCCCATGCCCGGCAACGCCGAACACACACACCACATCCGCGTTCGTTCCACCCAACTGGAAATGACTCCCGGAGGAACCACCGTCGGGGACGACTACGACGGCAAGCTCAAGGCCGCTGAGGCCCAACTCGAACAGCTCCAGCAGAAGCGCGAGGAGCTGGAGCGAAAGAAGCAGGAGATGGAGGCGCTCAACGCCCGCAAGCGTGATTTCATGACCACGCAGGTCGAGCTGACGGACAAGCTTTCCTCCGCCGTCACGCGGATCGATCGCGAGCTTTTCGAAATGCGCCAGGAGATGGAGGACCTCGAGCAATGCCGGGTCTGCTTCGCCTCGCACCTCGACAAGCTTGGGAAATACAATCCGGAGTCCTGGACCAAGGAGCAGCTTTCGACGCATCTTGACCGCGCGACGACCACCAGCGACCTCGCGACGGACGAATACGAACAGGCGGCCGCGCATTTCGACGGCATGCGCAGCGGCGCAATCTTCGGACGCAGCAAGGGCAAGCGCACGGGCCCTGGCTCTTCGGCAGTTGGCGAATTCGCCGCCCAGTTCCGCAATGGTCTGGCCTTCAATCTTCCTGTGCTCGTCCTCGGCGGCATCGCCCTGGTCGTCTACATCCTGAAATAAGCGCATGGCCCGAGGCATCAGCAACGTGGACCCCGATCTCCTCGCGATTTCGGAGGAACAGGCGCGGCTGGAAGCGACCATCGCTGCCACCCTCGCAGAGCCGGATCGCCTGAAGCGGCAGTTCGAGGAAAGCAACGCCACGCTTCCTCCCACCGATGATTTTCTGGAACGTCAGCGCCAGAGGGATTTCGAAGAACGCGCCACCCGCGGGAAAGTCCGCAACGAGCATAAGAGCCAGCGCCGCAGCCTGATGCTGTTGATCCTGCTGGTGATCGCCAGTGCCTGTCTGGTGGCTTGGGGCATCAAGCTCATGGGCCACTGAATGGCTCACGCGCCGAAGCGCGAAAGGTCGATCAAGCCCGACTCGATTCCGACGCCTTCGGAATTCAGCAACCGGATTTTCTTCACCATCTCCGGCCCTTCGGTTTCGCCGTTGAAGCCACCGAGCGAACCATCCGCCCGCACCACTCGATGGCAGGGAACTTCGGGAGCAAAAGGATTCCTCGCCAGTGCCGAACCAACCGCGCGCGCCGTGCCACGACCGGTCAGTTTCGCCACCGCGCCATACGTCGAGACCGAGCCTTTCGGAATGGTCCGAACAACGGCATAGACCTGCATCTCGAACTCGGTGGGCGGACGATTCGGTTTCATTCTATCTCAGGCCTTCACCTTGCCCAGCTTCTCCTTGAGCTTCGGCCACTGCTCGCGGCTGACAATGTAGCCGACACAGCCGGCCGACCCGCAGAGGCAGGGATGGTCCTCGTAGCAATCGACATCGAAGCCGTAGTCGAAGGTCAGCTCCTCGCCTTCCACGATCTCCCGCAGCGAGTAGATGAAAATTTTCCGGCCCTCAACAAAGGCCTCGCAGTTCGGATTGCAGGAATGGTTGATCAGCCGCGCGGTGTTCCAAGGGACGTTGCCATCGATGTCCCAAGTCTTGGAAAGGGTGAAGATGTAGACCGCCGCATCGCCGGTCTTGAGGGACTTGGCATGCTGCGCGTTGGCCCGGCGGTCGCTCTCCTTCTTGTCCACCAGTTCACCGACATACTCGATGATCTTGGTCTTCTCCGGGATCAGCCGGGTGGCGTAAACGCCGCGTCCGTGAATGTCCGATCCGCGCACCTCGCACAACTCACTCTGTGCCCGGTTCCAGAGCGCGATCAGTTTCTTGTGCAACAGCGCTTGTTCCTGCTGCTTGTTCGGTTGTTTGCCCATAACGTCCATGTCGAAATTCATTACCTGCGCCCTCAGCGCTCTTTCGTGCCGCCGACCTCGCGACCGCCGATCACAGGCAATTCCAGATCTTCCGGAAGGGTCGGAAACAGGGTGCGGAGATCCGAAACCGTCAGCCCTGAGCCGTCGATGAAGGTCCAGTCGTTCTTGCCCTTGTCGGAGATCGCCACCTGGAAGCCGGTGCTCTCGACGACGTAGGGCTTGGGATCGTTGGGCTTGAAAAAGCGGAACTGCGTCACGGTCGGGATGAAGAGCATCCACTTGGTGAAAACATCCACGTCGGCCTGCTTGCCATTGACGGTGACGGCTTTTTTCCCGAGTGCGACCTCATGCACCAGTGGCTGCCCCTCGGGCTTGAAGGAAATCAGGCTCACGCCGTTGCTCTGCATCTGCTTGGCCGCACCGGCGAGCTTTGCCTCCAGTTTCTCCATGCCTCCGACACGCTCCGCCATCCGCTTTTTCCAGGTCGGATACATGCGCTCGATCGCCACGGCATAACGGCCGAGGACCACCTCGCCGCCAAGCTTCTCCACTGCGGTCCTGGCCGAGAGGATCACTTCGGGCGCAGCCACCTCACGGGCCGGCATGCTGTTCTCTGAATCCGTTGGCTTCGGTGCGACGGGAGCTGACGGTGAAACAGGCAATACGGGCTTGGTCTGCGCAGACAGAAGACCACCCGCCAGCATCACGACCCACGGGCTCATCAGCAGAAAACGCAACGTTATCACGAAGCAATCGATGGCCCGCAAACCCCCTTCCGTCAAGCGCGCCCGAAATCCGCTTGGTTTTCCCGACGCGAGTCCGTAAAGATCCTCCCCCCATGGCGAAGCAGGCACTCGGAAAAGGACTTGGAGCCCTCATCAAGAAACAAGCTGGCAGCACTCCCGCAGTTCAGGAGGTTTCCTTCGATGAGTCGAAACGCGTCCGCGACGTGCCGATCGACCAGGTCGTCCCCTCGCCCCTTCAACCGCGAACCGTCTTCGTCGACTCGCCGCTGGATGACTTGATGGAGTCGATCCGCCAGCATGGCATCATCCAGCCGCTCATCGTCCGTCTCGTCGAAGGAAAGCTAGAGCTCATCGCTGGTGAACGCCGCTGGCGGGCTTCGAAAAAACTCGGTCTCACCACCGTCCCGGTCATCGAGCGCGAGGCCTCCGACCGCGATGTGTTGGAGATGGCCCTCATCGAGAACCTCCAGCGCGAGGACCTGAACCCGATGGAAGAAGCCGCCGGCTATGTGCGGCTCGCCCGTGAGTTCACGATGAAGCAGGAGGAAATCGCCGGCCGTGTCGGCAAGTCCCGCGCCAGCGTCGCCAATGCCATGCGCCTCCTCGATCTCCATCCGGACATCCAGATGCTCGTCGCCCAGGCCCACCTTTCCGTCGGCCATGCCAAGGCCCTGCTCTCGATCAAGGACCGCGACGCCCAGCTCCTCGCCTCCGACCGGGTTGTTAGAGGAAAGCTCACCGTCCGCGCCACCGAAAAGCTGGCCCAGAGTTTC